>JAFTME010000083.1 GCA_017452545.1 Clostridia bacterium | reverse complement strand
TCGGTACGGAAGTTGGTCTCAAGAACGCCCGCACGCGCACCACCGATACCCAGCGCGTAAGCCAGACCGATATCCCATGCATCGCCGGTAGCATCCTGCTCAACAGCGATCAGACAAGGAACGCCCTTGCCCGCCTGGTACTCGGAACGAACGGTGTGACCGGGGCCCTTGGGAGCGATCATGATAACGTTGACGTTCTTCGGAGGCTTGATGCAGCCGAAGTGAATGTTAAAGCCGTGTGCGAATGCCAGCGTCTTGCCCTCGGTCAGATTGGGCTCGATGGACTCCTTGTACAGAGCCGCCTGCTTCTCGTCGTTGATCAGGATCATGATCAGATCTGCAGCCTTTGCGGCCTCGGCAGAGGTCATAACCTTCAGGCCCTGTGCCTCAGCCTTCGCCCAGCTCTTGGAGCCCTCGTACAGACCGACGATAACGTTAACGCCGCTGTCCTTGAGGTTGAGCGCGTGTGCGTGGCCCTGAGAGCCGTAACCGATAATTGCAACGGTCTTGCCGCTGAGCTTCTGCAGATCGCAATCCTGCTGATAAAAAATTCTTGCCATGATAGTGTTCCTTCTTTCTTAAAAATATAATTAGTAAGTGAATAAGTGATGAACGTACAATAAATAATCAAAGATAATTGACCTTGCGGATGGTATTTTCACCGCGGTCCAGAGCAACGATACCGGTGCGGCAGATCTCAGTAATTCCGAAATCGTGCATCAAATCGATAAAATCATCGATCCGTCGGCTGTCGTCAGTCAGCTGATAAATAATGGAATCCTTGGTGTAGTCCAGGATCGTCGCATCAAACGCCTCCGCAGCCGCGCGCGCATCGTTGCGTGTTGTCGGATCGTTCTTGATCTTGATCAGTACAAGCTCCCGTCTGACCGACTCGTGCTCGTGCAACTCCTTGATGGAAACAACGTCGGGCAGTTTGTAAAGCTGGTTGATCAGCTGCTCCTTTGCACTCTCCTCGCCGTCCGCCTGCAGCGTAATGCGGGAGTATTCGGAGGACTCCGCCTCACTAACAGTCAAAGAACAGATATTGAACTGTCTGCGGCGGAACATGCTGGTGATACGGTTCAGAACGCCCAATTCGTTGCGAACCAGAACGGCAAGCAAAAATCGTTCCATATCAGTCACCCACCTTTACAATAATATCATCCATGGAGCCTCCGGGAGGCAGCATGGGAAGCACGAATTCATCCTTGTCAATACGGCAATCGATCAGATAAGGTCCGTCGTATGCAAACGCACGCGTCAGTGCTGCATCCAGCTCCTCCGGCGTCTGTACCAGCTCGCCCTCAGCACCGAAGGCATGGGACAGCGCAACGAAATCCGTTTTGCGGTCCAGCACCGTGTGGGAGTAGTGCTTATCGAAGAACAGCGTCTGCCACTGGCGTACCATACCCAGCACACCGTTGTTGAGCAGCAGAATGACCAGCGGAACGCGGCGGGATACGGCAGTCGCCATCTCGTTGAGGCACATACCGAAGCTGCCGTCACCGGTTACCAGTACGGCGTGCTCCCCCGTGCCCATCTGCGCACCGATGGCAGCACCCATACCAAAGCCCATGGTTCCAAGACCACCCGAGGAAATAAAGCGACGCGTGTTCTTAAATTTCACCGTCTGTGCCGCCCACATCTGATGCTGACCGACGTCAGTTGCTACGGGCGTGTTGTTGCCAAGATGACGGTTGAGCGTCAGCAGCGCACGGCGGGGCGTCATGCCCTCGCGGTGATCCAGCGTTTGCTCCTCCTCCACCTTAAACTGCGCAATCTTTGCCTGCCACTCGGGGCGCTTGACCGCCTTCAGCTGCGGCAGCAGCTTTTTCAGCGTCTCTTTTACGTCGCCGCGCAAGCCGTGCATCGGCGTAACCGTCTTGGACAACTCAGCGCCGTCAATGTCAATATGTACGATCTTGGCACCGCGCGCAAACTTGGCACGGTTGCCCGTTACACGGTCGTTGAAGCGAACGCCGAGTGCGATGATGCAATCTGCATGGTGCATCGCCATAGAAGAAGCGTAATGACCGTGCATACCCTGCATACCGAGATAGCGCGGATGATCGGTGGGAACACCGGAAAGTCCCATCATCGAGCAGCCGATCGGCGCATCGATCAGCTCGGCAAGCGCCAGCAGCTCGTCCGTCGCATCGGAAGAGATCAAGCCACCGCCGAAATACAGATAAGGACGCTCACAAGCATTGATACAAGCAGCAGCAGCCTCTATACGGATGTCCTTTGCCGCAAACTTTTCATCCTTTTGCACCGGAGGCTGCGGCTCGTATTCACATTTTGCGATCTGAACGTCCTTGGGAACGTCGATCAGCACAGGACCGGGACGCCCGGAGGCGGCAAGACGGAATGCCTCACGAATGGTGTCAGCCAGCTGCTCCACCGAGCTGACAAAATAATTGTGCTTGGTGATGGGCAGCGTAATACCCGTAATATCGATCTCCTGGAAGCTGTCCGTACCAATTTGCGAGCTCATAACGTTACCCGTGATGGCAACAAGCGGAACGGAATCCAGATATGCAGTAGCAATTCCCGTCACCAAATTGGTCGCGCCGGGTCCCGAGGTTGCGAAGACAACGCCAACCTTACCCGTCGCACGTGCATATCCGTCGGCAGCGTGCACCGCGCCCTGCTCGTGTGCCGTCAGCACGTGATCGATCTCGTCGCGGTATTTATAAAGAGAATCGTAAACATGAATGATCTGACCGCCCGGGTATCCGAAAATGGTCTTACATTCCTGCTCGATCATGGTTCTGACAATAATATCAGCGCCGGATAAAAGCATATAGGTTCTCCTTTTCTTATTTTGCGATTTGTTCAATGATCAGCTCACCCATACGGGAGCAGCCGACCTTGCGGCAAGCAGCCACCTCCTCGGCATCCGAGGGCATAATGTCACCCGTGCGCCAGCCGGCATCCAGCACGGCGGAAACGGCACGCTCAATGGCATCTGCCTCCTCTGCCATATCGAAGCTGTAGCGCAGCATCATGGCTGCCGAAAGAATGGTTCCGATGGGGTTGGCAATATCCATGCCTGCGATGTCAGGCGCAGAGCCGTGAATGGGCTCGTACAAGCCACACGTCGTCGCACCCAGACTGGAGGACGGGATCATACCGATCGAGCCGGTGATCATAGAAGCCTCGTCGGAAAGAATGTCACCGAACATATTCTCGGTCACGATCACGTCAAACTGTGCAGGATTCTTGACGATCTGCATCGCGCAGTTATCAACCAGCATATCGGACAGCTCAACGTCGGGATATTCTGCAGCCAGACGGTGCATCACCTTTTTCCAAAGGCGGCTGCAATCCAGCACGTTGCTCTTTTCCACCGAGCACAGCTTCTTGCCTCTCTTACGCGCCGTTTCAAAGCCGATGCGTCCGATGCGCTCGATCTCCGATTCGGAATAGCTCATCGTATCGGTGGCAAGTAGCTGACCGTCCTGCTCCTCGGTCTCGTGCTTACCGAAGTAAACACCGCCGATCAGCTCACGGACGATGATAAAGTCAATTCCCTTCTCAACGATGGAAGGACGAAGCGGTGATGCGCTTGCCAGCTGCGGCCAGATCTTTGCAGGACGATTATTGGAATACACGCCCATACCGGCACGAAGACGAAGCAAGCCCTTCTCGGGACGCATGGGACCGGGAACGCCGTCCCACTTGGGACCACCAACCGAGCCCATCAGCACGCTGTCCGATGCAAGACATTTGTCCAGCATCACCTGCGGCAGCGGATCGCCCCATTTATCAATGGCACAGCCACCCATGTCTACGTCATCGTAAACGAAGGTATGACCGTACATCTCTGCAATTTTATCCAGCACCTTCAGTGCCTGCTCCACGATTTCGGGACCGATGCCGTCACCGCGGATGACTGCAATATTTTTCTGCATGGAGGCACCTCTCAATCCTGCTTGAGAGAGGCAAGCAGGCCTCCCTTGGCAATGATATTCTGAATAAAGGGCGGGAACGGCTGTGCGCGCCAGGTCTTGCCCGTGGTGATATCGGTGATCACACCGGTATCAAAATCTACGCTGACCTCATCGCCTGCTTCAATGGCATCCGCCGCCTCGGGACATTCCAGAATGGGAAGTCCGATGTTGATGGCGTTGCGGTAAAAAATACGGGCAAAGCTCTTGGCAATGACGCAGCCGGTACCGCAGGTCTTGATGACCAGAGGCGCGTGCTCACGGGAGGATCCGCAGCCAAAGTTCCAGCCTGCGACCATAATATCGCCCGGCTGCACCTTTTTTACAAACTCGGTATCGATATCCTCCATGCAATGCAGCGCCAGCTCCTTTGCATTGGCAGTATTCAGATAACGAGCGGGAATGATAACGTCGGTATCGACGTTGTCGGGATATTTAAAAACATGACCCTGCGTGTTCATATCACACCTCCGGATTGGTAATGTAGCCGGTCAGCGCGCTTGCGGCTGCGGTTGCGGGGCTGGCAAGGTATACCTCGCTCTCCACGTGACCCATACGACCGACAAAGTTACGGTTGGTCGTGGCGATGCATCTCTCGCCTGCAGCAAGGATACCCATGTAACCGCCAAGGCACGGACCGCAGGTGGGCGTAGAGACGACCGCACCGGCGTCGATAAAGGAGGTGATGTAGCCCTTTTCCACGCAATCACGGTAGATCTGCATGGTTCCGGGAATGATGATGCAGCGAATACCGTCAGCAATCTTCTTCCCGTTCAGAATGCGATACGCCGTTTCCATGTCCTCCATGCGACCGTTGGTGCAGGAGCCGATGACGACCTGATCGACCTTGATGTCGGTCAGCTCTGCCGCGGGATGCGTATTCTCTGGCAGATGAGGACAAGCAACGGTGGGAACAATGGTCGAAAGATCGATCTTGATGATTTGCTCGTATTCCGCATCGTCGTCTGCCGTATATTCCACAGGTGTGCGCTCGCAGCGCCCTGCCATATAGGCTCTGGTGATATCGTCAACCGGGAAGATACCGTTCTTGGCACCCGCCTCGATCGCCATGTTGCAAATGCACAAACGGTCGTCCATGCTCAGATTGGCAACGCCCTCGCCGCAAAATTCCATGCTGCGATACAGCGCGCCGTCCACGCCGATCATACCGATGATGGTCAGAATAACGTCCTTACCGCTGCAGTTGGCGGGAAGCTTGCCGGACAGCTCAAATTTGATGGCTGCGGGAACCTTGAACCAAGCCATACCGGTAGCCATGCCGGCCGCCATATCGGTCGAACCGACACCGGTGGAAAATGCGCCCAGCGCGCCGTAGGTGCAGGTATGGCTGTCCGCACCGATGATACAGTCACCTGCCGTAACGACACCCTGCTCGGGCAGCAGCGCGTGCTCAATGCCCATCTTGCCGACGTCGTAGAAATGGCTGACGCAATGTGCACAAGCAAACTCACGGCACTGTTTGGACTGCTCGGCAGCCTTAATGTCTTTGTTGGGAACGAAGTGGTCCAGTACGATCGCAATGCGATCCTTATCAAATACGCCGTCAAAGCCTGCCTTCTTGAACTCGTTGACTGCCACGGGCGTGGTAATGTCGTTACCGAGAACGATGTCCAGCTTGGCGTTGATCAGCTGTCCTGCCACCACGCTATCAAGACCTGCGTGTGCGGCGAGGATCTTTTGTGTCATGGTCATTCCCATGGGATTGTTCCTCCAAATCAATGCTTATTTCTGTTATTGAATGCGCAGACCAGTGCCTCGGCACCCGCGCGAATGATATCGTTGTTGGTGCAAGCCCCCCAGCTCTTGGCACCGTCGGGCCACTCCAGACAGATATACGCCGCAGCCGTGGAGCCCGCGCCACTGTTTTGCAGGCTGTGCTCGGAATAGACAGCCAAATGGAAATCACGGTTACCGGTAAAGACACACAACGCGTTGTTGACGGCATCCAATGAACCGTTACCAATGGTATGAATGGTGCCGTGATCGTTGGTCGCCGTATCGTAGAAGGTAACGTCTGCTTCAACTTCCTCGCCGTGCTGGGTAAATTGAACATCCATCAGCTTGATCGGGCTGTTGCAATCGAAATATTCCTTTTTGAAAATTTCCAGAACGTCGGATACCTTAAGCTCGCGGTGCTCGTGGTCGGACACGCCCTTGCAAGCGTAGCTCAAATGCTCCCGCATCGCTGCAGGCAGCACGTAGCCGTAGGTCTGCTCCAGAAGGTAGGCAATACCGCCCTTGCCGGACTGGGAATTGACGCGGATGACGTCGGCGTCATAGGTTCTGCCGATGTCCTTGGGGTCGATCGGAATGTAGGGGACCGTCCACTGATGCAGATCGTGGTCCTCGCGCCAGTGCATACCCTTGGCGATGGCATCCTGATGGCTGCCCGAGAAGGCGGCAAATACCAACGCGCCTGCGTAAGGAGAGCGCTCGTACACGTGCATTCTGGTGCAGCGCTCGTAGACCTCGACCAGCTTGTTCATATCGGAGAAGTCAAGCCCGGGATTGACACCGTGCGAGTACATATTCATCGCCAGCGTAATGATATCCACGTTACCCGTTCTCTCACCGTTGCCAAACAACGTGCCCTCGACGCGGTCTGCACCGGCAAGCAGTGCAAGCTCGGTGTCTGCCACGCCCGTGCCGCGGTCATTGTGCGGATGCAGGCTGATGGTCACGTGCTCACGATATTTGAGATTTTTATGCATGTACTCCACCTGCGACGCGTATACGTGCGGAAGACTCATCTCGACGGTCACGGGCAGATTGATGATGACGTTGTTGTCCTCGGAGGGCTCCAGAATATCCAACACGGCGTTGCAAACCTCAAGCGCATATTCGGGCTCGGTGCCGGTAAAGCTCTCGGGAGAGTATTCAAAGCGGAAGTTGCCCTCGTACTCCGACGCCAACTGCTTGACCAGCTTGGCGCCCTCAATGGCGATCTGCTTGATCTCCTCCTTGGACTTCTTGAACACCTGCTCGCGCTGCGCTACGCTGACGGAGTTATAGAAATGAATGATCGCGCTGGGTGCGCCCTTGCACGCCTCAAACGTCTTGCGGATGATGTGCTCACGGCATTGCGTCAGCACCTGTACCGACACATCCGAGGGGATCATGTCATTTTCGATCAGCGTGCGGAGAAACTCGTACTCCGTTTCGGAGGCAGCGGGAAAGCCGACCTCGATCTCTTTGAAGCCAACCTCAAGCAGAACCTTGTAAAATTCCAGTTTTTCCTGCAGGCTCATGGGGATGACCAACGACTGGTTTCCGTCGCGCATATCTACGCTGCACCACGCAGGCGCTTTTTCGATGCGTTCGCGGCGCGTCCAATCAAGACACACCTCGGGGGGCATATAATACCCCGCGCTGTACTTACTTGCGTCCATGTTGCTCTCCTTATCCGATCTCTGCGACCGTGTCGATCTCAACCAGCACGTTCTTGGGCAGCGTCTTGACCGCTACGCAGGAGCGCGCAGGCTTACCGGTAAAGTAGGTGGCGTACACCGCATTGAAGGCGGCGAAATCGTTCATATCGGCAAGGAAGCAAACGGTTTTTACGACCTTGTCCAGCGAGGAGCCGGCTGCCTCCAGCACGGCAGACAGATTTTTGCAAACCTGCTCGGTCTGTGCCTCAATGGTGGTAGCCTCAACCGCACCGCTTGCGGGATTGATGGCGATCTGTCCCGAGGTGAACACCAGATTTCCCGTCACGACCGCCTGGGAATAGGGGCCGATGGCATCGGGCGCATTGCTTGTATATACGATCTTACTCATGATAGTCTCCTTTTCAATTCAACGATTTTCCACGATTTTGAAGCCCTCTGCGCGAAGTGCCTCCATGATTTGCTGTACGTGCTCGTAATTTCTCGTTTCCATAGCGATACGCAGATAGCAGCCGTTGACGCTCTCGGTATCCCCTGCCCGTTCATGATGGACGCTGGTAACGTTACCGCCGCAGTCCGCAATAATACGGGAAACGTCCTTGAGCTGTCCGGGCTTGTCGATCAGCTCAATCAGCAGCGAGGACGAGCGTCCCGACTTGATCAAGCCGCGTTCGATGACGCGGGAGAGGCTGGTTACGTCAATGTTACCGCCCGAGACCACGCTGACGACCTTCTTGCCCTGGATGGGGAATTTATTGAACATGGCAGCCGCCACGGAAACAGCACCCGCGCCCTCTGCGATCATCTTTTGCTTTTCAATCAGCGCCAGGATGGCGGAGGAGATCTCGTCCTCGGTCACCAGCGCAATATCATCTACGTAATCATTGATCAGCTTGAACGTATTCTCACCGGGCTGCTTGACGGCAATACCGTCGGCAATGGTGGAAACGGAGGACAGCGTTTCGATCTTACCGCTGCGAATGGAATTGTACATACTGGGCGCTCCCGCTGCCTGCACACCGTATACCTTGATGGAGGGGCGGATCGACTTGATGGCATATGCCACACCCGAGATCAGACCGCCACCACCGATGGGAACGATGATGGCATCCACGTCGTCAAGATCGCGCGTGATCTCAAGACCAATGGTTCCCTGACCTGCGATAACGTTTTCGTCATCAAAGGGATGCACGAAGGTATAGCCCATCTCATCCTTAAGCTGCAGCGCCTTTTGATAAGCATCGTCGTAGCAGCCCTTGACCAGGCAAACCTGCGCGCCGTACGCCTTGGTCGCCTCGACCTTGGAGATGGGGGCACTGTCCGGCAGGCAGATCAATGCAGGAATACCGCATTTTGCCGCTGCCAGCGCAACACCCTGTGCGTGGTTTCCTGCGGAGCAAGCAATAACGCCGCGCTTTTTTTCTTCCTCGGAAAGCATTGCAATTTTATAGCCCGAGCCGCGTAGCTTGAACGAGCCGGTATTTTGTAGGTTTTCAGGCTTCAGAAACAGCTCGCATTCAGGCGCAATTCCAACAGAATTGACCACCGTCGTTTTGCGAACGATGTCCTTCAGCACAACTGATGCGTGAAAGATTTTATCCAGTGTTAGCATAGGAAATATCCTCCTTTGACCATCTATGAACGAGGGCAGATATAAAAATAGCCCGCCTCTTCCCCAAATGAAAGAGACAGGATCTTCATACAAAAATCTTGCGGTACCACTCTTTTTGCCGCTTGCGCGACCACTCAACGTGAATATACACAGCCGCTGTAACGGTCAGCCTCCGTCTGCCCCTACTCAGCCAAGAAAACCGTTCAGCGCAGCTGCTCCGAGGTGAGCTACAGACATTCTCCTCGTTGACTTGCACCCCCCGTCAACTCTCTGCATCGGAACCATGCCTGCGTGTCCTCTTCAACGCATTTCAATAAATATGAGGTATTATATCATTTTTCTGCATTTTTGTCAAGCATCAAACTTCTAAAATATGTTGCCAAATAGTCTCTGTTTTTATTGATAACATACATATATAGCGCAAAGAAATTCCGACGGCGGCATCCTCGTTTGTCAAGAGTAAATATCATTTAAAAACCGCATCAAGTGAAATGAAAAAAAGCCCCTCACGCGCCGCAGCGCAATTCACATGACGAAGCCGTATTACACCACGCATAGCGTATTTCACAAATCCGGCAAGGGATTTATTTTATTGAAAAAGACCGTTGCTTTGATACAAAGCATCGGTCTTTTTCTGAAGACTAACCCTAATTTTGATACAAATGCACCCCCTTTTAAGGTTAGGGGGTGCAAAGTCATTTTAGGGGGTGCATTTTTAGGATAAGGGGGTGCAAATCATTTCACTATGCACCGATAAGTATTCCAATCGTAAATATCGTATTGTTTTTGCGTTCTTAACAATCTTGAGATTAGCCCCTTGGGTTTATTGATTCGTTCCATTGCTTTATCGAAACCGCTTCGTCCAAATGCATCGTCATCATCGTTCAGATCAAAACAAGCATCCCCAAGCCAAGTTCTCTTCTTGAGGTCGTTTGCAATAATTACAACGAACTGGCCGCTTTGAATCTCCTTTATGCGATCTAACAAATCGTCAGCAAGCATTTCTTTGTTATAATCAAACATTTCAAAACTATAACTGCCAAACCACAGTTCTTCAAAATGAAAGGTGCTATCAACAGCATTGAACTGGAGTTCAATATCGTTTCTTCCATTATTGCTTCGAATGATCAAGGCAATGACTTTACAAGTTTTTGCATTTTTCGTATAAGGGAACATTGACACATGGCGCCAATATGCTGTTTCATTTTCAAATTCGCGCACATCGAAAACAATGTTGTTTTCCGATAACAGGATCTTCGCATCGTTCAATGTCATATAATCACCACCTTAAGTATACTATACCATAAAGATCACTATCTGTCAACGATTGTTGCCTATCATTTAACGATTACCCCAACAAATCAACGATTATACCTACATTTTAACGATTACTTGTCTTTTAACGATTTGAAACAGGCTTAAACAATCAATTTTGGGATTTCTCTCCCAAAAAGCTCCCCAAAATGGTGTTTTAAACATAAAATAACCGTCATTCCGATGTATCAGAATGACAGTTATTCTTTGGCGGAGATGGAGAGATTTGAACTCTCGCGCCGGGATAACCGGCCTACACCCTTAGCAGGGGCGCCTCTTCGGCCTCTTGAGTACATCTCCGTATACTCTGTGAGCTGCCGTTTGCATCCGCTCACGGGCGATATTATATCACAACGACACGCGTTTGTCAAGAGATTTCCAAAAATAAAAAATTTTCTTTTTTACAAGTCCGGTCATATATATGAAAGTTTGTCGATTTCGCACGAATAGCGGAAAATCAACAAGCATCAAAACGGGAACCGAAGCTCAGTTCCCGTTTTGATGAGATATCGGCTGCTCCTCCGCGGAGCAATACGCGGCAGTTTTTCGCATATGGGTCAAAAGCCGCTTCAACGCCGGAGTATTGTACCGCAAAACCATTGTCGGCAGAATATTCAAATACAAATTCACAATCGCAACAGGAAGCGCAACCGTAAATATACACGCTCCGCTCAAGGTCAGCATTGCCAAAAAGCCAATCGGATAGCTGAGGCGGTGAGTAACGACTCCCTTATTGCATTCAATGATAAATTTTTCGATGTACACGGGATTTGTCGGATCATCCAAATGCTTTTTGCTGAAGCCACCGAGACCGCCAAGCTCCCACACCTTATCCTTCCACCGACGAACCCGCAGCCGTCCGAGCAGCTTTTTTTCGGCAGCAGAAACGTAAAACGCAGGGTGATCGACCCCATAATATCGATCCGGCGTTAACCGAATGATAATCGCAATGGCACCGTCCAGCGCAAATTGCAACGCAGTACACCAGATCACGGAAAGCACAACGTAATACCAGGATGCCACCCCAAAAGCGATATTTACTCCAGAGATCAGCGCCATGGCAATGCCTATCGTCAAAAGATATAATTTCATTCTACTCCTCCGTTGTCAAAAAGCCAAAGGAATTACAAATACCACAGCCGCAAATGGCGAACGATCAGATCGGCGATCCGATCAAAGCCCTGCGCGGAGGGGTGAGCAATATCACGATAATATAGGTGCTTGTTTTCTGCCGAAAAGCCGGTCAGCACACGAAGATCGATCACGGGAAAACACAGTCTTCGGCTTTGTGCGAAAAGAATGTCGACATACTCCCGCATCGTCGCGCCAACTTGATTTTTGGTGACCCATGCCTCCTCTTTGGAATACGTCTCAATTCCGTGCGGCGGCTGGCAGCGAAAAATCGGCGTCATCCAAACAAGCTTGACCTGCGGATTGACCGTGCGCAGCTTATGCACCGTGCTCTCGATCGCGCCGGCATAAGTGCTCTCATCCGCCTGTCCGACCTCTCCGAGAGGCGCGCCCCAGTACCAATCGTTGGTTCCGTGCCAGATCAGCGCGATCTCCGCATCCGGATGTTGCCATTGCGGCTGATCCAAAAATGTGACCGTATTGTTCGGTGTCGTGCCCGATAAGCCGCTGGCACCAATGGCGTGATTGTAAATTTTAGCAGGCTTGAGCACAGCCTCAACGCGACAGGGCCATCCTCCCTGCGGGTAGGAATCAAGCGAAATGCTGTCACCGTAAATAGCAAGAACGGGCGCTTGCATAAAACACCTCCGAGAATTCGCATGGGCAAGCCATGCGTTTTTCACTGCTATATTGTAACACAACGGCAACCGTTTTGTCAATCGTTCGTATGTAAATTACGGTTCGCCAAATGAAATTTGCATTGACAGTACGCTCCTTTTATGCTATACTATTCCCGAATTTTATGATGATAAGGTTAAACAAAATGAAACGATTTGAAGGGGTGCTTCTCTGCACCGACCTTGACGGAACACTGCTTGCAAGCGATCATACGGTATCCAAAGAAAACCTCGACGCCATCGATTATTTTATGGCAGAGGGCGGTATTTTTACCTTTATTACCGGACGAATGCCCTATTTCGTTGCTGACATTTATCAGCGCGTCCGCACCAATGCTCCCATCGGCTGCATCAACGGCGGCGGTCTGTACGATTTCCGCACGGGCAGCTATCTTTGGGCGCAAGAGCTCTCGCGCGACGTGCTGGAGCTGGTTCGCTATGCTGACGAGCATATCCCCGGCATCGGCATTCAGGTCAACACGTTTGATACGCTGTATTTTTGCACCGAAAACGAGGCCATGCGCGATTTTCGCCGTATCACCGGGCTTCCCAACATCACCTGCCACTACGCAGACGTCACCGAGCCGATTGCCAAGATCGTTTTCGCAGACAAAAACGAGGAAAATATCCGCCGTCTCGAAGCGCTGCTCAACGCCCATCCGCGCGCACACGCATACGATTTTATTCGCTCCGAGGCTACTCTGTACGAGATCCTTCCTCGCGGCATTCACAAGGGCATCGCGTTGACGCAGCTGGCAAGCATCCTCCATATTCCGCAAGCAAAAACGATTGCCGTCGGTGACTACAACAACGACATCGGTATGCTGCAAAGCGCAGGACTCGGCATCGCCGTAGCAAACGCCACCCCCGAGACCAAGGCTGCCGCCGATATGCTGACCGTTACCAATGACGAGCATGCCATTGCCCGTATCGTCGCCGACCTCGAGCAGGGCAACCTGCCGATTCAATCATAAATACTGCGGTAAGGATCCTCCCCTACCGCAGATTTTTTACACTTTTTTGCATATGCCCATTGACAAAAAACACTTACCGTGTTAAAATGCGAATAACCATATTATTCAGGAAAGGATGCTGCGCCATGAAGCAATTCTCCCGAGATTTCCGCATTATTCCGTCCGTTGTTCCTGCCGATCAGGAAAGCACGATCACCATGCATCCGCAGGGTGAGAACGCTCGCTTTATCCCCGGCAAGACCTATTCGGTGTTCATTCGCGAGGTCGAGCACGCCTGCGCGCACTATAGTGACTTCCCTGCCGCCGTTTACAGATGCGTGGCGAAGGAGGACGGCTCTCTGTCCTTCACTCACTTCTTCAAGGGCGAGCAAAAGCACGCTGTCAGCGTTCAGCGTCCGGAGGACGAGCGCCACGGCATGCACTACGACATCAACCATCGCGTTCGTTACGATCACGATATGACCTATCACTTTTACTTGTACTCCCTGGCGCCCGATCTGTACGGCTGCCGCACGCTGCGCGGTGAGCTGCACTGCCACACTTGGGAGTCCGACGGACGGCAGGACGCCGCCCGCACGGTCGGCAACTATCGCGCCTGGGGTCACGATTTTCTTGCCATCACCGACCACTATATCCATTTCGCCTCCGAAAAGGCGATGAAGCTGTTTGCCAATGCCCCGGTGGATATGACGCTGCTCTTTGGTGAGGAGGTACACCTGCCCACCGAGCGCATCCACGCCCTGCACTTTGGCGGCAGAGAGAGCATCAACGCTGATTGGCGCTCCCGCCCCGATGAGATCCGCGCCGAGGTGGCAAAGATCATGGAGGGCTTGACCGTTGATGAGGGCGTAAATCCCGAGGATTACGCATGGAACGTATGGATCTCCCGTCGTGCCAAGGAGCTTGGCGGCGTTTCGTTTTTGGCGCATCCGCACTGGGTATGGAATTACACCTACTTTGTTTCAGATCCGACCACCAAGCAAATGCTGCGTGAGGGACTCTACGACGCCTTGGAATTCAATGACGAAACCAGCCTTGACACCATCGTAGCGCTGTGGGCGGATCTGCGTGCGCAAGGACTGCACATCCCCGTCGTCGGTGTCAGCGACAGCCACAATACCGACACCGTATCCGGAATGCCCGGCGTTCTCCACACCGTTGTCGTTGCCAAAAGCCGCAGCTATGAGGACATCGCCGCAGCCATCCGCGCGGGCAACTGTGTGGCTGTTGATTGCACCAGCGGCCGTCCCCGCATCTACGGCCCCTACCGCATGGTCAAATTCGTACAGTTTGCGCTGGATGCCTTCTATCCCATGTACGAGGAGCTTTGCCGCCCGCAGGGTATGCTGCTCTCCGAGTGGTCGCTGCACGGCGGAAACGATGCCGAATGCGTCGAGCTTCTGCGCGCACACAATGCAAGAAGTGAGCGCTATGCAAAAGGCTTTTTCGGCTTGAACTGAAAAAATTCATAAAAAAGCTGCGACAGATGCACGTCTGTCGCAGCTTCTTTTTATGCCCGTATATCTATGTCGTGCAGTTCCTCGGCAGCACACGGAACATCAACGTGCCTTTCCGGATGGCGACGCATCACAGCTTTTCCGCCCCGATCGCCATCCAAGGCGCACAGCTCCTCCGCAAGGCTTGCGCAAAACAGCACGGGATTTCCCTGCTCCCCGTCCGCACAAAGACAAGCCGTCAGCGGTGTCTGCTGTGTCGCATCCAGCAACCGCGCAATCGTTTCCGCGCGCAGCAGCGGCTGATCCGCCACACAAAAGCAGAGATAATCTCCGGATGCAAGCGTACCGCAGGCAGCGATCCCGGCCCGTATGGTGTACGACACACCGAGATGACTGTCCGGACACATGACACAGCGAATACCCCCGGCACGCAACGAGCGTTCAATCTCTTGCCAGCAGCTCACTACGATCAGTGAGCAGTCCTGTCTGCCGTCCGTTGCTCGCAGCAGCGCGTCAAGTCCGTGCTCATACAGCGGACGGCCCTCGTATTGCTCCAGCAGTTTGTTTGTGCCGTAGCGACGGGATTGCCCCGCTGCCATATAAATTATATGAATCATATCATTTCACCGTATCACCCAGTGCGACGTGCTCCGGCAGGATGGGCAGCTCACGATACCAGCGTCCCGTTGCACGGTAAATAGCATGCGCGATGGCAGGTGCCGGCGTATTGATGACGATCTCACCGACGGACTTGGCACCAAACGGACCGCTCTGCTCGTAGCTGGGCGCAAAGCTGACGTGCAGCCGTCCCGTTTCCAGACGTGTCGGAATTCGATATTGCATCAGCGAATTTTCGCTCAAATGCCCCCGTTCGTCATATTGAATATTTTCGTACAGCGTCATGCCGATTCCCTGCACCAGACCGCCCTCGGTCTGAATGCGGGCAAGATTGGGATTGACGACCGTTCCGCAATCGACCACCGCATGGTAATCCAGCACCTCGACCGTGCCGGTTTCCCTATCCAGCTCGATCTCCACCATACCCACCATAAAGGGAGGAGGCGAGGTCGGCGAGGAGTGCGAGCAGGTCGCCTCCAGGGCAATATTATTCCTGCACATGGATTTGTTGGCAACGTCCGTAAGGCTGACCGAGGCCGTGCCGTCTGCGCGTGAGATCTCACGTCCGCAAAAGACGACGTCCGCAGTCGGGCAGTCAAGCAGCTCTGCTGCCACCGTACACATTTTCTCTTTCAGCTCAAGGCAAGCCTTTTCAACCGCACGTCCCGTGACGTAGGTCGTTGAGGAGGCGTATGAGCCCGAATCGTAAGGTGAGGCATCGGTATCCGCGCCGAACACGATCACGTCCTCGATTGCGCAATCCATGCACTCTGCCGTCATCTGCGCAAGAATAGTATCACAGCCCGTGCCCATATCGGCAGCGCCGATCCGAAGAACGTAAAAGCCGTCGTCGTTCAGCTTGACCGATGCCGAGCCGACGTCAACGCCCGAAATACCCGAGCCCTGCATTGCCATGGCAACGCCCGCCGCTCTGATTTTTCCGTTCTCCGTCACACGCACGGGATATTTTTTCGCCCAATCGAAGGCATCCGCACATTGCTGCATACAACGATCCAGCGCACAGGCGGAGGCGGGCTCGTTATAATAGGCGGGCATGATCTGCCCCTGCTTTACCATATTCTTCATACGGACGGCAACGGGATCCAGTCCCAGCATTTCAGAGAGCTCGTTCACCGCAGATTCCACCGCAAAAATGCCCTGCGTTGCACCGTAGCCGCGGTAGGCACCGGCGGACTCAACGTTGGTATACACGACGTCCCACGCAAAGCGGAATGCTTCGAGTGAGCCGGTGTACAGCGGAATGGATTTATGCCCCGACAGACCGACCGTCGTCGGGCCGTGCTCACCGTAGGCACCTGTGTTGGACAGCGTATGCACGTCCAGCGCACGAATCGTTCCGTCGCGGTCGGCACCCAACTTGACCTTGACCTCCATCTCGTGGCGCGGAGATCCCGCGATCTGACATTCGCGCCGCGTGTAGATCATTTTGGCAGCACGTCCGGTTTTCCAGGTGACAAAGGCAGGATAAATCTCCGCCACCAGCGTCTGCTTGGCGCCGAATCCTCCGCCAATGCGCGGCTTTTCAACGTGGATCTTGGATTTGGGAATATCCAGCGCGTTGGCAAGAATGCGGCGCGCATGGAATACGATCTGCGTCGAGCTGATCACGTGCAAGCGACCGTAGGTATCGATCTCGGTATAGGTACGGAAGGTTTCCATCATCGCCTGATGGCATGCCTTGGTGTGGAAGGTGCGCTCCAGAACGACGTCGCAATCAGCAAACACCTGCTCCACATCACCGTCCGACTCCATGCCCTGTGCGCAAAGATTGCGGCGGTTGTCCGCTCCTACATCGCACAGCGCGTGCCAGCTTTCCTCCGGGTGCACCAGGATCTCGTGATCCAACGCACTGCGAAAATCAAGCAGCGGCGTCAGCACCTCGTATCTGACCTTGATCAGACGCAGCGCCTTATCCACCGCCGCCTCATTTTCACCGGCAACAATGGCAACCGCATCGCCGACAAAGCGCAGACGGCGATCAAGAATCAATCTGTCATAGGGGGAGGGCTCGGGATAGGTCTGTCCCGCCATAGTAAATCGCTTTTGCGGCACATCACGGTAGGTATAAACGGCAACGATGCCGGGCACACGCATTGCCACGTCGGTATGGATCTCCTCGATCAGCGCGTGTGCGTGCGGGCTGCGCAGCACCTTAACAACCAAGCAATCCGAGGGAGTAACGTCATCCACGTAGGCAGGCTTACCGAGCAGCAGCTGCATCGCGTCCTTTTTACGGACGCCCTTGCCCACAGACTTCAATTCCTGTTTCAAAGTCTTCCCTCCTTTTTTGCGTTGAGATAAGCGCGAATACCGCGCGTCTGTCCCTCATAACCCGAGCAACGGCATAGATTTCCCGCAAGATAAGCGCGGATCTCATCGTCGGTCGGATCGGGATTTTCACGCAAAAGCGCGATGGTATTCATAACAAAGCCGGGATTACAGAAGCCGCACTGCTCCGCGCCCTGATCGGCAATAAAGCCGATAAATTCCGCCGCTTCCTCCTGCAGCCCCTCCAGCGTCGTCACTTTATGGCCGTCTGCGCGGACGACCGGCACCGAGCAGGAAAGCACGGGCTTATCATCAAGGAAGACTGTACACAGACCGCAGCCTGACGTTTCACAGCCGCATTTGACGCTGGCACAGCCGTGCTCACGCAGAAAATCCAGCAATACGGTATCAGGCGCCACCGATGCGGTGATCTTATTGCCGTTGAGAGTCAAGGTGATCTCCATCATGCTTCCTCCTTTTCCAAAATGTCATCAAGCGCCCGACGAACGAGGACGCAGCACAGGTGCCGGCGGTAGCGCGCCGTCGCACGGGTATTGGAATCAAACACGGCACGCGAGGCGATCTCGTTTGCAATGCGCTCCGCCTTCCCTGCAGTACCGTCAAGCGTGTAGCGGTATGCCACAGCGCGGGCAGGACGCGCACCAACGCAGACCGTCACCTGCTCCCCGTTGCGTGCTGCACAAACGTTAAGCACGGGAAAATCCGTTGCCGAATTGCGCTGCGCGTGATAGCTGACGGAAAGGCTGCGCTTGGGAATGATTACGTGCGTCAAAATATCGTTGACGCGCCCCATGGTACAAAAGCGCTCAAGCGACACGACACCCGCTTTATACAGCTCCACCGACGCATCCAGCGCAAGCAGCACGGTCACGACGTCGGAAAAGCCAAAGCGACCGAACACACTGCCGCCGACCGTGGCAAGATTACGAAACTGAACGCCGACGATGGCGCGCAGCGACTCTCGCAGCACACCGCTGTACTGCGTATTCAGCGCAGCATGGCATTCCAGATCCCGCAGCGTTGTATAGGCACCGATGCGATAGGAATCCTCCGTCTCCTCCACGCCGCAAAGCCCCAGGTCGGACAGATCGATCGCCGTACCGATACGGCGCTTTCCGAGGCGGAGCCACATGCCGCCGCCAAGGACAACACTGCTTTTCTTTTGCGCCTCCGTATATGCCTCCTCCAGCGACGTGGCACGCAAATAACGATTAAAGGTCAGCATTTTCTTCTCCTTCCCGTCCGTCTGTATAGCAGAACAGCGGATCGGTATGAATTCTCAAATTTGGGTATATCTCCCGCAAGGAGCACTCGAGCTGTGCCGTATCCATCCGTGTCGGATCCAGCAGATCGACGCGCCCTGCGGATATTTTACATAGTTTTGTTGCGTACCGCAGCGCTTGCGTGGGATCGTGCAATACGATCACGACCGTCCTCCCCTGCGAGCAAAGATAGCGCAGCAGCGAGAACAGCTGCTCCGTTCGGTTAAAGTCCAACGCCGAAGCAGGCTCATCCAGCAGTAGCAGGGGCGTATCCTGCAGCGCGGCCCCCAGCAGCATCACGGTCTGGCGCTCGCCGGTGCTCATCTCGACAAGATCCCGATCCAGCAAATGCGCGATGCCGAAGCGCTCTGCCAAGCGATAAACGTCAGCGCGCTCCTTGTGCGTCAGCTTGCCAAACAGGCCCTTTTGATGGTAAAAGCTCATTTCGATGCGGTCCATGCCGCAAAGTCCCGCCTCGGGAACGATATCCTGTGCCATGTAGGAAACAAGCGAGGCACGCCGTCTGACATTCAGACTGTTCAGCGGTATTCCATTGAGAGTCATACTGCCCGCAAGCGGCGCAAGATTTCCCGCAAGGGTGCGCAACAACGTCGTTTTACCGCAGCCGTTCTCACCAAGCACAGCGATCATCTCCCCCGCGCAGGCAGAAAGGCTCACGCCTTCAAGGAGCGATTTTCCCTTATAACCGATGCTGAGGTCTCGAACCTCTAACATTATTCTCATGCCTCCCGCCTCCCTCTGCTGCAAAGCAACACCACCAGCACGGGTACTCCCGCTGCGACCGTAAAGATACTGATCGGCAGCTCCGCCCCCGCCACCAGCGTTTTTGCCGCGATATCGGCAGCAAGCAACAGGCTGCTGCCCATCAGGGCGCAAACAAGCAAAAAGGCACCGCTTCGTCTTTTGTAGAGCAGCCTTGCAATATGCGGTGCCGTCAGGCCGACAAAGCCGATCACACCGCTGACCGAAACGGCAGCGGAGACCGACAACGTTGCCAACAGCAGAAGCAGCGTGCGCCACACGTTGGGAGAAAGCCCCATGGCACGGCAAGCATCGTTGCCAAGAGACAGCATGGAAACCGGTCGGTGAAGCAGCAGCAAAAGCAGAAGTGTCGGTAAAACGATCACGGCAAAGGGCAGCAGCTTGTCAGCTGAAGCCGCACCAAAGCTGCCCATCGTCCAGAATTCAATGGCAGCCAGCTGCCGCTCGGGATCGGCAACTGTTTTCATTACCATCAGCCCGGCATCTGCCAGAGATGAAATAACAATTCCTGCAAGAATGTACGTTCCCACACGCTCGCCGCCGGCAAAGCGTACCAGCAGCATAACCAAAAGTAGCGACAGAACGCCCCCAAAGAAAGCAAAGCCCATACGGGCAGCAGAGCTGCCCACCCCCAGCACGATGGCAACGGCTGCCCCCAGCGAGGCACCCGATGCAACGCCGGTCAGATCGGGCGAGGCCAGCGGGCTGTGAAACAGCATCTGATATACGCCGCCGCACACACCGAGCACCGCCCCCGTCAAAAGCGCCATCAGCATACGGGGAATGCGAAGCTGCCAGAGCACCCGCGTTGCCATCGTCTGCTCCTCACGGGAAAGCGGCAGCTCACGCAAGCCCCGCAGCATATCAGGAAGCGTCAGCGGATAGCTGCCGAGCAGCACGGCAGCAACGGCAAGCACGGTCGTTAATAACGCAAGGGCAAGCAACAGCTTGCCCTTGCAGCATTTGTTTCCAATCATTTCAGCAAAGCGGCATCGGGGGTAAAGCCGTAGAAGGTCTGATAAAATTCAGCAGCATCTGCCACAAACGCATCTGCCGTATACAGCGTCGGATGCAGCACGCTCGCAAGCCACATCGCGCCGAGAATACCCGAAGGGATGGGAGAATCCCACTCCTCGATCCCCGAGGGCATGGTATAAATGGCGTTATTCTTGACGGCAGCAAGCGCCGCCAGCTGTGCGTCTGCACGAATATCATCCGCCGTATAATCTGCACCGCAGGGAATGACGATCACATCGGGATTATAAGCAAGAATGCTCTCATAGGAAACCTCAGTCCAATAGTCACCCTCCAGTGCAGCCGCTGCGTTGGTACCGCCGGCAAGCGCGATCAGCGAGCTCTGGTACATGGCGGCAGGTGCCGTCGTCAGATAAGAGGAGTTACCACCCATATATACGACCGGCTTTTTTGCATCGGCGGTCAACGCAGACAACTCGGTCTTTTTAGTGTCATAGTAAGAGATCAGCGCCTCTGCCATATCGGAAACACCGCAAGCCGCGCCGATCAGCGAAAGCATCTCACAAAGATCCTCGTGGTTTTCGGGGTTGACCAGCATGACCGTCAGTCCCAGCCCCTTCAGCGTTGCGGCAGACTCCGAAAGCTTTTTGGGCATGATCACAAGATCGGGAGCAAGCGATGCGATCAGCTCCACGTTGCATTCCTTCATGGTTCCGACTGCAGGCAGTTCAAGGAACTGCGGCGCACTCATCTGATAGATCGGACGGGTGTTGGCTTTGTTTTCTATGCCAACCATGCGATCGGAAAGCCCAAGCGCCATAACGGCATAGGAGGATACGTAATAGCAGCTGACGATGCTCTTGGCGGGAGCATCCAGCGTTACCGTCTCACCGCACTGGTCGGTCAGCGTGATCGGCCCGTCGTTTTCGGGAGCAGCGGGTGTACACGCCACGATATTGATCAGCATACAAAAAGCAAGAAGAAATGCAACAAGCGTTCGTTTCATGGGGTTCGGTTCCTTTCGGGTTAAATAATAAAGATAAACATATTATACCACACTTCCCCTGCCTTGTCAAAGATAACTTCGCTTTTTCGCAAAAAAATCTCCTCCCCTTGACATTTTTCGAGGATTTTGATACAATACTGACACATCAGCAACCCAAGGAGGATTCTCATGGCAAACGAAACCGAGCTTTCTCATATTCTCAGGTACCATGCAGCACGCTACCCTGCCATGGAGCCGACCGATGCGGTCAAGCTGCTGTATCAAAGCGAGTTTGGCGGTGGGCATCTGATCTCCGATCCTGCGCGCACGCTTGCCTATCTGCGCCGTGAGCTGCAGACAACACCGCCCGATGAGAATGTGCCGCTCACCGAGCCGATCGGCGGAGGCTTAGTGCGGCTCTCACTGTCCGCTGCGCTCGCCTGCGGCATTTCCGCAGAGCAGATCAACGACAGCTTTGTCCGCTCTGCCGCAGCAGTCAAAGGAACACTTCCCCGCTTTCTCGAAAAGCTACAGCTGCTGCAAGAGTTATGTGAGGCTGACGTGTTCGCCTTTTCACCCGCGGCGCTCTCCGATTATCTTGTCGCTTACGCCGCACAGGGCTATCCCATGGTCTCTCATTCCCCGACCTACCGTGCCCTCTATCATCCCGCCTACCGCGTCATGCTGACATCGCTGCTGCCCTCGACGATTGTATAAGCGTGCAAGCCACGGACAGTTTTCGGGCTGCAAAGCACACCATTTACGTAACTTTCTATTGACATTTTCTTCTCAATCCGATATAATGAAAGCATCAAAATAAAAAGCGAGGATACCAACCATGCAAATGAAAAAGATCCTTTCTCTGCTGCTCGCTCTGCTTCTTTTGCTGACGACGGCAACGACACTGCTTTCCTGCGCCGATGACACGCAGGGGGACACCGAGCAGCCCGAGGACAACACCCCCGAGCAGCCCGACGATGAAACTCCCGGGGAGGAAGAAAAGCCGGAAAAGCTGCTTCCCAACCTTCCCGATATCACCTTTGGCGGCGAGGAATTCCACTGCCTGCATTGGACGCTGGATTCCGGCGTTGGCGGCGGCTGGGTTCCGTGGGAGGAGATCGCCGTTGCTGAGCCGACCGGTGACCTGCTCGTCGATCAGGTCTATCAGCGTAACGCTTACGTTGAAGAAAAGTACGATGTAACCGTCACCACCGAGTATTGTATGGCACATACCGAAATGGCGCCCAAGATCCGCAACGCAGTTGCAACGGACGACAAGAGCTTCCAGATGATGGTGCAGCGCAGCGCCAACCTGACCGGCATGTGGACGGAGGAGCTGTTCCACGACCTGGGCGGCGACGAGATGCATCATATCGACCTGACGCGTCCTTGGTGGAATCAGGATTCCGTCAACGTATTCACGCTGGGCGGCAACACGCAGTTTGCCTCCTCTGAAATGCTGCTGCTTGACAAAAGTGAGACCGGCTGTGTCTTCTTCTCCTCCGTGCTGCAGGCAGACCATAGTCTGGACAATTTCTACGATCTCGTCAATGAAGGTACGTGGACGTGGGAGGCACTGCTCTCCAACGCTTCCGTCTGCGTCGATGACCTCAACGGTGACGACACCATGGATGCAAACGACCTGTGGGGCTCTGCAGGTAACCGTGCCCCCGGTGCATATCTGTACTGCGGCTCCGGCTATTCCTTTGCCGAGCTGGACGAGGACGGCTATATGATCAGTAACTTCGGCGAGGAGGAGAGCATCTCCTTGATGGTCGAGCTCCATGAAAACATGATCTACGCCGATTCTCACGCGCATTCTGACTACATCAAGGATTTCAGTATCAAAAAGAAATTTGAATCCAACGAGGTTTTGTTCATTTACTACTCGGTCAAGATGAGCAACAACCTGCGTGACATGGAAACCAACTACGGTATCCTCCCCATTCCGAAGTATGACGAATATCAGGAGGATTACCACTGTCTGATCATGCCCGACGGCGACAGCGTCATCGGCGTTCCCCTCTCCTGCGGAAATACCGAAATGGTTTCCCTTGTGATCGAAGCGCTCAGCGCAGAGTCCTATTACACCGTATATCCCGCCTTCTACGATGTCGTTCTGATGAGCAAATTCACCCGCGATACCCAGTCCAAGGATATGCTCAAGATCGTCTTTGACAGTCGTACCTATGACCTTGGCGCGATCTATGGTCTCGGCGGCTTCTACGGTCAGCTGGTTACCCACGCCGCAACCAAACGTGACTCCAACATCGCTTCTCTCTACGCAAGCATGGAGTCCACGTTGAACTCTTCCCTGCAAACCATCAATGATCTGATTGATAAATGGAGTGAATCCTGACCAAAACATACGGGCTGCCCGATATCGGGCAGCCCGTATGTTTATTTCATTCTGTCTTTATTTTGCAGACGTATCGTATCCGCTGCGACGGAAGCGAAAGATTGAGATGAGCGTGGAGGTAATGGTAAAGATCTCACAGGCGATACCGCCGATTGAGGTAACGATCACGTTGTGCGTCAGCCAGATAGGTGAAACGAACAGCAGCTGCGTATAGCGGATATGCTTGCCGTTGCCCTGCCACATAATATAGGTCATAACGATCTGTGGTGCCAGCACAAGCAAGGAGAGCCAGCCATCAAAGGTAACCACAGTCACAGCAATGTAAAGCAGCTGTACGGCGATATGAACGATCGGATGGCGAAAGCGCTTACCCGCCACCAGTGCACACGCACGAAAAATATTGACAAGATTGAGCAAGCAGCCGGTATACGCACCGAGCATGAAAAAATTCAGCACGAAAAACAAGCTGCCAAAGCATTGAAAAATAAAAAAGATACGGTTTTTCTTGATCTGGTACGAAATCAGATAGGACACCGTGCCAAGAATACCGAACGCCTGCGCAATGATATCGTAAAAATCCATGGAAGCCTCCAAGCGAATGTTTCTGGATATTGTAACATACCTTTGTAAAAAAGTCAACTGCCCTATTGCAATTCCTGAAAAATTGTGTTAAAATGGTATCAAATAAAATACAGAAAGGAATTTCTTTCGTATGGCTTTTTCTCAATTTCTCGAATCAAGAAGAGCTGCCTGCCGCGCATTGATCCGGGCACTTGACCGGCACTTTGCCTACGTCAGCATTCTCGGCACCGACGTGCGGGCAAACCGCATCATGGTCAACAAAAACACCTCCTCTATCACGGAGGGCGGCGACTGTGAGAGCGGCTTTGTTATCAAGCTGCACAACGGCAAGGCGTTCCTCGAATGCTCCCTTGACGACATCACGGACGATACCGACGCCCTCGTCCGCCATATTCTCTCCACCGTTACCGTTCCCTCGGCGCTTGCCGAGCAGACCATCTCTGTTCCGATCCCTGCGGACGAGCCGCTCACGCAATCCTTCCTGCGCGAGAATGACTATGACGATTACAGCGACGCACAGCTGCTGCAATTCTGCCGCGAGACCAAGGACGAAATTCTTGCCCGCGACAGCGAGCATATCCTCAACGTCGTTTCCGCCATCTCCACCATGCGCGTCAATAAGCTGTTCCTGTCCAAGAACCGTGAGCTGGATCAGTCCTACGGCTGGGCAAACGGCTTTGCCGTCGTCGTCTGGCGCGAAAACGATAAGATGGTTTCCGCACGCGAATTCCTCGGCTATAATGATTTGAAAACCATTCTTGACGAAATGCCGAGCAAGATCTCGCCACTGATCGACAAGGCACATCACCTGGCATACGCAAAGCCCATCACCCCCGGCGTTTACGATGTCATCACCGATCCCTCCATCACGGGTCTGATCGCACACGAGGCGTTCGGTCACGGCGTTGAAATGGATCAGTTCGTCAAGGACCGTGCGCTGGCAAAGCAGTATGTGGGACAATACGTAGCCTCTCCCATCTGTAATATGCACGACGGTGCAGCCGCTGTCCTCAGCGCTGCCTCCTATTTCTTTGATGACGACGGCGTTCTTGCACAGGATACGCAGATCATCAAGGACGGCATTCTCGTCAACGGTCTGTGCGACCTGACCGCCGCAGCCGAGCTCGGTGCCACGGCAACAGGCAACGGCAGACGCGAATCCTACAAGCGCAAGGCGTATTCCCGCATGACCAACACCTTCTTTGAAAAGGGTACGGATAAGCTGGAGGACATGATCGCCTCCATCAAACACGGTTATATGCTGTTTGAAACCAACAACGGCATGGAGGATCCCAAGAACTGGCAGATCCAGTGCACTGCTGAACACGGCATCGAGATCATCGACGGCAAGCTGACGGAAAACTACGTTTCGCCCGTCGTTATGAGCGGCTACGTTCCCGATCTGCTCAAGTCCATCTCCATGATTTCGGATGACTTTATCGTTTACGGCTCGGGCTCCTGCGGCAAGGGCTATAAGGAATGGGTCCGCGTTTCGGATGGCGGCCCTGCATTGAAAGTGAAGGTGAAACTGGCATGAAGCTTGATCTTGTACAACTGCTGCGCGAAAATACGGGCGTGACCGATTTCCGCATTATCGAAAAGCAAACTGAATCCTACGAAGCCTTTTTCGTTCATCGCTCGCTGGAAACCGTGCGTACCACCGATACCACCCGAACCAACGTCACCGTCTACGTTGATCACGGCGAATTCAAGGGTGACTCCTCCTTCCTGATCTACGCATCCACCACCGAGGAGGAGGCGCGTCAAAAGATCGCGCAGGCCGTGGAAAAGGCAAAAATGATCGAAAACCAGCACTACACTCTGCCCGAAAACGAAACGCTGGAGCGCACCATCGCCTCCGGCTTCTCCGAGCTGCCCCTGTCCGTGCTCGCCGCTCGCGTAGCAAATGCCGCCTTCCGCGCCGATTGCTATGAAAACGGCTCGATCAACGCCATGGAGGTCTTCCTCTATAAGACCCGCACCCATATTCTGAACAGCCGCGGAATCGACAAGACCGAAACCAAATATCACGCCATGATCGAGGCAATTCCTACCTGGAATACCGCCGAGGAGTCGGTCGAGCTGTACGAGCAGTACGTTTTCGCAGAGCCCGATGAGGCAGAGATCACGGCAGAGATCGACCGAAAGATGAAGGAGGTCGCTTACCGCTCGGCAGCCAAAAAGCCCGAGGTCATGCCCTCCTGTCGCGTTGTTCTGCAGTCCGAGGAGCTGGCAACCATCGCATGGGAGCTTGCAGATCAGCTGCATTACGGCTCCGTCTATGCGCACTCCAACGCCTTCTCCAAGGGTGATGCCCTGCAAAAGGAGATCTGCGGCGATGTACTGAATATCACACTCAAAAGCGAGCAGGCAGGCTGCTGCGACGGTGCCGTGTTCGACGGCGACGGTGTCACACTGCAGGATACCGAGATCATCCGCGACGGTAAGGCCATCGCGTATTACGGCTCCAATCGCTTTGCACAGTATCTGGGCGAGCCCATCACGGGCGATCTTCCCTGCCTGGCGTTGGATTGCGGCTCGTTGACCGACGAGGCCCTTGCCGAGCAGCCCTACTTCCTGGTGGTTTCCATGTCGGGCTTGCAGCTGGATATTTACAGCGATTATATCGGCGGTGAGGTTCGTCTGGCATACTACGTCGAAAACGGAACGGTCACCCCCATGACCGGTATTTCCATCAGCGGCAAGCTGTCCGATGCCCTCTCCTCCGTCCGCCTGTCCAACCGCGCAACGGCACGCCGCTCTTATTACGGTCCCGCCCTTGCTGCATTCGATGGCATCACCGTGGTGTGACGCTCCGCGGGGTCAGAACCTTTTTAAAAAAAAGGTTCCGACACCTCCAAAAAACTTTAACCAATTTATATCAAGTTTTCCGAATATACTTTGCTAAAAGTTTTTGAAGATCGTTAAGAAACTTTTTTCAAAAAGTTTCTTGACCGGGGCTTGGGGCAGCGCCCCACCCCACATAGCAAAAGGTTGGTATCCGCCGGGATACCAACCTTTTTGCTTATTAACGACGGGATGCGAGGCTCCCTCCGAGAGGGAGCTGGCGCCGCAGGCGACTGAGGGAGCGTGCGCAACTAAGCCTAATTTGTATAGTTATGATAAACATATATCTGTGTGTACCACGCTCTCCCTCCGTCATTGCTCCGCAATGCCACCTCCCTCCCGGAGGGAGGCCATGCAAGCTATCCTTCGTACAGACTTATTTAAGAATACTTCCGCCCCACTCGACGACGGTGAAGCCCTCGCGAGTGAACGGCTCAAAACTCTGCGGCTCGACCTCCACGGGCGCGGTCAAGGGTTTTGCTACCATGTAGACGCGCAGCACGCTGTCGGGCGCAGGCGTGACGTTGAGCTTTGCAGCGTCGGTGTACGCCTTGCCCTGGAACGAGATCAAATTATATTCGTTCTCCTGCAGCAGCGGCAGCCAGTAGATGATAAACTCGTTCGCCTCTCGTGCGGTCAGACCCATCTCAGAGAGCGCCCATTCCAGATATGTCGCCGTGTCCTCACCGCGCACGCAAGCACCACGGGAAAGATCGAGAGGCATATCCAGCACGCCCTCCCAATACAGGCAGTAGTATTCTTTGCCGTCGGGGAAGGTCAGTGTGCCGTCGGGCGCGGCGACAAAATTCTGCCAGCCCTCTGTGCCGTAGTCAGGATAAGTGCAGGTGAATCTGCCGTTGAGCTCCATGGTCACCGAGCAGAGAGTGTCCTCGGTCGGATAGAGGTAAATGACCGGCTTTTCCGGGGCAGGCAGATCGTTTTGAAACGGGAAATCACCTTCTCTCCACGGCTCACACGCGGTCAACGCGAACACGGATAACAGCAAGCAAAGCAAAAGAAATACAGTTACATAGCGTTTCACGATTTCTCCTCCTTATCTTGCTCGCGCTTTGCACGGCGCTTATTTACGCGCTTTTTAATCAGAACGATGACCACTGCTGCAATCGCGCCCAGCACCAGCAGCGTCGGAATGGCATTGACAAACCAAACGGTAAAGCCCTGGAAATTGTCGGCAAAATCCAACCAGCTTTCCACAAATGCATCACCCAGTCGCTCGCCCCAGCTTGCCTCCTCGACCTCCTGCGTATACTCTACGACCTCGCTCAAGTACAGCGTTACCGTCGAATAAGAAACCTTGGAGTCAAGCACACGCAGCCGCGTTTCGTACGATTCGATTTCCGAGATTACGTCGTACAGATACTGTTGCACACGGAGCATGGTTTCGATATCCTCTGCCTTTTCCAGCATCGCCTGCAGGCTGACCTTTTCGGCACGCAGCGTTTCCAGGCGCGACTGCATATCGTAGTAGGTAGCAGTAACGTTGGACACGTTGGAGTAGCTGCTCGTTACACGGCAAAGCTCGCCGCTTCTGGTCAAAAACTCATCCAGATGCTCGGCGGGAATGCGGATCACGTAATTGGCGTTGCGTGAAAAACGGCTGCCAGAGCTATATCCCGCACCGTTGCTGCGCGAGCTCTCCACATAGCCGCCCAGCTCACGCACCATGCTCTCAAGCTTAACCGTAACCTGATCAAACTCCTTGGTCTGCGCGTTAATCTCCACCGTGCGAATGATCTTTTCCTCAATGGTCTTACCGTCCGAGGACGTCTCGGCATCGTCCGCTACGGGCGGCATTGAGCCATCTGCATTCTCCTCCGAGGGCTTCATCTCCATCTCGTCCTCTGCATAGTCGTAGTCCCCCGCACTGCTCGGCGCATCGTAGTATTTATCCGAGGAATTCATGCTCTCCGAATCCAACCGTCCGGATGCGCTGCAGCTCACCAGTGCCACCACCATCAAAGCGGACAACACCAATGCTAACCATTTTACGTTCGTTTTTTTCATGTCATACCTCCTGCATGAAAGCTTTGTTAATAATATAGACGTTAAAAATCGGGGTTTGTTCCCTGTTTTTCAAAAATTTTTTTATTTTTTCTCGACATATTGTGACAAATCCCCCCGCCGCGGCGTATACTGGCATTGGAAGTGTGATCGCCGATAGAAAAGGAGGTGATATCCGCATGGGTGCTGATATCAAACACGGACTTTGCAGTGCCACGATCGGCTCGGTATCCGCCGCTATGCGCGCCCAGCAGCTGCTTGCCTCTGCCGCGATTCATTCCAATATTATAAAAACGGAAGGTAGTGCCGCCCACCGTGGGTGCGTATACTCGCTGGCGTACCCTTGTGCGCAGCAAAACAACGTCCGTACCGTGCTCGACGCAGCAAGAATACGCGCGCATTACCGTTCCGACTGAAAGGATCGTGGTCAGATCTGGGACTCATCTATCTTGACAATGCCGCTACCAGCTTTCCCAAGCCCCATTGCGTTTACGAGGCAGCGATCCGATGCATCGAGCGGGATTGCGGAAACGCCGGGCGCGGCTCCCATCCCCTGGCACTCGCCTCTGCAAAGCGCATCTACGATTGCCGAGAGGCGATCTGTCGCCTTTTTGACGCGGACGACCCGCTGCGTGTCGTCTTTACGCTCAACACCACCTACGCCTTGAACTTTTTGCTCAAGGGCATTCTCAAGCAGGGCGATCACGTGCTGATCTCGGATATGGAGCATAACGCCGTGCTGCGACCGCTGCAACGGCTTTCCGCCGACGGCCGTATCACCTACGACATCTTCTCCACGCTGTCGGATAGCGGTATGTGCGCCCCCCTGCGTTTGTGCGGGCGCATTGCGGAGCTCTGCCGACCGAATACCCGCGCCATCGTATGCTCGCATCAATCCAACCTGTGCTCCGCCACACTTCCCCTCAAGGAGATCGGCGAATTCTGCCACCGCCACGACCTGCTTTTTCTGGTCGATGCGGCACAGTCTGCGGGGCACTTGCCCATTTCATTGCGCGAAACCCACATCGATGCGCTGTGTGCACCGGGACACAAGGGGCTGCTCGGATTGCAGGGCTGCGGCTTCTGTCTGCTCGGAGAGCGCATTCATCCCGATACGCTGATCGAGGGGGGCAGCGGCTACCGATCGCTCTCCCCCGATATGCCCGACGAATATCCCGAGCGCGGTGAGGCAGGAACACTGCCCACCCCCGCCATTACCTCGCTTGCAGCAGGCATTGGCGCCGTCGAACGATTGGGGCTCGAAGCCATTGGCGCGCATGAGCAGGCGCTCTTCCGCGCGCTTTGCGAGCGTCTTGACGCGCTGGACGGTTATCACATCTATCTCCCGCATATTCCGGGATCAACGCTGTTGTTTTCCCGTCAGGGTATTTTGGCAGACCGCATCGGGGCATATCTCGGTGATCGGGGCATCTGCGTTCGCAGTGGCTATCATTGCGCTGCTTTGGGGCACGGCACTCTTCAAACACCGGAGGGTGGTGCGGTCCGCATCAGCTTCGGCCCCTTCAATACGCTCTGCGACGTCGAAACGTTGTACGCAACGCTTCGCCGCATGGAATTTTTGCACGAGGTCGAATAAAGCAAAACGGGGGAAGGCTCACAAAAGAGTCATTCCCCCGTAGCATACTTATGAATGGCGGTTGCGCACGATGGCAAACGCCTCATCTGCAATTTCAATCGTTTCCTTGATATCCTCGTCCGACAAGGCTGCGTTGATAAAGTGGTTGTGGTGATTGGTAAAGTAAACACCGCGGCGCACGCACTCTGCGACCCACTCCTGATGCAGCATAAGCGAAGGATCGTCGGCAAGGCGCAGATAGAACAAGCTGGGCACACCCGAAACGTGCAGGTCAAAGCCGTACTTCTGTGCGGCTGCGATCAGACCGTTCTTGAGCTTCGTTCCCTTCTCAATCAGCATGCCCGGCGCACCGATACGCTTCATTTTTTCAATGCAGGCAATACCTGCTGCAAAGGGTACCGCACTCATCCAGTAGCTGCCCGTATAGGACAGGCCGGAGATGGTCGTCTTAAGGAAATCCTTTCCGCAAAGAGCGGAAACGTTGTGACCGTTTGCGATCGCCTTACAGAAGCAGATCAGATCCGCCTCGAAGCCGAAATAGTGGTCGGAACCTGCAAGATCCAGGCGGAAGCCGGCACGCACATCGTCTACGATCAGGAGCGAGCCGTTGTCGGTGCATAGCTTGCGGACCTTCTGCCAGAATCCATCGGCAGGCAGCACGTTATCAGCAAAGTTACCGTGCATATAGGGCTGGCCGATGACGGCCGCGATCTGACCGCGATAGCGATCAAAGACCTGCTCCAGCTCCTCGGCATCGTTCCAGTTGACGTAGATATTATGCATGACGTCCTCTTCCATGATGCCGGCATAATCGATCTTTTGCGTCCAGGGAGAAACGCCGTGATAGTAGCCCTTGAAAAATACGATCTTTTTACGGTGCGTAAAGGCACGCGCCGTCATAACGGCAAGCGAGGTAACGTCGTTACCGTTTTTGGCAAAGAACGCCCAGTCTGCACTCTTGACCGTGTCAACCATCAGCTCTGCAAAGTCAACCATGACCGTCGCAGGAGCGGTGACACAGTTGCCCTTCTCTCTCTGACGTGCAGCAGCCTCCTCGACGTCGGGATCGTTGTAGCCGAGAATGTTGGGACCGTAGGCACACATATAGTCAATAAAACGGTTGCCGTCCAAATCCCAGAAATAGCTGCCCTCGGCGCGGGAGGAATACTTGGGGTAAGCGTCGATCGGAATGTGGCAGCCCTCGGCAGGACCGAGGTGACCGTAAATGCCGGCGGGAATGACATTCATCGCGCGGCGCAGCATTTCCATGCTTTTGTCAAACGTATATACGGGATGCATAGTTTACCTCCAAATCAAGCAAGATAGAGCGCGACACGGTCGAGAATGCGATTGACGTTGTCCAGCTGCGAGATCATACCCTTCAAATGCAGCTTGGAATCGCAGATCAGCGTAAAGGAGGACGCCGTGCCGTCAAACAGTCCGCGCGCATTGTGTATACCGACAAATTCCATCATGGACATAGCGTTGTCCGTATCCGTCGGTACGGTGGTCAGGCGATGATCCTTGGAACACACGTGCGCCGCAGCAACCACCTCATCGCCCTCGGAGATCAGCATACGCACGTTGCCGTCCACGATGTAGGAGGCGCTCGCACGGCCGATGCGATCCTCGTTGCCGATCTGGGATATGGCACCCGTGATGACGTGGAACATGAGAATGGTACTGGTACGGAAGAAGGTCTCGTCCTTCAGATCCTCCTCACTCGGACGCAGATAACGGGAAAGAACGTCGGTCAGCTTGACGAATTTTTTCAGCAAAAATCCAATCCTGGTAAAGCCCTTGGAGGGGATAGGTGTGACGGTACCGTCGATCATACCGTTGAATTTCTCCGGTGAGGAGAACGGCAGGCAGATGTTGCAGGGGCCGTCGCCCGGCACAAGGCTTACCACACCGCGATCAAAGCGCAGCACACCCACAGGCCCGCCCTTGACGGCGACCTTGAGCGACACAGTGTCCTCGGCAATGATGGCGCGCGCCTCCTCGGACAGCTCACAAAGTTTGGGGATCACACCAAAGATCGCAAACAAATTGATATGTGCAAGCGTTCTTGCATCCATATTTTTCATAGCAATTTCCTTTCTTTTTGCGGCAGCGCCGCAGCATCGGATGGAATGATTCAGTATATCATAAAACAAAACGAATGTCAACAAAAAACGCGCGCGCAGCAAAGCAACTGTCAATTTAGCCAAAAAACGACTATGGATTTTGTGCAAACGGCTGACGGGCTTTTTTCGTGAAAGGCTTGCAAACGCAAACAAATTATGATAATATTTTCTCAACGATCATCACAGGAGGATGTCTTATGCATTTACTCGGGAAAGCGATGGACGCCGCCTTTTGGCAGGGTGTCCGTGAAAAGGATATCTACCGCACGTACCGCGAGGAGCTGCTGAAGCTCTACACCGAACACTGCGAAAATGACGAGATCTACGACCTCAAATACAGCGAATACAAGCTGTACTGGCAGACGGGCAACCGCTCGGTCTACGAGCGTAAATTTTTCGATCGCCGCCTGGCGCTCTCTGCCTCGGCGCTGCTCTCTCTGATCTATCCCGATGAGGAAAAGTATATCGTGAAAACCAACGATCTGCTTTTCTGCCTTTGCAACGAATATTCCTGGTGCTTGCCCGCACATCAGGGTGCGCTGAATACGGTAGACTCCACTCGCATCGACCTGTTTGCCGCAGAGTCCGGCTTTATGCTGTCAGAAATCTACACCATGCTGGGCGAGCGTCTGGAGCCGCTCATCAGAAACCGCATTCTTCTCGAGCTCGACCGCCGTATTTTTGCGCCGTTTTTAGAAAAAGAGCCCTATCGTGATGCCTTTTGGGAGGGCGCGCCTCACAACTGGGCTGCCGTCTGCATGGGCTCCGTTGCCTGCTCTATGATGCTTCTGCGCCCCGACGATGCCAAGGCGAATGTTGATCGCTTTGAGCGCACCATGACGACCTATCTCGGCGGATTGTCCGATGACGGCATCTGCTCCGAGGGCGTCGGCTACTGGCATTACGGCTTCGGCTTTTTCACCGTCTACGCCGACATGATCCGTACCTTTACGGACGGCGCAGTCGACTGGTTCAAAAACGAAAAGGTCAAGCTGGTTTCTGCCTTTATGCAAAAAATGTATCTGTCCGGCATGGCGACCGTCAGTTACGCCGACGGCTCTCGCTCCAACCGCTATCTGCTGGGACTGCTGCATTATTTAAAAAAGGAATATCCCGAGGATATTCTTGTCTACTCCCCCGAATATTCTTATAATTACGACCATTGTGCCCGTTTCTGCTTTGCTTTGCGCTGCGCGACATGGCTTGACGAGGATATCTATGAGCACCCTGCCCCCATCGACACTCCCATGACCTACTACGCGCCGATTTTGCAGTGGCTGATCGTCAAACACCCCACCTACGGTTTCTCTGCCAAAGGCGGCTCCAACGCCGAGCTGCACAATCACAACGACGTCGGCTCCTTTATCTTTGCCAAGGAAGGCGTGCAGTGTCTGTGCGACATTGGTTCAGGCGCCTACACCCGTCAGTATTTTGACGGTAAGCTACGCTATACTATTCTTGAGTGCTCCTCTCGAGGCCACAGCCTGCCGCTGATTGCAGACAGTGAGCAGGTCGTCAGTGGACAGGGACACCTACAGGCGCTGCAAATGTCGGAGCAGTACGTCGGAGGCGCAGCACACGCGCGCGACGTCAGCTATGAGGACGGTGTTTTCTCCATGGACATCGCGCTCGCCTATCGCGTCCCAGAGCTTGAGCGTCTGCAGCGCACCTTTGTCTGTGAGGAGGATTGCGTCACGTTGACCGACTCCTTCGCGTATTCCGGCGACGGCGCGATCATCGACCGTCTTATATCCCTGTTCGAGCCAAAGCAGCTGGACGATCGCACGCTGCTCGTCGGCACGGCAATCGTCACCTTTGATCCCGATGCTTGCGACTATGCGTTGCACAGCGAGCCCCTCACCACGACAGGTGAACCCTGCTATATGATGGACTTCACGCTTAAGGCGGAGGTAAAGGAGATTACGTTTGTTATAAAATAAGGAACGACGCGCAAAATCAAGCAACAAGCCCTCGGCAAAAGCCGAGGGCTTATCTTATTTCTCTTGATTGTCCGGTTGCTTTGTCGTATCCGTAGCCGAGACGGTCGGCTGCTCACTCACGGCGCCTGCCCGCACGCTTGCCAGCGGATTCATGGTCATGGCGTGTTCCATATTGGCGTCGCTGACGTGGGTATAGATCTGGGTGGTGTTGAGCTGCTCGTGACCGAGAATATCCTTGAGCACGCGCACGTCCACCTGCCCCGACTGGTACATCAGCGTGGCAGCCGTATGACGCAGCTTATGCACGGAATAGTGCTTTGCCTGAAGCCCCGCCATATCCAGATACTTATATACAATGTGCTGCACCGTCTTGACGCTGATTCGCTGCTCGCGGTTGCTCAAAAACAGCGCGCGCGTATGAACGTTGGCATATTTGGGAGAGCCGCGCTCCTCCAGCAGCGCTGTCAGCGCATCACGGCAGGCACCGTTGAGATAAACGATCCTCTCCTTGTTTCCCTTTCCGAGAACGCGCATGGAGCGCAGCAGCGGATCAATATCATTCAGATTGATCCCGACCAGCTCGGACAGACGGATACCGCAGTTGAGAAACAACGTCAGCATTGCAAAATCGCGCTGACGGTTGGGGGACTCAACGTCATTCTGTACCGCCTCCAACAGCGCCAGGCTTTCCTCCAGCGAAAGCACCTTAGGCAGCGTCTTTTTGGGCTTGGGAGATTCAATATTCTGCGCGGGATTGTGTTCAAAATAATTACGCTTATTGACAAGGTAGCCGTAAAGCCCCTTGATCGCCGACAGCTTGCGCGCCTTGGCAGACCAGCGATTGCCGCGCACGTTGCCCGTGTACATCAAAAAATCGTAGATCTGCGCCGTGGTGATCTTGGAAATGCGCTCAAGATCCATCGGACGCACGTCGATCTCAAAAAAGAGATCGGACTCAGGCGCGATGTCCTGCTCCTTGGCAAGCAGATAACGGAAAAAGGTCCGAAGATCAAACAGATACTCGTTGACCGTCTTTGGCGAGCACCCCTGGATGCCCAGCTTATAGGATGCAAACTCCTGAACTATGGCGGAAAATTCTGCGGGAGATACCTCAACTGACATGAAATTACCGTCCTTTCCCGTCGGAAATACCCCGACGTACCTATATTATATAATCAGTTCGTATTTTTTTAGTGGATAAACTGTAAACAATTCAAAAAAACCTTGAAAATTGACATTTTTTTTACTATAATATTAGCAACAAAATAAAAATCTTGATCAGATCAAAAAATCTTGATAGAATGCACCGTGTACCGCCCAGCGCCGTACACTGTACCAAAGGAACTACAGGAGATTTTATGAAAAACTTTTTACGTGACCATTCCTACACCTCCATGATCGTGCTGGTCAACCAGATCGCCATTGCCATTGTCGGCATGACGCTCTCTCTTGCCTGCAGCATGGCGGGAAACGATACGCTGCGCATCATTTGCAGCGTGTTCGCCACAGTATTTTATCTCTTCCTCGTCTATACCAAGGTGTGGGATATCGGCGCCAAGGACTCGGTTTCCGTCGAATACGGCCACAAGGAATATAAGCCTTGGACAGGACTCTGGATCGGACTGCTCGCTGCCGTACCCAACTTCATTCTGGCGATCGGCACCATGCTCGGCTATCTTTTGCCCAACAGCTCCTTCTTCGGCAATCTCGGCGCAAGCTGTAAAATGATCGCGCTGTTTGCCGAGGGTATGTACTCCGGGCTGCTCGCGTTGCGCATCGGCAATACCCATCTGAACTCCTATTGGATCTCGTTCTTTATCATTCCCCTGCCCGCCATTCTGACCTGCGCCGCCGCATATTACTTCGGCTTGAAAGAAAAAAAGTTCACGCGCTTGTTTGAGCTGCAGCACGGTACGGGTAAGAAAAACAAAAAATAATCGTCCGACTGCAGGAGGTTACTTATGACAAGTGAAGCCCGGGGTATTCTCCAATCCTATCAGGTCCGCAAAAGCAAAAAGCAAAAGCAAGCCTTTGCCGCGTATCTCAAGGACGTCGCGCAGTCACACGGCTATTCTCTGACCGAGGAGAGCGGCGCACTCGGCGCCCGCAATCTGATCGTCGGAGACCCCGACCGTGCAAGCGTGGTCTACACCGCGCACTACGACACCTGCGCGCGCCTTCCCTTTCCCAATTTCATCACACCGAAGAACATGTTCGTCTATATTCTCTATCAGCTGCTGATCACCGTACTGTTGTTCGTACCGGCAACCCTGGCATCCGTCGCCGTCCATGTCATCGGCACGCTGCTCTCGCTCAATCCGGATCTCGTCGTTTTCATCGCGTTTTGGGCATGGTATCTCTTGCTGATCGCTGCACTGGTCATGATCGTCGCGGGCCCTGCCAATAAAAACACGGTCAACGACAACACCTCCGGCGTCATTACGCTGCTTGAGATCATGTGCGCTCTCCCCGAGGAGCAGCGCGACCGCGTTGCCTTTGTATTTTTCGATCTGGAGGAGCTGGGATTGTTCGGCTCATCCGGCTTTCACTCCCGCCACAAGAAGGCAATGAAGCAAAAGCTGCTGCTTAATTTTGACTGCGTATCCGACGGAGAGTATATGCTGCTTGCCGTCCGCAAGCGCGCTCGCCGTTATCTTCCCGCATTGGAGCAGGCCTTCCCCACGACCGAAGCCGTCAAGGTTGAGCTTTGCACGCACGGCGTTTTCTACCCCTCGGATCAAAGCAGCTTTCCCTGCGGTGTCGGCGTTGCTGCACTCAAGCATTCCCGCCTGCTGCACACGCTGTATATGGATCGCATCCACACAGCACGCGATACCGTCTGTCGACAGGAAAACATTGAATATCTGACCGACTGTGCCGTACGACTGGTCGAACTCGTATAAGCGAGCGGAGGAGAGTCCTTTCTTATGGAAATGACTCTCCTCCGTTATTTTTTATCCGTTTTTGAGATACCACTCACGGTACTTGCGGACGGCAAAGCGCCACGCAAAAAACAGTGCCAGCACGATCAGAATGACCGTTGCGATCACGTAAATGCTGCCACCCACGGAGGACTCGATCTTGAGCTCCTCCCAGAGTCTGTTCTGCAGGCTCTGCGTTTCGGTATCCAGCATCCGATAAAAGGAGGTCGGAAGTGTGTCGAGATCGGGATAAAGAATATCGTAAGCATCCTCATGATATTCTTCCATCGTCGCTCTGTATTCTTCGCTCTCACGCACCTGCGTGTTGGGGCTTGCATAGCAGATGTATTCCGCATTGGCAATGGCGATCTCCTCCGACAGCATAAAGTTAATATACGCCTCGGCGATCTCCTTATGCTGTGAGGACGAGGGAATACACATCGCATCAATGAAAATATTGGTTCCTTCCTCGGGATAATAGAAGGCAAGATCGTTGTTGCTGTCGTACATGGTCAGATAGTCACCGGCGTAATAGGAGGAGATGGCAGCCGAGCCACCCTTCATTTTGTTGAAGATCTCGTCCATTACGTAGCCCTGCACCAACGGCTTTTGTGCCTTGAGCAGCTCAAGCGCCTGCCCCCACTCGGCCTCACTCGTCGTATTGACGTCAATACCGAGGCGATACATTGCCGTACCAAAGGCGTCTCTTGCGTTGTTGAACTGCAGAATCTTTCCCGTGTATTTTTCATTCCACATCAGATCCCACGAGCCGATATCCACCTCATCCACCATGGTCTCATTATAAATAATGCCGACCATGCCGTAGGTATAAGGCACGGAGTATGCGTTTTCCGGATCGTAGAACAAATCCTTCATATCGTCGGCAATATAACGGTAGTTGGGAATATTGTCAAAATCAAGCGGCAACAGCATACCCTCGTTGATCATGCGTTGGATCATATAATCCGAGGGGATAACGATATCGTATCCGGTCGCACCGCTGCGGAGCTTGGCGTACATATCCTCATTGGAGGCGTAGTTGGTATAATTGACCTTGACGCGCACACCGTAGGTATCGTAGTAATACTCCTCAAAGGCGCCATTGACATCAAGTGTTCCCTCGGAGCCGTCGGAAATATACTGTCCCCAGTTGTAAACGTTGAGCGTGACAGTCTCCTCATTGCCGCAAGCACACAGCACCGTAGCCAACAGCAGCACCACCGTCAGAACACAAACGATTTTGCTAAGCATTCGTCTCATTTTTGCTCACCGCCTCTCGTCATTCTCTCGCGCACGCGGCTGCGGAAATCATTCCACTTGCGCTCCGCGACATCCCCCTTCTCTCCCGAAATATTGGAGAGGATGAGAAGCGTCAGGATCGCCACGATCATCAGCGTGGACAACGCATAGATGTCGGGCTTGACCTCCTTCTTGGTCATCGAGTAGATCAGAATGGGAAGCGTCTGGAATTCGCTGCCCGAGCAGAAATAGGAGATCACGAAATCGTCAAGAGAGAGCGTGAACGCCATAATAAAGCCGGTAACCACGCCGGGCATAATGTTGGGCAGCTCTACCTTCAAAAAGGATTGCAGCGGCGTACAGCCGAGATCCAACGCAGCCTCGGGCAGATGTCTGTCCATCTGCTTGAACTTAGGCGTGACGTTGAGCAGCACATAAGGAAGATTGAAGGTAATGTGCGCGATCAGCAGCGTCCAGAAATTCAGCTTTTCGGTCTGTCCGAGCATATTACCGACAAACACAAACAGCAGCATCATGGAAACGCCCGTCACGATATCGGGATTCATCATGGGAATGTTGGTCAGCGAAACCAGCGTGTTCTTCATGAATTTTCCGCGCATACGGTCCAGGCCCAGCGCTGCCGCCGTACCGATCAGCGTCGAGCAGACAGCCGAGGTGATGGCAAGCACCAGTGTATTCTTAAGCGCATTGAAGGTCTCCGCGTTGCGGAAGAGCTCCTCGTACCAATACGTCGAAAAGCCGGTAAACACACCGGTGTTGTTGGTGCTGTTAAAGGAAAACAGCATCAGCACAAGAATGGGGATATACAGAATAGCAAGGATCAAAAAGATATAGACCTTAGACAGTGTTTTCATACGATCACCGTCCCTTCGTCATCCGAGAAACGGTTCATAACCGCCATCGAGATCAGGATGAGGATCATCATGACCAGCGAGATCGCCGCACCGACGTTATAGGTGCTGGGGTTCTGGAACTGGCGCTCGATGGTGTCACCGATCATATCAAACGTACCGCCACCCAGCTTCTGCGAAATGTAGAAGGTCGAGATTGAGGGCACGAACACCATGGTTACACCCGAAATGATACCCGAGGCAGACAGCGGAAGAATAACGCGCGTCAGCGTACGGAAGCCGTTGCAGCCAAGATCGCTCGCAGCCTCGATATAGCGCTTGTCAAGCTTTGAGATCACCGAATGAATGGGCATGACCATGTACGGCAAAAAGTTATACACCATACCGAAAATAACCGCAGGAGCCGTACCGACGATGTGAAGCTCACCAAAGCCGAGCGCGGACAGGATGTGGTTCAGAAAGCCGCCGTCATCCAGAATTGCCATCATGGAATAGGTGCGGATCAGCAAATTCATCCACATAGGCAGCATCAGCAGCATGATCAGCACCTTTTGCGTGCGCGGACCGCATTTAGAAATGCAGTACGCCAACGGATAACCGATCAAAAGGCACAGCACCGTCGCAATGACGGACATACAGACAGAGAGAATAAAGGTGTCGGTGTGCTCCCCCAGCGCCGTGATATTTTCCAGCGTGAGCGTACCGTCCTCGGTCGTAAAGGCGTAGTAGCATACGAACAGCAGCGGCGCGACGATAAACAGTACCGTCCAGACCGTGTGCGGCGCGCAGGCGGCCTTCGTCAGTATTGAGGAGGAGCGCTTGGCGGGCGGGGGGACAGAGGTGACGGAACGGTTCATTGCTGCGCCTCCTCTTCTTCCTCGGGCTCGGGATCTGACAGCTTGTCCAGCTCATCAGAGAACGAGGAATAATCGCCAAAACGATCGGAATATTCGGATTTCTTCATAATATGAATGGCATCCGGCTCAATATGCAGCCCGATGGTCGCCTCGGGAGCGACGTAGTCGGAGGTTTCGATCATCCACTTAAAGCCGGAAACGTCAACGATGATCTCGTAATAGTCACCCTTAAATGTCACCGAGCTGACCACGCCGTGCAGCATTCCGCGCTCGGGTGTGACCACGTCCACGTCCTCGGGACGAACGACCACGTCCACCTGCTCGCCCGGCGCAAAGCCGCTGTCCACACAATCAAAGGTGTGTCCGGAAAAACGCGCCTTGAAATCGCTGACCATAACGCCGTCGACAATGTTACTCTCACCGATAAAATCGGCAACAAAGGCATTGATCGGCTCATTGTAAATATCCGTCGGCGTACCGATCTGCTGAATGCAGCCGTCCGCCATGACCACGACCTTATCGGACATGGAGAGTGCCTCCTCCTGGTCGTGCGTTACGTAGATAAAGGTAATTCCCGTTTTCTTCTGCATATTCTTAAGCTCAACCTGCATATCCTTACGCAGCTTGAGATCGAGCGCACCGAGCGGCTCGTCCAGAAGCAGCACCTTAGGATGATTGATCAGCGCGCGCGCGATCGCCACACGCTGCTGCTGACCGCCGGAGAGCGTGGTGACCTTACGGTGCTCAAAGCCTCGCAGGTTGACCATAGCAAGCATATCCTTGACCTGCTTGACGATCTCCCGCTCGGGAAGCTTTTTCAAGCGCAGGCCAAAGGCAATGTTCTCAAATACGTTCAAGTGAGGAAACAGTGCGTATTTCTGAAAGACCGTGTTGACGGGGCGCTGATACGCCGGCAGATCGTTGATCCGCTTGCCGTCAAAATAGACGTCACCCGTGTCCGGCGTTTCAAAGCCGCCGATAATACGGAGTGTCGTCGTTTTTCCGCAGCCCGAGGGACCGAGCAGCGTTACGAATTCCTTATCCTTGATGTCCAGATTGATGTGATGCAGGATCGTCTCACCGTCAAACGTCTTTGCAATGTCCTTGAGTTGAATAATGATGTCGTTGTTCATTCCACATAAAACCTCCATGCCGTACCCGGCGGCTCAAATTGAAAAGGAATGACACAGGGCTGGCGCCGCGAGTCATTCGAAAATGGGAGATGCGCACCGCACATCTCTTGAAGATTTCACGCAAAAGTCCTTCGCTTCCCCATCTGCTCCCCAAAAAGGGCGCATTTTGGCACGCAAAAAGAGACTTCGATTAGTCTTATGCTTATTGTAACAGAAAATGAACAAAAATGCAATATATTTTGCATAATTTCTGTGAATTCGTGATTATCCCCAATCAAACGCGATGAGGGGCGATTTTTCGGCATTAGATTGAAAAAATCACCAAAAATCTCCCGTTTCTGCGCGTATCGATGCGAAAATCTCCCTCATTCGAAAAAAAATCCAAGTTCCTTCCGCGCAAAACAACACGATTTTGATCGCAGGTCCGCCAAAATTTTGCTCCAATAAATTTTTTTCACTTTTTCCGAAAAAAGGCTTGACATTTTTGGAAATTGTGATATAATAGATGCGTTGCTGAAAAGCAGCAAGCCACGCGAGAGTGGCGGAACTGGCAGACGCGCACGTTTGAGGGGCGTGTGATTCACTTCGTACGGGTTCAAGTCCCGTCTCTCGCACCATATCGAGTGTTCATAACGAAAGTGATGAACACTCGATATTTTTTTGCCTATAATTTCTTATTTTGAGCAGGATTCCTGCTCTTTTTTCTTTTGTTATGCCGTTGTTGGCAGATAGTTTACCGCTACACCTTGTCTGCTTTCAAGGGTGACCTTACGCTTTTTGTACCATTCGGGAATTTGCAGACAACCTACGAAACGGTAATGGATAACCACGCGCTGTGTGCGGTTCTTACCTGCTCCCTCGATCTGATAAACCTCGATCTTTTCGACAAGCTCACGAAGGATCACGGGGTTCAGCGTTTTCATCTCCATAAAGCTTCGTACCGCCTTGACAAAGTTCTCCTTGGTTTGGCGCTTCTCCGCAAGGCTATCGAGCTTCTCACGCAAAGCAAGGATATTTTTCTTGGTTTCATCCATTTCCACCTCGTACTTGTGAGAGAGCTTCATAAACCATTCGTCCGAAACCTTGCCGTTTACGTTGTCCTCATAAATCTTTTCATATAAGCGTTCGATCTCTTTGACTCTCGCTCTTGCCGTGGCAAGTTGAGATTCGGCAAGCTTTTGCTCGGTGGCAATATCCTTGTTGGTTTTGCTTTCAAGCATTTCGACAAACTCGTCCTCTTCTTCGTCAAGAAATTTTGCGATGGTTTGCAGTTCCGCGATCACCACCTGCTCAATCGAATCGGCGCGGATATAGTGCGTTGACGGGCAAGTGCCTCGGTTGGCTCTGTAATTGGAGCAGTTGAAGTACTGAATCGCCGTGTTAGGATGATTGACGTTGAACCATAAGGGGCTGCCGCAATCGGCACAATAAAGCAAGCCGCAAAACATATTC
>JAFTME010000082.1 GCA_017452545.1 Clostridia bacterium | reverse complement strand
GGGGCAGCGCCCCACAGCTCCCTCCACCTTTCTAAAAATACAAAGCAAGGAATTGACGTATGCAAACTGTAATTGAGCTTCTCAAATCCATACTATACGGCATCGTCGAGGGCATTACCGAGTGGCTGCCTGTCAGCTCCACGGGGCATCTGATCCTTTTGGAGGAGTGGCTGCCCTTTGCCTTTTCTGATGATCCCGTGCTGCTTGCCGAATTTAATCAGATGTTTCAGGTCGTCATTCAACTCGGCGCCATTTTGGCGGTCGTCGTGCTGTTCTGGTCGCGCCTTTGGCCGTTTGGAAAAGAGAAGTCGGGCGGCGAGAGCAAACGGATCTGGTCGCTGTGGTTCAAGATCGCCGTTGCCAGCATCCCCGCAGCCGTCGTTGGCATTGGCGTGGACGCGCTGCTCGAAAAGCTGACAAGCCGCGACATTGACGGCTGGCTCTATAACGCCCCCGTCGTAGCCGTTGCACTCATCGTTTACGGCGTGGCGTTTATCGTAATCGAGCAATTCCGCCCCGCAAACCGGACCGATCTCGCGTCCTCCACGGAACACATCGGCTATCGGACTGCGTTCGCTGTTGGATTGTTCCAAGCGCTTTCCATTGTGCCCGGCACCTCCCGCTCGGGCTCGACCATCCTCGGCGCCATGCTGCTGGGGCTGCCTCGCAGCGTCGCTGCTGAGTTTTCCTTCTTTATGGCGATCCCCGCTATGGTAGGCGGCAGCGCCATCAAGGCGCTCGGCTTCGCCCATTACGTCGCGCAGACCTCCGCCGCCGTTCCGATGACCGCGTATCTTGCGCTGCTCGTTGGCTGTGCCGTGTCCTTTTTTGTGTCCATGATCGCCATTCGCTTTCTGACCGATTTTGTCAAGCGCCATACCTTCCGCGCCTTCGGCGTTTACCGTATCGTGCTCGGCTTGGCTGTCCTTGCTTATTTCTTTGTTTTCACGCTCTGAGGTGTATATGAATAAGCTGACTATCCCATATCCCGTCATCGTCGAGGGAAAATACGATCGCCTGCGCCTGCTTTGCGTCATGGAGGGAACCATCATTCCCACCGATGGCTTTGGTGTGTTCCGTAACAAGGACAAGCAGGCGCTGCTGCGTGCGTTGGCGCAAAAAACGCCGCTCATCCTGCTGACCGACAGCGACGGTGCGGGCAAGATCATTCGCGCCCATCTCAAGGGCATCGTGCCGCCCGATCGGCTCATCCAGCTTTACATTCCCAAGATCGCAGGCAAGGAAAAGCGCAAGGCGCACCCGTCTGCCGAGGGCACGTTGGGTGTCGAGGGCATGGAGCAGCAGCTGCTCTACGACCTGCTTGCGCCGTATGAAAACGATCTCGCTCTGCGCGCCGCCGCAGAAAACCCTCTGTCCAAAACCGATTTCTTTCTCGACGGGCTGACCGGGGGAGAGAACAGTACCGCCCGCCGCGACGACCTCGCCGCCAAGCTGGGACTGCCCGACGGTATGACACCGAACGCCCTGCTCGCCGCCGTGCGCCTGCTTTGCAGCTACGAGGAATATTGCGCGCTGGTCGGTCGGGAGCAGACGCCCGTATAAATCCCACGTAAAAGGAGGGAATTCCGTGAACGTTTATTTGCTTCGTTGCCTTTGCCTGCTTGCTGTCGCTTTGCTGCTTGTAGGCTGTAATCCCGGCGCCGCCGAGCCCGCAGAGCCGTCCCCTGTCGCCGCTGCCATCTCGCTGCTTTGCGAGAAAACGGACATGAGCGAGGCAAGTGCCGTGGACGTGCTGGCGCACATGCACCGCGCAGGACTGTCCACCGAGATCCGCATGGCGTTTCCTGCGGAAAGCCGCGAGGGCGCGCCTATCTATCGCATCTGGACGCCCGACAGCGCGGTGGACGTTGCTCTGGACGAGCAGGGACTGGTCGTTTTGCTGCAAAATGGGGATGAGGTTTATTATTCCGCCCCGCCGAAGCCTGTTACCCCGACGGACGAGCCGTCCGTGCCCGATCAAGCAGGAAACAATACGAGCGATGCCGCCCAAGATGTGCCGAATAGCGGAAATGACGGTGACAATGATAATAATGATAATATCCCCGCCCCCACGCCGAGCGGATCCCCCGATGGCGAAAGCTCGGATCAGGGAGATGCTACCGAAACCAAATTGCGCGTGCTTTCGCTGACCTCGCCCATCGCGGCGGGTAAGCAGGCAACGCTCAAGGCGGTCGGTCTGCCCAACACCGAATATGCCATCTCCGTCCGCTACGCCAGCGGTGAGAGCACCGCAAAGGGTTTGGAGAATGCCACGACGGACGCCCAGGGCAACGTCAGCTGGACCTTCCGCGTCGCCTCGCGCGTTGCTGCAGGACGATATCCCGTGACCGTCACAGGCGGCGGTGAGAGCGTGAGCGTTATACTGACTGTACTTGACTGATGCCCACTAAAAAATATGAAAAAAAGATAAAAAATTTTTCATTTACCTATTGACAAACCCATAAACGCGTGATATAATATACGAGCGTTGAAAAACGGCCCGTTGGTCAAGCGGTCAAGACGCTAGCCTCTCACGCTGGAAACATGGGTTCGATTCCCGTACGGGTCACCAACAAACAAAAACCTGCCAGTAGGCAGGTTTTTTTGTTTGTTAGCGAGTTTTTGCGAATGAACCCTCGCAAATCCGCAAGGATTTGCCGCGCTGTATAGATTTGTTCATATTTTTATAATTTCTATATATACCATCTGCAGGAGGTAATTATGACATTTGACGTAACACAACTGGAATGGACGAGAACTCCGGCGAGCTGCTTGGTCACAAGCGAGAAGATCGAAATCGTGACCGCCCCCAATACCGATCTGTGGCAGCGTACCTACTACCATTTCCGTAATGACAACGCACCCGTGCTGCAAATGCAAACGGAGGAGCGCTTTTTCTCCTTTACCGTCAAAACCGCGTTTGAGAGTAAGCGCCGGTTTGATCAGTGCGGTATCGTGATGTATCTTGACAGCGATAACTGGCTGAAATGCTCGATCGAATATGAGAACGAGACCTTCCAGCATCTGGGCAGCGTCGTGACCAACAACGGCTATTCCGATTGGGCAACCACCGAGATCCCCGCGTCGGTCAAGTCCATGTGGTATCGCTTCAGCCGCCGCAAGGATGACTATTGCTTGGAATGCTCGGACGACGGCGTTACCTTCCGCCAGATGCGCGTGTGCCATATGTGGCACGGGGATCGTGCCATCCGCTTTGGCATATACGCCTGCAGTCCGGAGGAATCCTCCTTCCGCGCCACCTTTACGCACATGGCGCTCACCGAGTGCAAATGGCTTGCGCATGACGGACAACAGCCCGACGAAGAACGATAAGTATGCTACAAGCCCCCGACGGAAGCTCTCCGTCGGGGGTGCCTTGCACTCTGCCGCCGCGCTATCCCGGCATGCCCAGCAGGATCCGCGTGCTCTCCAACACGGGCGGGCGATAGTTAAGCCCGGAGAGAAGATCGGCGTAAGCAGATGCCGTATCGGCCTGCAGCCGCGTGCCTAAGGGGCGTAAAAACCGCGCCGAGGCAAAGCGGTAGGTCGCAAGTGAGCGGTTTCTTGCGTCGTCGTTGTGCGCGCAAACCAGTGGAATGTCGCCCTCAAAGCCGGTGATGATCAGCGTGTGGTAAAAATCCCCCGCGCTGTCGGCAAGCTGCACCACGTCGCCCGCACGCAGACCGTCTGCAAAGGTGATCTCCGCCGCGTATGGGCCGCTGCCGCCATTCTCTCTTCGAAACGCTTCAGCTCCCGTGAGAAAATCGTAAAAGAATTCGACGCCGCTCCAGGCGGGCGCGCGGCTTTCGGGCGTGTAGTAATACCATCCGAAATCCCTCGTCGGGTTCATGGTCGCACCGCCCGCAAGCAGACATTGTGAGATGTAGTTGGTGCAGTCGCCGCCGATGCCCGCGAAGTCGGGAAAGAGCGGATTCCTTGAAAGTGCCCAGCGCAACGCGTATTCAACTGCGCGATCGGCAAGATAGGGTAGTTCGATCAGCATCGTGTCGCCTCCTTTTTCTTCAGTATATGCTTCCGGGACGCGCGTCGTCCCTTTTACGTGTTTTGCTGTATTTTTTGAGCGAAATGTGGAATTTTTTTGTTTGTTGTCGAAAAAAATTGAAAAAATTTATAACAATTTGTTAAAAAGTTATTGACAATTTGAAAAAATCGTGTTAAAATAAGATACTACGCGCAACGTATACGCGCAAAGAAAAAAGAGGGTTAACGATGTACAGCGACAAAGTATTGGTCTGCAAAGATTGCGGACAGGAATTCACCTTTACTGCCGGCGAGCAGGAATTTTACGCAGAGAAGGGCTTCACCAACGAGCCCCAGAGATGCAAGGCATGCCGTGCCAACCGTAAGAGCGCACGCAACGATGCTGCAGGCACCCGCCAGATGTTTGATACCGTCTGCTCCGAGTGCGGCAACCCCTGCAAGGTTCCCTTTGAGCCCCACGACGACCGCCCTGTTTATTGCAGCGATTGCTTCCGCAATAAGACCGGTCGCTGAGTTCCGTCAGGATCTGAGTGAAACAAAAAAACGACTGCACGATGCCGTGCAGTCGTTTTTTTGTCTTTACTTATAAAAGACGTGCCTGCCGATGCGGAAGGCGTACGGGCGGTTTGCCGCGATCCAATGACTGCTTGCGATCGCGGGATTGTAAAAATACAGGATCTCGTCCGAGAGCGAATAGCCCTCAAGGCAGATGCGCGCGGCGATCACCGCCTCTCGCTCCGGCGTGTTGTAAATGGCTCCGTTGGCGGTGGGGGAGAACTGCACCCCATATTTGCGGTCGAAAATCACGCCGTAAATGGTGGACGGGAATTGCGGACTCCTCACGCGATTGAGAATGACGTTGCCCACGGCGATCTTTCCCTTGAGCGGCTCAGCCCCCGCCTCCGCCTGTATGATGCGCGCCAGCCAATACAGCTCGTCGCTGTTGTAAACCCCTGCGTCGGCACGCGGGCTACCGCCGCTGCGCTGCAGCGCGACCGACCGAGTCGTACTGTTCCAGCTCACGTCCAGGCCAAAGCATTTGGCGATGGGGCGGATGGGTATGTAAACGCGATCGTTCACAATGCGAACGGGAGTGACGGTGTAGAAATAGCGCTCGCCGTATTGCAGATAGAGCGCGCCGTCGGCAGCAGCGTGAATGCTCACGCCGCCGGACGTTTTGACGGAGGCGATGCGGGCGGCAGGATCCCAGGTGACGCTGTGCCCGCCTTGCAGCTCGCAGAATGCACGGAAGGGAACGTAGGTCACGCCGTCAATGAGAAAGACTTGCCCCGGGAGTCGGGATTGCCCGTTTTGTGTCAGAAGAACGGTGGAGTAAGAGGCGCGCGCCTCGCTTGCCGCAGCAGGCGGCGAGAGCATCAGGGCGAGCGTCAACAGCAACAGTGCGGCAGCAAAGAGCAGAAGCAGCGGTCGCCATCGTCGAGCGAGTGTACATCGGATGTTTTGCATGGTGGTGATCCTTTCTTCTGTTGAATTTGGCACACTTGGTGCCGGCATATACATTTTACAAAAAAATGAGAGCCATTTCAACCCTCAATAGTTGGGAAGGCAGGGGAATGCTGGCAGCGATCTCGGACCGCCGAGGACGTCGGTCCCTACGGGTTTTGCTTTTTTTGTAGGGAGGCGTTCCGCTTCCCGTGTGGAGAGTATGCGGGGTCGGGAGGAGCAAGCCCCTCCTCTACGGGTTTGCACACGATCCCAGACCGCCGAGGACGTCGGTCCCTACGTTTTTTTGCTTTTGAGTCTATTTCTTTTCCAAAGTTTTTTGGAAGGGGGAGGGGGGAACCCTTTTTTTCAAAAAAGGTTCCCCCCGTTCTCTCCCCCGTTCTCTCCCCGCCCTCTTTTCGTCACCCTGCCCAAACGGCAGCGGCGCGTTTTGTGCAAGGTGCGGAAGTGAGGGGAATGGGGGGGCAGTTGGCGAAAATTACTTGACTTTGCTGCAAAATCTTGGTATAATGCAAGCAAGTAAACGGGGAGAAAATCCCCACAAAGCAAGAGAAGGAGGGTACTATGAAATATATCAGCCTTGACGGAATTTGGAAATGCAAGCATGCCGGCGGTTACCGCGGCAGCGAGGGCGAATGGCCCGGAATGCAGCGCTGGATCCCCACCTACGACGTAACGGTTCCCGGTACGGTGCAGGAGGCAATGGAGCATCTGACGGGTGACGTTCACTACGGTCACAACGTGCTCAACGCCCGCTGGATCGAGGAGGAGACCTGGCTGCTTTCCCGCACCTTTACGTTGGACGAGAGCGCGCTTGCCGAGGGCAACCGTATTCGCCTTGTATTTGAGGGCTTAGATCTGTATGCCGAGGTGTTTGTCAACGGCAAGCGCGTCGGTGAGCATCATAATTATTACACGCCCTATCGCGTTGACGTGACCGACGTGGTCATCGCAGGCGAGAATCGCCTGGACGTCAAGTTGGAGAGCGGTCTGCTTGCCAACGCCTTTAAGCCGGCAGGTGGCAAGCATGGTTATCAGCGCGAGCAAGCCATGCGGCGCAATTTCTGCCGCAGCCCGCAGTCTGCCTTTGAATGGGACTGGTCACCGCGTCTGCTGAACGTGGGCATTGTTCGCCCCTGCCGCGTTGAGATCGGCTCCTTCTTTGCCGATGAGATGTCGGTGTTCCATGATCTGAACGCGGATTACAGCCGCGCAACACTGCGCATCCGCCAGTTTTTGACGGTGCCCGTCGCCTGCGCCGCTACCGTGGAGGCAACCATCCTTGAAACGGGAGATAGCGCCACCTGGAGCGGCGGCGTTGCAGGCAAGATGCATGTACCGCTGACGCTGACGGTGGATAATCCCAAGCTCTGGTATCCCCGCAACCACGGCGAGCCTTACCGCTATACGCTGCGTCTGGTCGTTAAAAACGCCGACACGGGCGAGATCATTTCCGAGCGAGAGCAGAAGGTCGGCCTGCGCCACGTCGAGATCGATCAGTCGCCCACACCCGACGGCGGCAGACTGTTCCGCCTGAAGATCAACGGACATCAGGTGTTTTACAAGGGCGCGAACATGATCCCACTGGATATTCTGTTTTCCCGCCTGACCCGCGATGCCTACGAGGTGGTCATCGATCGCGCCGTTGAGGCAAACTTCAACGCGCTGCGCGTTTGGGGCGGCGGTGTTTACGAAACCGATGACTTTTATGACCTGTGCGACGAAAGAGGCCTTGTCGTTTGGCAGGACTTTATCGGCGCCTGTGCCAACTATCCCGCCGACGACAGAGATTTCGTTATGAACTATCGTGAGGAGATCGCCTACAATCTGCGCCGCATGTCGCCCTTTGCCTCCGCCGTTATTTACTGCGGTAACAACGAGATCGACTGGCAGATGCAGGCGGGTCACTTGCTGCATACCTACACCTGCGCAGGTCTTTACTATTCTGCCGTTCCCAAGATCATGCACATTGAGGGCGACAACCACTATTACCAGCCCTCCAGCCCCTTCTCGCCCGATGGTTGGGAGGCCAACGATAGCCGCGTGGGCGACCAGCATCCGTGGGCGATCGGCTTTGCCGACAGAGATTATTTCAAATACCGCACCATGGATTGCCGTTTTCCCAACGAGGGCGGTATCCTCGGCCCGACCAGCCTGCCCAACATGATGGCAGCGCTTGGCGAGGGGCAGAAATATATGCACTCCTTTGATTTCAAGGTGCACGATAATTCCATCGCCGATCAGGAGCGTTGCGCGCCCGAGCGCCTGCTGGAGGAAAAGCTGGGCATGACGATCGGTCTTGGCGAGATGAGCATTCCCGACTACGTCTACTACGGCGGATTTTTGCAGGGCGAGGGCTTGACCGAGTATATCCTCAACTTCCGCCGCCGCATGAGCACCACCACCGACTCTGCCATCTTCTGGATGTACGAGGACTGCTGGCCTGCAACCCGTTCTTGGACAATCGTGGACTATTTGCGCAACCGTACCCCCTCCTTCGTACCCGTCAAGCGTGCCTTTGCGCCCATCGTCGTGGATATTGTCAGCGATGGCGTCGGCGGCTTTGACATCTACGGTGTCAACGAGTATCTGACCGAGCAAACGCTTACGCTGCGCTATGCGGCGCCGCTGCCTACGGGCGAGGGCGAATGGACGGTCAAGGACGTTACGCTGCCTGCCAACGGCTCCGTTGTGATCGCGCATCTGAGCGCCGACGAGCTGCGCGAGGGCTGCATTCCCTGTGCGGTTCTGGAGCAGAATGGCGAGATCATCGCCCGTCGCCGCTTTGTGGATAAGCCCTATCAGACGCTCGGTCTGCCCAAGCCCGAGATCCGCGTAGAGATCGCGGACGGCGTCGCAACCTATACCGCAGACAGCTTTGTCTTTGGCGTCTGCCTCGACCTCGACGGTGACGACGCTGCCCTCTCCGATAACTTCTTCGACCTCTTCCCGGGTATCCCGCATCGCGTGAACCTCGGCTCGAAATCCGGCGAAGTGCTTTACGCTTTGTTTAGACAGTGACGTTTTCGGGGCGTTGCCCCGAACCCCACTTAAGGTGCTTTTTCGAGAAAAAGCACCTTAAGAATCCTCAAAAAGCTTTATGACACGGAAAATATTAGGCGGTGCATCTTTCTCTTTTTCAAAGCTTTTTGGAGATTTCAAAGAACCTTTTTGCAAAAAG
>JAFTME010000081.1 GCA_017452545.1 Clostridia bacterium | reverse complement strand
TTAAGGATCCTTAAGGTGCTTTTTTTCAAAAAAGCACCTTGAGCGGGGTTTGGGGCAGCGCCCCAATTTCATAAGAGAACGAGGGGGAAACTTTTTTGCAAAAAAGTTTCCCCCTCGTATTCTTTATGCCGTTTTTCTTCTGATTTTCAGAATTCTGACCATGATGGGGGCAAGCACGGCGCTTGTACCGACCTCGATCAAGAAGTTCGCCATAGCCATTGCCCAGAACAGAGCCATACCCGCCTGCTCCATACCGATTTGAGCACCGATATCTGCGGCGGAGTCCATAAAAAAGACTGCGCAGCCGAGCAAGAAGACGGCGGTATTGACCACGGGGCAGGTGATTGCCGCGACGATGGTCGCCACGGTTTCGTTCCATTTTGCGATCAGCTTATAGACAAGTCCTGCTGCTGCGCCGCACGCTGCGCCCTTGAGGAGCACGGTGATCAACGTCCCCGGCACGTCAAATGCCAGAAACAGCGTCGCTCCGCCGGTCAACAGGACCACGGCTCCGAACACGAGCCCCAGCCAAGCGCCGACCTGTGTGCCGCAAAGTGCCGCACCGATAACGATCGGCACCAGCGCGGGTGCGGTGGAAAAGGGACCGAAGAAGGCGGTGTAGGTGCCGATCAGCTGCAGTATCACGACCAGTGCCGTCATTACCGCGCCGAGAACCATGGTCCGCGTGGACATTCCCTTTTTTTGATTGTGTAACATAAGTTCCTCCTTGCTGTCGTCCGCTTGCGCGGTACAACGCATAAAATTTATATGATCTCCATCGGAGTCATATACGAATTCAGCGGCGCTCTGCCGTGTTGCGCTCGTAGAGCAAGCGCAGACCCTTGAGCACCAGATGTGCATCCTGCGTCACGGTGTGTCTGCAGTGCGGCGCGATCATCGGGCAAAAGCCGCCCGTTGCCAGCACGGGCAGCGCTGCGCCCATCTCAGCGCAGAAGCGATCGATCATGCTGTCCACCATGGCAGCGTGACCGAAGATGATCCCCGAGCGCATACTGTCCGCCGTGTTCTTGGCGATGGCTGCGGCAGGCGTTTCCAGACTGATCTGCGGCAGTTGTGCCGTCCCGCGCGTCAACGCCTGCAGCCCCATCATAACACCCGGCATGATCGAAACGCCGATAAACGTCGCGCGGTCGTTGACCACCATCATTTTGGTCGCCGTGCCCATATCCACGATCAGCGAGGGGCTGCCGTACAAATGGTGCGCCGCGACGCAAGCGCAAACAAGATCGGCGCCCACCGTGGACGGTGCATCGCAATGAATGCTGATGCCCGTTTTGATGCCGGGGCCGACGATCAGCGCCTGCTTGCCGCAAAGCAGCCGCAAAGCCTGTCGCATCACGGCATTCAGCGCGGGAACGACCGAGGAAATGATAGCGCCCTCGATCTGATCCGCCGCAACGCCGTGCAGGGAAAGCACGCTGAGAATGCTGCAGGCGTACTCATCCTCGGTATGCGCAATGTTGGTCGAAAGATGCGCGACAAAGCAGGGCTCGCTCTCTCCCCGAAAGCCACCCAGCGTGACGTTGGAATTTCCGATATCCACACAAAGAATCATATCTCTGTCGCTCCTCTCCACCTACCTGCGGTGATACGCCTATATTCGCCTTGATTATAGCACGGACGGGGCAAAAAGTCAAGTCAAAGCAGAACAAAATGTCGGCGGTGGCTCTCCAGCACGCCCTCGGCGCGCAGCTTGGAGATCTCGGCAGACAGCCCGCTGCGATCGACCTCCAGATAGTCGGCAAGCTCCTGACGGTCAAACGGAGTGTCAAAGGAGGCGCTGCCCATCTCCCTCGCCCGTACGTTGAGGTATGCCAGCAGCTTTTCCCGCGTTGTGCGCCGCGAGGTGATCTCAATGCGCTGATGAAACTGCAGGCTCTTGTTGGCAAGGTCGCGCATCAGATTGAAGATCAACGCCTGATGGTGCGAGCAATGCTTGCTGCAGGTGTGCAGGATGCAGTGGCAGCGCAGCAGCATGATCTCGCTCGGCTCGCTGGCAATGACGCTGACCGGCAGCGCCTCCACTCCCGCACAGGCAAACGCCTCGGCGAACAAGCCCCCCGCGCCGACCTCCGAGAGAATGCTGCGGTTGCCGTAATAATCCAACTGCACGATCTGCACCGCGCCCGAGAGCACCGCGCCGATGTAGGTCGCAGGCGCCCCCTCGGTCATGACGGTGTATTTTTTGTCGTATACGTCCACCCGTGCGTCAAGGCAATGCAGCATGGAGAGCAGCTCCCCCTCCTCTACGCCCTCAAACAAGGGGCAGGACTTGAGAATTTCCAAATATTTTTTCAAAATTTTCTCCTTTTGTTGAAATTTCAACATACTTCCTGTTCTTATTATACTATAATAGCGTCAGAAAAGCAAGGAGGTTTTTAAAAAATGAAGATTGCTTTTTTTGACACCAAGCCTTACGACAAGCCCTCGTTCGACCGCTACGGCAAGGAACAGGGCATCACGTTTAAATATTTTGAAACCAAGCTGAGCGAGGACACGGTCGAGCTGGCATACGGCTACGACGGCGTGTGCGTCTTTATCAACGATACGGTCAACGCCGCCGTCATCGATCGCCTGTATGAAATGGGCATCCGCGTCATCGTGCTGCGCTGCGCCGGCTACAACAATGTCGACGTCAAGCACGCCTTTGGCAAGATCCACGTCATTCGCGTTCCCGCCTACTCGCCCTACGCCGTGGCGGAGCACACCATGGCGATGCTGCTGACCTCCATCCGTCGCATTCATAAGGCGTATATCCGTACCCGCGACTTCAATTTCAGCCTTGCCGGCATGACGGGCTTTGACCTGCACGGTAAAACGGTGGGCGTGATCGGCACGGGCCGCATCGGGCAGGTCTTTATCAATATCTGCCGCGGCTTCGGCATGAAGGTGCTGGCGTATGATAAATACCCCGCCGCAGGCCTCGCGGATGGCGACAGCATCCGCTACGTCACGCTCGACGAGCTGTTTGCGGGCAGCGATATCATCTCGCTGCATTGCCCGCTGACCGAGGACACTTATCATCTGATCGATGCCGACGCACTTGCCAAATGCCGCCGCGGCGTAGTCGTTCTCAACACCTCGCGCGGTGCGTTGATCGATGCCGAGGCGCTGCTGCAGGGCATCAAATCGCGCCACGTCGGCGCTGCCTGCCTTGACGTGTACGAGGAGGAGTCGGACTTCTTCTTCGAGGACTTCTCGGGACACATTCTCGAGGACGATACGCTGGCGCGACTGATCTCGATGCCCAATGTCATCGTAACCTCGCATCAGGCGTTTTTGACCGAGGAGGCGCTCGCCACCATCGCCCAGACGACGGTGGACAATATCGTGCGCTTCAGGGAACAGAGAGAAAATCCCAACGAGGTCTGCTATCGCTGCGGAAAAACCGAGGATTGCTGCCGGGGAAAATGCTTCTGACAGAAAACGGAGGAACCAACCATGCTCAGAAAAATCATCAAAATAGATCGGGAAAAATGTAACGGCTGCGGCGCGTGTGCTGCAGCGTGCCACGAGGGAGCCATCGAAATGATCGAGGGCAAGGCAACGCTGACCCGCGAGGATTATTGCGATGGCCTTGGCGATTGTCTGCCCGCCTGCCCCACCGACGCGATCTCCTTCGAGGAGCGAGAAGCGCCCGCCTATAACGAGGCCGCCGTCATGGCAGCCAAGGCAAAAAAAGCAGGGGCTGCGCCGCTGCCGTGCGGCTGCCCCGGCACGCAGGCACGCACCATCCACCGCGAATCCCCCGCCAAGGAGGGGCGCGTTGTGGCACTCATGCACAGCCGCCTTTCGCAGTGGCCCTGTCAGATCAAGCTGGTGCCCGTTCACGCCCCCTATTTCGACGGTGCCAATCTGCTTGTCGCTGCCGATTGCACCGCCTATGCCTACGCCAACTTCCACGAGGATTTCATCCGCAACCGCATCACGCTCATCGGCTGCCCCAAGCTGGACGAGGGCGACTACGCTGAAAAGCTGACCCGTATCCTTTCGGACAACAACGTCATGAGCGTCACTGTCGTCCGCATGGAGGTTCCCTGCTGCGGCGGCATCGAGAACGCCATCAAGCGCGCCCTGGTCGCCAGCGGCAAGCGCATCCCCTGGCAGGTCGTGACCATCAGCACGGACGGAAAAATATTGAATTGATCTTTCCCCCCTTGTTTAAAGCAACAAGCCGTGTTATAATAATGTAATCATAATATCAAAGAGGTGTAACATATGAACATTACAGCAGATATCAAATATATCGGCGTCGACGACCGCAAGCTCGATCTGTTCGAGGGTCAGTATCCCGTGCCGAACGGAATGTCGTACAACTCCTACGCCATCATGGATGAAAAGATCGCCATCATGGACAGCGTGGACGCTCATTTCACGCAGGAATGGCTGGACAATATCAAGTCCACCCTTGCCGGCCGCACCCCCGACTATCTGGTCGTGCAGCACATGGAGCCCGATCATTCCGCCAATATTGAAAGCTTCAAGGCGGCGTATCCCAACGCCTGCATCGTTGCCTCGGCAAAGGCGTTCGCCATGATGAAAAACTTCTTCGGCACCGAGTATGCCGACAACAGGCTGGTCGTCGGCGAAGGCGACACGCTCTCCCTCGGCAAGCACACGCTGACCTTTGTCACCGCCCCCATGGTGCACTGGCCCGAGGTCATCGTCACCTACGACAGCACCGACCGCGTGTTGTTCTCGGCTGACGCCTTCGGCAAATTCGGCACGCCCGACACAGACGAGCCCTGGGCGGACGAGGCAAGACGCTATTATATCGGTATCGTCGGCAAATATGGCGCACAGGTGCAAGCGCTGCTCAAAAAGGCGGCTGCCTTGGATATCGCCACCATCTGCCCTTTGCACGGCCCTGTGCTGAATGAAAATCTTTCCTACTATCTCGGTCTGTATGATACCTGGTCGAGCTACCGCCCCGAGGAGGACGGTGTGCTGATCGCCTACACCTCGGTCTACGGGCACACCAAGGAGGCGGCGCTGCGGCTTGCACAGCTGCTCCGCGACAAGGGGCGCACGGTCGCCGTTTACGACCTTGCCCGCAGCGACGAGTTTGCCGCCGTGGCAGACGCCTTCCGCTACAGCAAGCTCGTGCTCGCCACCACCACCTACAACGCGGACATTTTCCCCTTCATGCGACAATTCATCGACCACCTGACCGAGCGCGGCTTCCGTTCCAGAACGGTCGGTCTGATCGAAAACGGCAGCTGGGCTCCCATGGCAGCAAAGGTCATGCGCGGTATGCTGGAAAAGAGCCGCGACCTGACCTTCACCGAAACCACCGTAAAGATCCTTTCCGCACTGAACGCCGAAAGCGAAGCGCAGCTGCTTGCGCTGGCAGCTGAGCTGTAAGTCGCCCCTCTTGACATTCCCACGAAAATGGAGTATAATAGGTAGACTTCAGACCACAGGGGGGGGAAAACGCAGATGCTTCGCAATATCCGATGGAAAAACAGCATTGTTATCGTGCTGTCCAGCGCATTTCTTGCCTTTGGGCTGTACCACGTTCACACCGTCTCGGGTGTTACCGAGGGGGGCGTGCTCGGTCTGACGCTGCTGCTTTTGCAATGGTTCGAGCTCTCGCCGGCGATCACCGGCTTTATCGCCAACGCGCTGTGTTATCTGCTTGGCTGGCGTGTGCTCGGCAAGGATTTTATCGTATATTCCGCCATTTCCACCGTTGCCTTTGCCATTTCCTATCGTATCGTGGAGCAATTTCCACCACTTTGGCCGCAGCTGTACGAAATGCCGCTGGCTGCCGCGCTGCTCGGTGCGGTGTTTGTCGGCGTGGGAACGGGGCTTTGCGTGCGGATGGGTGCTGCGCCGAGCGGCGACGATGCGTTGGCGATGAGCCTGGCGCCGCTGCTGCGAGTTAAAATTCAATGGGTGTATCTGATCAGCGATCTGCTGATTTTGTCGCTGTCGCTGACGTATATTCCGCTTGCGCGAATTGCTTATTCCCTTTTGACCGTTGTGCTGTCCGGGCAGATCATCGGTTTTTTACAACGAAAGAAATCTTAATATCAAACGCATGGTGTGGTGGGAGGCTC
>JAFTME010000080.1 GCA_017452545.1 Clostridia bacterium | reverse complement strand
CTTGACCTCGACCTCACCGTCGATGGCGTGCGTAGCGCGGACAAACAGCAACGGATCGGCGTGGACCTCGCCGTTGACCGTCCAATGGTCGAACACATAGCCAAGCGGAACGATGGGCTTGAGCGTCGTGGCGTAGTCGCTGTAATAGGTGCCGACAAAGTCGCCCTCGCGCTTAATGGTATTGACCTGAACACCGGCACCGTCGGGAACCTTGACGTTGAGTGTGTACGGTGTACCGAGTCCGTAGACCTCCTCCAGATGCTGAACGAGGTAACCGGCACGCTCCTGCGCATAGGTGATGATGCGTCCGTAGCGACGCTCAAAGGCAGCCATGTCAAAGTTGTTTGCCTGATAGGGGCTCAGCGCAACGTAGAGCTCCAATCCGGGGTATATGGTGTCTGCGATCTCCTGAATGGTTGCGGACATATTCTCCGGGGAGAAGGCGTCGTTCATCATGTCAAGAAAATAGGTTACGTAGGTTTTCTGGCAGTCCTCGCGCTGCATCAGATTGACAAACAGCGGGCTGTATTGGTTGTGCTGCCGCTCCGTGGGATCATAATACCGCAGCAGCACATTCCTGTTTGCACCATTGCTGGGAAAAGCCCAGTCGGTGTCGTGAGGAACGAAATACCACTTGCCGTCCATGCCGTAGACGTCGGAGAAGTCCTCGCCCTCCTTGGCGAAGTACTTGAGCACGCGGTTGTTGTTCTGCGGCCAGTCACCGTTGTCGACGTAGACCATGCTGGCATTCAGCCGCAGATAGCTGTCGACGTCAAGGCGTGCGCAAAGTTCTGCGTAGGTGTCATCGTCGGTCAGATCAAGATTCCCGTAGGCGATCATTTCATTATAATCTGCCAGCGGATCGAAGCCGTCGTGCTCCTTACCGTCGGGTTGCTTGTTTCGCTCACCGCCGTCAAGGACGACGAATTCACCTTGATAATTCAGGTAGTTATAGCGGTTTTCAAAATAATTCTCCTTGTACGGCTCGTGCAGCCAGTACAGTCCGTACAGCGTACCGTTGATGTAAACAAGGCAAGGACGAACCGGCTCGGTAATGCCGAACCCCTGCTGGGTCATCAACGTATGTACCAGCTCGTCGCGCATGAATGCTTGACCGAAGTCGTTACCTGCGTTACGCAGGATCAGATCCTCAAAGCGATCAATGCGAACGCCTTGCGCGTCGTACATGATGCCGAACATATCCAGCGTGTTGAAATCGTCAAGGATCTCATCGTATTCGGGGCGGGCGCGGAATCGCATGGGCTTTTGAATCATGGTGCGGGAGTATGCACCGTACAGGCGAATGCCGGCGGGCATATTGAACACCTCGCTGCCGTCGACGTCAAACAGTTGAACGTTCATGGGGCGTTCCCACGATTTGCCGCGACGGTTGAGATTATTCTGATGAAAAATGCCCTGTTCCGCCGACCAAAGATCATTCTCCTCGGCATCGACCGAGAACACCAGCAGACCCAGCTGCTTTGCAATCTCGGAGCCGACAAAGTAGGTGCGGTAATAGACGTCGGAATAGGTGCCGTCCTCGTAAAGAACGGTGACCGCGTAATGATACGCCGTAAGCGGATCTCCCGGAGCCAACTCCAGCGGACCCTCGTAGAGTGTACCGGCCTCGGCGGTCGGGGTCTCTCCGTTGGTGGTATAATAGATGCTTCCGCTGCGATCGGCCGTAATTTCCAGCGTGCAATCCTCTGAAAAATATGCCGAAGGCTCCTCATCCAAGGAGAAGGTGAGCGCAGGGGAGACCTCAACGGGAACGATAACCTCGGGCGCATTCAGCTCCTCCAGAATGGCTTGATAGCCACTGAGAAAGGCTTCCACGCTGATCTTTTTTTCATCCTCACCCGTATCCGGCGGCAATCTGTCCTCCTCTGCGGCAAACCACAGAAGCGTCGCGCAAAACAGAAGCAAGAGACCAAAGATCATCCCAATCTTCAACGGCGAGAGCACACCCTGTTGTTGTTTCTTCGTCATGTGTGTCTCCTTTTAAGGCAGGAAAAAATCAGACGTCACCGGTAAACTCAACCAACATGGCGCTGTCGACCTTGTCGATGGCGCTGATTCTGCGGTCAAGCTCGCGGTTTTTCCCCCACAGCAGCAGAGATGCGGTGATCTCGGTCTTGCCGTTAACAGCATTTCTGGCGCGAATGTGCGCGTGTGCGGACTTGAGCTCGGCGACAACGGCGTCGTAGGCAGCGTCGTCAAAGCGAGTGATGATCAAATAGCTGCGAATCTTGCCGCGCAGCAGCTGCAGTACGATGTAAACGATCGCCAGGAACAGCGTGCCCGTCAGCGCGAACAGGTACAAGCCCGCACCGCAGGTGATACCGACGGCAACGCTCCAGAACAGGAAGCCAACGTCAAGCGGATCCTTGATGGCAGCGCGGAAACGGACGATACTGAGTGCACCGACCATACCGAGCGAGAGGACAAGGTTGGCAGAAATCGTCAGAATAATGGTGGTGGTGACCAGCGCGGTCATGGCGAGCAGAATGGTGAAGTTTGCGCTGAAGCAGGGACCGCAATAAAAGAAGCGATACACCAGCATGATGATCAGCGAGCAGAGAAGGGCAATGGAAAGACATACGACGCAGTATTCAGCGGTCAGCTCCATCAGCAGATTTGCCTGGGCTACGCTTTCCTTAAAGGTTTCGATCAGGGCAGAAAGTGTCATGATAATAATCTCCTTTTTGTGTGGCAGTCTTACTCAAAAGACCTTGCCGATTCTTTGCAGTCCGTCGCGGCACAGCACGTATTTGGAGGCAGCGAGCGGAATGTTTCCCGTATGCAGGGCGTCGGTGATATAGGTGGCGATATACTCGTCGTATTTGATCTCCAGGATCACGCCGCCGGGATAGGGAAACTCGTCGGTCGGGAAAATCGGAATGCTATCGGAAAACTGATGGCACATGGCTTCGTGGGTCCAGCCTGCGCGCAGCTCCTTATCAAAGGTGATACGAGTGTTGGATAGAGGGTGTATGTATGCCTCGCGGCGGTAGGTTACCGCAACACGCGGGCGCATGGCACGGGAGGTGTTCAGCAAATAGAACTCCCGGGCGAGCGGATGCTCCTCTGCGGCGAGCGGTGCAATGTTACCCTGCAGCAGCCCAAAATAGGTTTCGGCAGAAATGGGCGCGGAGCGCTTGTCAATGCGGTCTGCAATTTTCTCCTTGCATTCCAGCCGAATGCGGGAGGTGTCGCCGCCGTAAAAACGGATGCGATATTTTTTTCGATTGGCAGAGCCGGACAGCTTTTCATAGTAAGCTGAGTCGTGCAGATCATCAAAATACAAGCTGGCGATAAAGTAGCCGCTGGGATCCGGCATGTGGGGGTCCGCCGGCAGAATGCCGCGGATTCGTGCGGAAAGAATGAGGTACTGTTCTCTTGACAGTACGATCTTTTTTTCGTTTCGCAGTGCAATCCCTCCTTTTGTCGTTTTTGTTATTTTATTATAACTGATTTTATATGCTTTGTAAAGAGGAAAAGTAACAAATTTTACAAAAAATATGAAGCAAAACAAAAACCCGCCCCCGCCCGGGTAAGGGCGGAGGCAGATTGCGGTTTTGTTATTCAAGCGCCGCTGCGGTGGACTGCAGGAGAGCGCGGATGGGCAGCTTTTGTGGGCACATCGCCTCGCACGCGCCGCACGCAATGCAGTCGGAGGCCTTGCCGCGACCGTTTGTAGCCTCGGCGTAGGCTGCGGTAACGTCGCTTCCGTTCTGCTGCTTGTCGTTCATGCAAGCAAACAGCGCGGGGATGTAGATGCTCTGCGGACAGCCGTCTACACAGTAACGGCAGTCGGTGCAGCGGATGAGATCTTGCGAGCGCAGCATGTCGCCGATATGCAGCACCGTGCGCATTTCCTGCTCGCTCAACGGCTTGAACTCGGACATGACGGAAAGGTTGTCCTCCATCTGCTCCATGTTGCTCATGCCGGACAACGTCATAAAGATATTTTCAAAACTTGCGGCAAAGCGGATGGCGTAGCCGGCGTTGCTGCAGATACGGACGGCATCCAGCGCGCGGTTGGCGATGGCGGGAAGGTTGACAAGGCTGCCGCCCTTGACGGGCTCCATGACGATGACGGGCTTGCCATGCTTGACACAGACCTCGTAGCACTTGCGGCTTTGCACCCCGCCGTCCTCATAGTCGGCATAGTTGAACTGCAGCTGAACGACCTCGACCTCGGGGGTCTCGCTCAGGATCATATCCAGCACGTCGGCGTTGTCGTGGAAGGAAAGACCAAGGTGACGGATCAGCCCCTTTTCCTTCATGCTGTTCGAAATGGCGTAGGCGTTGCAGGCCTTGTATTTTTTGTAGTTGTTGGCATTCTGTGCGTGCATCAGATAGAAATCAAAATACTCTACGCCGCACGCCTCCAGCTGGGAGCGCAAAAAGGGCTCGATATCCTCACCTGTTTGGAAATAGGGCTCGGAGAGCTTGTTGACCAGAATATAGTCCTCTCTGGGGTAGCGCTTTGCCAGACATTCGCGGATAGCGGTCTCGCTCTTTCCGCCGATGTAGCCGTGTGCGGTGTCAAAGTAGTTGAAGCCTGCAGCAAAGAAGGCATCGATCATTTGACAAAACTGTGCGTGGTCGACCTCGCCGTCTTTCATGGGAAGACGCATGCAACCAAAACCGAAATTCTTTTTGACGTTTTCGAAAGACATAATGATTCTCCTTGTTTTTGAATTTTGTTTGGATTTATATGAAAAACTTTTTTGCAAGCGCCTCGCGCAGCGGACGACAGATACCGACGAAGATCAAAAACAGACCGACAAGCACGCAGCCCATGCAGGGGTAGAGCGACCAGAAATAGAAATGCTCCAGCGAGAAGGTGATGTGGATGAAAAATTCCAAAAGAACGACGAACGCGCCAAGCGCGATCACTGTGCCGCCCCAGATAAAGGCGTAGCCGCGGTGAACGTATTTGAGCAGCGTAATGACGGCGGTGGTCACAAGTCCCAGCATACCGACGACCGGGAAGGCAAAGCTTAAAAACCAGTCGCCGCCTGTGAGCAGATTGATGATGCACAGGTAAAGCGCCAACGCGACGAAATCACAGGGGACGAAGATAACGGGGTTAGGATGGCGGAACCAAAGCGGCAGCACTGCCGCAATATACAAAAAGGTCAATCCGCCCGTGGCATAAAAGGACCAGGTCAATCCACCGCCTGCGCGCAGATCAAAGACGGTCAGCTGTGCGATCAGCATGACGACGAACAGCGTGACCAGATACAGCGGCACGTGACGGTTGATGCTGCGCCGCGCGGGGCGGCGGGAGGGATAGGGAGACTCACCCGTGGGCGAGGGAAGGTCGGGATGGTAGGGAACCGTGCCGCAAAGCGGGCAGACACGCTCGCTCTCGGACAGCTCCACTCCGCATTTGATGCAATACATGGCATTCTTCCTCTTTTGTTAGTTTTTGGGGATATGACGCTTGCCGCGGTCGAGCGCGGTGGTGTTGCTCTCTACTTTCAGACGCAGTCCGAGCGAGCGAGCAACGGCCTGCAGCTGCAGCTCCAGCTCGGGCTCCTCCGTGCTGCGCACGATGCTCAGGCGCATGGTGTCTCCGTAAGAGATCACGCTGCTGTTGTAGGGACGGGAGGAGGGTACGCTGAGAACGAAATCGAAATGCTTGACGTAGGGCTGCATCTCCTCGGGCAGACGAACTGCACCGAGGTTGGACAGCGTCAAGCAGGATTTGCGCTCGCCGACGGCGTTGAACACCATCTTCATGACCATATTCTTGATGAACAGCGGCATGACCTTGACGATCAGCAGCTTTTCGTCGTTGACGTTGGTGGTAATGCGTGCCGCCATGCGCTTGGGTGTCAACTCCATGCCCATCTGATGGGTGACGGTGCGGCAAAGCTCCTCAAAGGTGTATTCGCCCATGCGGGGATTGACCTCGGGGGTGATATATAGCACGAAATTTCGCAGCGTTTTGCTGTCGAACAGATTACGCAGATTGACCGGCAGCAGAACGCGCACCGGCTTGCGACGGTTGATATTCTCGACCTTTTTTTCTTGGATCTGCAGGATCGCCTGCATCAGCATAGCGCAAAGAAGGGCAGTCACGCTGCAATGATATTGCTTCGCCAGCGCGCGGACATCGTCAACGGAGGCGGTAAAGCATACGAGATGTGTCAGACCGCCCGGCTCGCGTGTGCCATTCATGGCGTAGGCGTCGGTATCACCGCGCCCCATGGCTACGTTGCCGCAATATTTGAGAAAGCTGTCCTCCATCTCCTCCTCGTGGGGTTCCTCCCGTCGGTCAAGGACGCCCTCCTCGGCGGGAATGCTGACGCCGTAGCGCTGCTCAATATATTCCGCGACCAGCGACTTGAGAAAAATCATGCCGCCGTTGCCGTCGGTGATGGAGTGGAACAGCTCCAGCGCGATGCGGTTTTTGTACACCAGCACGCGGAAGGCGCATTTTTTCAGCTCCCGTCTTCCCATGCGGCGCAGCGGATAACAGTAGTCTCCGCGAATGTCGGGTGGCGAGGAAAGCTCCTCCAGATAGTACCAGAAGGCCCCCGTGCCGAGACGAACCGCCATCGAAGGAAAGCGACGCACCGTGACGTCCAGCGCGGATCGCAATATGTCGCGGTTGACCGGCTCGCTCATATCAACGGACAGACGGAAAACGTTGCTCCAGGTGCGACTTTGCGCCGCAGGGTATATCTTTGCCGCATTATCCAGGCGCATCCAGCGCAGCTTGTGCGGACGGGGGAGCACCTCGGAGAGAAATCGGCTGATGGTCTGATAGTCCTGCGCGCGCTCACGCAGATTGTATAAAAGGTAAGCGTGCCACATTCCCGGTGCGACGATCAGCTCGCTTTGCACCTCGGCACGGAGCAGCGCCTCGTGCAAAAGACGGGCGTCGTCCAGCATGATCTCGTCATCACCTACGAACATCAGCGTGCGCGGCATACCGCGGAGCTCGGCAAACAGAGGGGAGACGTCGGGGTGGCGAAGATCGCTTGCATACGCCTCGGCAAAGCTGCGCAGGCGCTCTTGTGTCAGCGACGGATCACGGGAGGCGTTGCGTTGATAGGATTCACCCGACGCGGTCAGATCGCTCCAGGGAGAGATGGCGATCAAGCCTGCGGGAACGGGCAGTCCCTCCTCTCGCAGCTTGCGGCACAGGGTAAAGATCAAGCCGCCACCGGCGCTCTCACCGCCGAGAACAATGTCGTTGTTGGAATATCCGCAGGAAAGCAGATAACGGTAGGCTGCCAACGCATCCTCAAGGGCTGCGGGGTAAGGGTGCTCGGGCGCCAGACGGTAGGCGACGGACAGCGTTTTAATGCCGCATTCCGAAGCGAGGATGGCGCCGACACCGCGGGCATATTCAAGGTCACCGCAGCAGTAGCCGCCGCCGTGCAGATATAGCAAAACGCCCTGGCGGGTGTCGTCGCGCGGAGTGATCCAGGCGGCGCTGACACCGCCTGCGTCCACGTCCTCAAAGGTCACCTTTTTGCGACGGGCAGCAGCCATCAGCGAGCCGATCTTGTCCTGTCCGCGACGGACGAGCTCCAGAGAGGTGGCGGTCAGAAGCGGCTTGAAAATGGCAAGCTGCCTCCTGTAAAAGTTGGATGATAGCGACATGGACACCTCCCGTGGGTTAGCAATGATACCGATAGCATTAGTATACCATAAATACACAGAGAATGCAAGAGCGAAAATTTTCAAACGTAAGATTTTCGGCAAAGGCAAAAGACGCGGCGCTTTACTTCCAATTCACAGGTTGTTCAAAAAAAAAAATAACATTTTATTCACAGCTTCGTGGTAGCTTCGATTGACAAATCGAGGCACATTTGTTATAATGAAATTGCGAGAATACTGCCGCAAATCATCCAAGGAAAAGGGAGGCGTAAAAAATGAAAAAATCTGATGTGATGCTCCTGATATTGCTTATGCTGTGCATGACGCTGTTGATCGGCTGCCATGCGCCGGCGGAGCAGCCCGACGGCGGTGACACGCCGGTGAGCAACGAGTCTGACACGGAAGCCCCCGGAGCCGATGCGACGGAGCCGGAGCGCGTGGACATCGACGGCACGGTGCGCGTGGAGCTGGATGCCGAGGCGTACGACGGACAGGGGAAAACGCTGCCGCTCCGCATCATCAATGCAACGGAGGCGGATATCACCTACGAATATGCATTTGCCGTTGAGAAAAAGCAGGGGGATGCCTGGGTGAATGCCATGAAGGACGTCGTGGGCTTCCCGGAGCCGATGTATATCGTGCCGTCGGGCATCGTGATCACGCGAACTGTCAATCTGACGTCCTACTGTGAAATCTCGAGCGCAGGAACCTACCGTTACCGCATGGATATCGGCAGCGGCGGCAATGTGCAGACGTATACCGTGGAGTTTGATGTAAAGTGAATATTCCCGCCGCCGCGCTCTGCGCGGCGGCTTTTATCATGCGTAAGAGCAGAACGCGCTACGGCGGCGCAGGATGGCTACCTCTATGAATGTTAAAATTCGTTTACAAAAAGTTTGAAAGTTCCTCAAAAATCCGGGCGGTTTGTTTTGATTCAGTTTATATTTGTACGGTATAATAACATTATACAAGCAAAACAAAGGGAGGACGAACGCATGGCAGAGTACACACGTTACGCTATGGACGAACGCTTGGAGAGTGACTCGCTGCACGCGTTGGCAACGAGCGGCACCGCTTGGGAGGCGCAGCAGGAATGGGAGGAATACCGCACGCTGATGGCCTACTATCGCTGTGCTATGATGGAGGTCGAGACCAAGTTCAACGTGCTCAACACCGAGTTTTCGCTGCGGCACGATCGCAATCCCATCTCGGGCATCAAAACACGCATGAAGTCCCCCAAGAGCATCGTCGAAAAGCTCAAACGGCTGGGGCATCAGCCCTCCGTTCAGGCGATTGAGGCACATATCCATGACGTCGCCGGCGTGCGCGTTATTTGCTCGTTTACCGAGGACGTTTACACGCTGGCAGATGCACTGCTCAAGCAAGACGACGTTGTACTGGTCGAGCGCAAGGATTACATAGCCAGCCCCAAGCCCAACGGGTATCGCAGCCTGCACCTGATCGTGACGGTTCCCATTTTCTTGGCAAGAGAAAAGCGAGAGATGCAGGTGGAGATCCAGCTGCGCACCATTGCCATGGATTTTTGGGCGGCGCTGGAGCATCAGCTGCGCTATAAGAAGGACACCACCTTTACCGACGATATGGCGCGCGAGCTGAACTTTTGCGCCGAGATCAGCGCCATGCTGGACAGCCGTATGAATACGCTGCGCCGCGAGGTGTTCGGGGATGAATTTGAATACGTAGTCAGCGAGCGGGATAATGTGAGCGTATCGGATGAGGAGCAGCCCGCAGGGGAGGATGAAGAATGAGAGGCTTTTTTGCAAGAGCGAACGCGGCGCTCGGACGGTGGATGTATGGCCGTTACGGCGCGGATGAGCTGTCAAAATTTTTGACGTGGACGAGCATGGCGCTGCTGCTGTTGTCCTGTGTCCGCGTGCTGTGGTGGATGTATTTTTTGGCGCTGGCGCTGATCATCTGGTCGACTGTCCGAACCTTTTCCCGCAATATTCCGAGGCGGCAGCGCGAGCGCGCCGCGTATTTGCGTATGACCGCCAAGCCGCGTGCGGCGTGGGCGCTGCAGCGCAACAAGCACCGGGATCGGAGAACGCATTGCTATTTCAAGTGCAAGCAATGCCGCGCCGTGCTGCGCGTGCCCAAGCATAAGGGAACGATCGACGTTACCTGCCCGAGATGCCATTGTGTGACGGTAAAGAAAACGTGAACCGTATATCCCCTTGACACATGATTGCCCGTATGCTATAATAATCAAAAAGCAACAAGGGGTGTGCCGATGAAAAGGTGTAAAAATTGCGGAGCAATTCAAAGCGATACTCGATCCGTTTGCCTTGATTGCGGTGCGGCGCTTGGGAAACCTATGAGCGAAGCGGAAGCAAGTAGGATTGAGGCTGCGCTTGACGATAAATTAGAGAATATGTCAGATCGAACAGACGATTTTTACGTTCCTTTCCGGGATAAACTTATGGGTGTGCTTTGCATTTTTGGCATTGCTGCTGCAATCTTACTGATCGTGCTTGCGGGTGCCGCAAAGGAAAAATTGGGAGATGTCATTCCAGATGGCGTGACGGCTATCGTCGGATCGAATTTTGAAGGCGTTCTTACGAATGAAGCGGAGATTGACGTTGACTCCATTCGACGAATGAATGCGCTCGATGATGCGATGCGATATGCCATAATTGCGATCATTTGCTTGGCGGTAGCATGTCCTATGCTGTTGTTCCCCAAATTCATGTGGTTTCTCGATACGCTGAAATACCGCATGTTTTACGGCTGGGATACGACTCCGTCGGATTTCGCATTGTATTTGCGAAAGATCGTTACCTATATTGCTTATGGTGGCGGTATGCTTTCTGTGATCTGCGGGTGGTTTCTGTATTTTTAAAGGTTTTTGATTATATATAATTTTTTTGAGTTGGTACAATCAAGCAAAAAACGGCACCCGACGAGGGCGCCGTTTTTTGTAGCTTATGAAGCGTTTTTCCTGTGGAGCGTGTGCTTTTTTGGAGTGCACTGGATATTATTGCTCTTCGGTTGATACGGGGAGCTCAATCTCGCCCTCGCTTTGCTCAAAGGCCTTGATCGCCTGCCGTATCAGATACAGAATTTCACCGTTAGCAGAGCGCCCGTAATATTTTGAAATATAATGTAGCTTATAATGTAACGCCGGGTCGATTTCGATACCAAGATGCTTATTGTTTTTGTTTCTCATAAAAAATCTCCAAATAAACTTGATTTAAGTATATTTTAAGATTATTTTGTGGTATAATGTTGTTGGTATACTTAAATTAAGTACACATTTTTTGAAGGAGAAGCTTATGAGAATTGCAATTGTGGGGTCAAGGAGCATCACGATCGAGCATATAGAGAAATATGTGTCGTCCTGCGATGAAATCGTTTCGGGCGGTGCACGCGGCGTAGATGCTTGTGCGGCAGACTATGCGCGTAGAAACGGAATCAAGCTGACAGAATTTTTGCCGCAATATGAGCGATACGGTCGCGCAGCGCCAATCGTAAGAAATAGGCAGATCGTTGATTATGCCGATAAGGTTATTGTATTTTGGGACGGACACTCAAAGGGTACGCTGTCCGTGATCCAGTATGCGAGAGCAATCAAAAAAAGCTGTGAGATCATTCTCTGCGAATGAACACAACGATGCGGTGGATTTCTTGCGCATCGGCTGCTTTTTCTTGACAAATCCGGGGGAAATGTGATATACTAAAGCTGTAACAGAATAGGATGAGAAGAAAGAAGAATAGGTAAAGAAAGGAAGAGACCTATGAGAAAAGACGAGTACACCCCCGAGCAGCTCAAAATACTGACGCTGCTGTCGCATGAATACCCCACCATACCCGAGGTCAGCGCTGCCATTGTCACGCTCAACGCCACGGCGCATTTGCCCAAGGGCACCGAGCATTTTATGAGTGACCTGCACGGTGAGGCAGATGCCTTTTACCACATCATGAATAACTGCTCCGGCGTTATCCGCGAGAAGGTGGATAATCTGTTTTTTACTTCTGTGTCGGAGTCGGAGCGACGCAATCTTTGTACATTGATTTACTATCCCGTTGAAAAACTGGAGGAGCTGCGCTCGCGCGGCGAGGACACGGCAGAGTGGTATAGCTTCACGCTGTACCGCCTGGTCGATCTGGCTCGCGCGGTCGCGTCCAAATATACGCGCTCCAAGGTGCGCGCAGCATTGCCGAACGGCTTCCGCGATGTCATTGACGAGCTGCTGCATACCAGTGGCGAGGAGCACGATAAGCAAGAGTATTACCGCCACATCATTTCCACCGTGATCGATGTGGGGCAGGGCGCTGCCTTTATCGAGGCGCTTTGCTCGCTCATCAAGCGCATGGCGGTGGATTGCCTGCACGTGGTCGGTGATATTTACGACCGCGGACCGCACGCAGATAAGATCATGAATATGCTCATGCAGCATCACCACGTGGACATTCAGTGGGGCAACCACGATATTGTCTGGATGGGGGCGGCTGCGGGCAGCCGCGCCTGCATTGCCAGCGTGCTCAACTCGGCGCTGCAGTACAATACGCTTTCTCTGATCGAGAATGCGTACGGCATCAGCCTGCGCGATCTGATCGGCTACGCGCAGGAGACCTACGCGGGCTGCACATGGTTCATGCCGCGCAATCCCGAGGATAAATACTACATCAAAAACAACATGGAAACGCTCTCCCGCGCACATAAGGCGATCGCCATCATCATGTTCAAGCTGGAGGGACAGCTGATCCGCCGCCATCCCGAGTACGGTATGGACGATCGGCTGCTGTTGGACAAGATCGATCACGAGCGGCACGTGGTGACCATTGACGGTGTGGAGTACCCGCTCAATGACGACCATTTCCCGACCGTGGATCCCACCGATCCTTACGCGCTCTCGCCTGCTGAGGAGAGCCTGATGGACTCGCTCGCCCGCTCCTTCCGCCACAGTAAGCTGCTGCAGCAGCATATCCGCTTTATGTACGAGGCGGGGAGCTTGTATAAGATCTATAACGGAAATCTTTTGTTCCACGGATGTATTCCCATGTGTGAGGACGGCAGCTTCGACTGCGTTCCGCAGACGGACGGCAGCGTGCTTTCCGGCAGAGCGTATATGGATCATTGTGACCGCACGGCGCGTGCTGCCTATTACAGCGGCGATGCAGATGCGCTGGACTTTATGTATTATCTGTGGTGCGGCAAGCACTCACCCTTGTTCGGCCGCAGCAAGATGACCACCTTTGAGCGGTACTTCGTGGCGGACAAGGCAACCTGGAAGGAGCAGAAAAACGCATACTACGCGCTGATCGAGAATTACGATGCTGCCTGCCGCGTGCTGCGCGAGTTTGGCTTGAGCGAGGATGCGTCGCATATCATCAACGGTCACGTTCCGGTGCGTGCTTCGGCGGGCGAGAGCCCGATCCGCGCCGGTGGGCGCTATATTCGGATCGACGGTGGCTTCTGCCGTGCGTACCATACGACGACGGGCATCGCCGGCTACACGCTGATCTATTCCTCGCGTGGCTTGCGTTTGGTGTCGCACAGCGCCTTTGAGGGTAAAACTGCGGCGATCAAGGAGAATAAGGACATTCTTGCCACAACCGACGTGGTCTTTGAAATGATGACGCGGCGGCGTCACGTGGCGGATACCGACGCGGGCAAGGAAATGCTGTCCCGCATGGACGATCTGCGTGCATTGCTCGACGCACAGCGCGAGGGCGTGCTGCAGACAGGAAAGAGATAAACAACAGCAAAACAAAAGAACGCCGACGGTATGCCGTCGGCGTTTTGCCGCGTAAAAAAAGAGGAAACCCTTGATAGCAAGGATTTCCTCTTTTTCATTTGGAATCAAATCAGCTCAGCTTGGACTGGTTGACCTTGATGCCGGGGCCCATGGTAGATGCTACCACGCAGCTCTTGATATACTGACCCTTTGCGGATGCGGGCTTAGCCTTGATAACGGCGCCGACGAGAGTGTTGAAGTTCTCAGCCAGCTTTTCAACGCCGAAGGAAGCCTTACCGATGGGGCAGTGGATGATGTTGGTCTTGTCAAGTCTGTACTCGATCTTACCGGCCTTAGCCTCGGTTACTGCCTTAGCTACGTCGGGGGTAACGGTGCCGGCCTTGGGAGAAGGCATCAGGCCCTTAGGACCCAGGATCTTACCCAGACGACCGATGACACCCATCATGTCGGGAGAAGCGATAACAACGTCGAAGTCGAACCAGTTCTCCTTCATGATCTTCTCTGCGTACTCAGCACCGCCGACATAGTCAGCGCCTGCGTCCTTTGCCAGCTGCTCGTTCTCGCCCTTGCAGAATACCAGGGTGCGGACGGTCTTACCGGTACCGTTGGGCAGGACAACTGCGCCACGGACCTGCTGGTCTGCATGACGGGAGTCAACGCCCAAGCGCAGATGAACCTCGATGGTTTCATCAAACTTTGCCTTGGAGGTCTGGCATACAAGCTCCAGAGCCTCGGTGGTGTCGTACAGTCTGTTCTTCTCGATCAGCTTTGTGCTGTCGGTATACTTTTTACCAAATTTAGCCATTCTTCAGTTCCTCCTCAGTCTTCTACCGTGATACCCATGGAACGAGCGGTTCCTGCGATCATGCTCATGGCAGCTTCCAGAGAAGCAGCGTTGAGGTCGGGCATTTTGGTTTCAGCGATCTTCTTTACCTGTTCTTTGGTCAGCTTTGCAACCTTGGTCTTGTTGGGCTTATCGGAACCGGATTCGATACCGCAAGCCTTCTTGATCAGGACAGGAGCAGGGGGAGTCTTGGTGATAAACGTGAAGGAACGGTCAGCGTAGACAGTGATGACAACGGGAATGATCAGACCGATGTCATTCTTGGTTCTCTCGTTGAATTCCTTGGTGAATACGGGAATAGCTACGCCGTATGCACCCAGTGCAGGACCTACGGGAGGCTGCGGAGTAGCCTTACCTGCGGGAAGCTGCAATTTGATATAACCCATAATTTTCTTTGCCATGATTATTACACCTCCAAATGTGGTCTGTACGGGAGCTTAAAAATTTTCTCCCTCCCACCTGCGGTAACAATTTACCGCGGTACGCACCGATACTTGGCACAGCACCCGTGCGGTTGCGTGATGTCACGCAAAATTATGCATTCTTTTCTGCCAGCTTGAGCATATTGGAATCCAGCTCAACGGGCATGTCGCGTCTGCCGCGACGGACCAGAACGGTAACGGTCTTGAGATCCTCCGAGATCGCCTGAACGGTTCCGTTGTAGCCCTCAAACAGGCCGTCGATGATATCCACCGTGTCGCCAACCTCAAAGGAAAGCTTGACCTGAACCTCTTCGATGTTCAGTGCAGCAACCTCCTCGTCGCTCAGCGGCGTGGGGCGGGATCCGGGGCCGACAAATCCGGTCACACCCGTGATGTTTCTCACGGCGTGCCAGCTCTCGTCGGTCATGATCATCTTGATCAGCACATAGGAGGGGAAAATCTTATACTCGACTTCCTTTTCTACGCCGCCGTTGACCTCGATGACCTTCTCTACGGGGATCTGAACGTCAAAGATCAGATGACCCAGAGCGCGGTTTTCGACGATCTTTTCGATGTTAGCCTTGACTTTGTTCTCGTAGCCCGAATAGGTGTGCGCCACATACCAGCGGACTCCGACATTCATTTCATTGATATCGCTCATGACAGCGGCCTCAGATCGCGGCACCCAGCCAGAAAATTGCGCGGGTAAATACGATGTCAAGCACGCAGATCAGTGCTGCGCACGCGATGACCACTGCAAAGACGACCAGGGAGTTCTTGCGGACCTGTCTCCAGGGACTCCATACGATCTTTTTCAGCTCACTCTTATAGCTGCGGAAGAAATGACCGATCTTCTCGCCGAAGGAAACCTTATCCTTCGCGGGCTTCTTTGCCTTTTCCTCTTTGGCTGCGGGAGCCTTCTTTTCATCTAACTCTGCCATTTTACTACCTCCCCGAATTACTTCGATTCCTTATGAACCGTGTGCTTGCGGCAGAAGCGGCAGTATTTCTTCAGCTCGATTCTGTCCGGGTCGTTCTTTTTGTTTTTCTTCGTGTCGTAATTTCTCTGCTTGCATTCGCTGCACACGAGAGTTACTCTGACTCTTACGTCATTCGCCATGTTTTTCGGCACCTCCTGTAATACTGATTTGTCCGACCGTTGCGCTTCAACCATAGCACAGAAGCGTCGGTTTGTGGACAGTGTACCTCCCTCCGGGCAGACCGTGTACCCAATCGGCGCGCGGGCACAACAAAAAACCCTGCCGCACAGAGGTAGAGTCATTATACCACATTTGTCCATACATGTCAAGAGATATTTTTTATTTTTTCCATGGAAAATCAAGGTTTTTTGCGTTTTTTCACCGCTTGCGCGAAAAAAGCACACGATCGTTTGCCGCAAGACGCGAGGATACATAAACGATGGCTTTCGGCGAAAACTATATGTGGGGAAAACCCCAAAATTGAATGCTTCAGAAAAGAGACGATCGATCATGAGATATATCAATCATAACAAACGGGCACCGCTTCCGTTGATCCTGATGCTGTGCCTGCTGCTTCTTTTAACGGCGCTGCCGACCTCGGCGCGGATGTCGGGCAGCGCGATGGCAAAGCCGATGGCGCGCGGTGTACGCTGGTCCGGCGGTACGGTGACGGATACCGACGGCATCATCGGTAACGGCACGCGCGGAGCGGACGCCCCCTGTGAGGTGGTCAAGCGCATGACGGGACGGGCGACAAGCGGCATCCGCCGTGCGACTGACCGTGTCGTGCGCGGCGTGGAGGATGTGACGCAGGGCATCGGTAATGCGGTCGGCGATATGGCGCGGGACATTGGCAACGGTGCGCGCGATCTGACCGACGGCGACGGCTCGTCCGATATGACACAGGACGGCATCCGCGAGCAAGGGGAGAGCGAGAACGGTACGGTGACGGATCATACGAACGACGGCACGGAAAACGGTAACGCGACCGACAGCCCTGCCGATCCCAATAACGGTACCAACGCCGACAGCGGTATTGCCAACGATGACGTTGCGGGCGACGGTGCCCTTGAGGACGGCACGGAGGAGAGCAGCGGCGGCGTGATCGGTTGGGTGATCGCGGTGCTGGTCGTGCTGGGGATCGTGCTGGTCGTTCTGGCGCTGCTGCCCAAAAAGAACCGCGACCGCAGATAAAGCAGTCCGAGTCCAATAACAAGAGAGAGCGGGAGAGCGACCGCGTGCGGCGCTCTCCTTTGCTTTTTGCAGGATGTTTACAAAAAGGACTTGCTTTTTTTTTGCTTTTGTATTATCATTATACTGTATAATTATATCCGAATAAAAACGGAGGACGATTTTATGAAGATTATTGTGATCGGTGACGGCAACGTCGGTGATACTCTGATTCGATACATATCCGGCGAGGGGCACAGCGTGACGGTTATTGATACCAGCGTCGTGCGCATCAATCGCGTGGTCAACCAATACGACGTGCAGGGCGTGGTCGGAAACGGCGCAAGCCACGACATTCAGCAGGAGGCGGGCGTCAAGGATGCCGATCTGCTCATTGCCGTTGCAGGCTCGGACGAGCTGAACATGGTCTGCTGTATGCTGGCGAAAAAGCTGGGGGCACGCCGCGCGATCGCACGCGTGCGCAACCCCGAATACTTCCGTGAGATGGGCTTTTTGCGCGACTATCTGGAGATCGACCTCGTCGTCAATCCCGAGTTTGAGGCGGCGCGCGAGATCACTCGTCTGATCCGCTTCCCGGCAGCGCTCAAGCTGGACGCCTTTGCCAAGGGGCGCGTGGATATGGCGGAGATCTATATTTCGGCGGGTCATCCGCTTGCGGATAAAAAGCTCGCCTCGCTCACCTCTTCCTTTGGTGTCAGCGTGTTGGTCTGTGCCGTGCGGCGTGGTGGGGAGGTCGTGATCCCGGGTGGTGATTTCGTCATCCGCGAGGGCGACAGCATCAGCATTACCGCATCGCACAAGGATCTGTCCGCCTTTTTCGGGCGACTTGGACTGCTGGGCAAGCCCATTCGCAGCGTTATGATCATGGGCGGCGGACGCAGCTCCTTTTACCTTGCGACCAATCTGCTTTCGCTGGGCATTCGCACGCACATTGTCGAAAGAGATGAAGCGCGTGCGCGCGAGCTGGCAGAGCGACTGCCGCAGGCGAGTATCATCTGCGGCGACTGCACGGACGGCGAACTTTTGGAGGAGGAGGGCATCGACGAGATGGATGCCTGTGTGATGCTGACCTCGAACGATGAGATCAACGTGCTGATTTCAATGTTTGCCCGCACGCACGGTATTGAAAAGATCATCAGTCGCGTGGATAGCGAGGGCTTTGTCAAAATGCTGCCTGCGGGGCTGGGTGCCGACTCCATCATCTCTCCGCGCGATATTTCGGCAGAGACGGTGCTGCGGTATCTGCGCGGTTTGGATAACAGTAAAAAGACGGCGCGCGGAGAGGGGGCCTCGGAGCATTCTGCCATTCAGACGCTGTATAAGCTGTGCGACGGCGCGGCGGAGGCGTTGGAGTTTAACGTGGACAAAAGCTTCCGTGCGCTGGGCATCCCCTTTATGTCGCCGGAATTTAAAATGAAGAAAAATACGCTGATCGCCTCGATCGTGCGCCGCAATACGGTCATTTACCCGCACGGAAGCAGCACGTTGGAGGAGGGCGACAGCGTGATCATCGTCACGACCAATCCTCAGCTTTCCGATCTCAATGACATACTTGCATAAATGAAGGAACAGTCATGAATATTCGATTGATTACATATATACTTGGGCAGATCATGCGCGCAGAGGGCGCGATGATGCTGCTTCCGCTGATATTTTCGCTGGTCTACCGCGAGGATACGGTCATGGCGCTGCTCATTCCGGCGGTGGCGCTCTTGCTGCTGGGAGGGCTGCTGACGTGGCGTCGCCCCGCCCGACGTGACCGTATGTCCGCAAAGGACGGTATGATCGCGGTCGGCTTTTCGTGGATCGTGCTTTCCGTGTTCGGCATGCTGCCCTTTATGCTCGGCGGCTATCTGACCAATCCGATCGATGCGTTTTTTGAAACGGTATCGGGATTTACGACCACGGGCGCGACGGTCACAGGCGAGGTGCTGGGCGTTTTTCCCGAGGATCTTGACCGCGGGATCGCGCTTTGGCGCTCGCTGACGCACTGGATTGGCGGCATGGGTGTGCTGGTGTTCGTGCTTGCCGTGATGCCGCAGGAGGAATTCAAAAGTGCGCGACTGATGCATGCCATGCGCGCAGAGGTGCCGGGACCGGTAGCGACAAAGGTTGTGGCGACCATCCGCCGCAGCGCGCTGATCATGTACGCGATTTATATTGTGTTGACATTAGTGGAAATCGTTTTCCTTTTGTTCGGCAATATGTCGTTTTATGATGCGCTGCTGCATACGCTTTCGACAGCGGGAACCGGTGGTTTCTCCAATATGAATGCTTCAATCGGCGCCTTTGACAGCAGCTACATCCATTGGGTCATTACCGCTTTTATGCTGCTGTTTTCCCTTAACTTTAACGTGTATTACCTCATCCTGACACGGCAGGTGCTGCGAGCGATCGGCAGCGAGGAGCTGCGCTGGTTCCTTGGCATCGTGCTTGGCGCGGTAGCGGTGGTCACACTCAATATCGCCTCGCTGTACGACAGCATCTGGATCGCGCTGCGTGACGCAGCCTTCCAGGTCGCCTCGTTTGTCTCCACCACGGGATTTGTCACGACAAACTACGACGTGTGGCCGTCTCTCTCACACGGGGTTCTGCTGCTGTTGATGTTTATCGGTGGCTGTGCCGGGTCAACGGCGGGCGGTCTGAAAATCCACCGATGCATCATTTTAATCAAGGGGGCGGTGAGTGAGATGCGCTCGCTGGTGTTCCCGCGACAGGTACGCACGGTGCGTGTCGAGGGGCGCACCGTGGAGGAGGATGTCGTTCGCAACGCCAACGGCTATTTTGTGCTGTACTTTGTGATCTTCGCGGTGTCGGTCATGCTGGTGCTGGTGAGTGGCGAGGGGTTGATCACTTCGTTCACAGCGGTTTCCTCCTGCTTGAACAACGTCGGTCCCGGTATGGGCGAGGTGCTCGGTGTGACGGGCGGTGGCAGCTTCGGCGGCTTCTCGCCGTGGATCAAGTTGCTGCTCTCGTTTAATATGCTGCTCGGACGATTGGAGATCTTTCCCATTCTGATCCTGTTCTACCCGGCGGTCTGGAAGGGACGCAAAAAAAGCAAAAAAATTGATAAAAATCGTAAAAACGCTATTGACAATCAAGTGACCGTGTGATATAATTTAATTACGATAACAAATAACGCAACGAACTTTATCAAAAAAGTTGTCGCTACGCATCGATGAAAGGAGATATCGCTATGTTTATTATCGTATTTGCCGTAATCGTTATGGCAACCCTGTTTATTGTTCTGGGTATTTCCAAGGACGGAAACCGCACTGTTTGGAAGACGCGTCCGAGACAAGCGCTCGCACTGCTGGGCTCCTTGGTGCTTTTGCTCGGTATGTTTGCCACGGTACCGACGGGACATACCGGTATTCTCACCACCTTCGGTCGCGTAGAGGATACGACGCTGGAGGCGGGCTTGCACGTCAAGCTGCCCATTCAGCAGGTGGTCGTGATGGATAACCGTACCCAGAAATCGGTGGTGGAGCTGAGCTGCTTCTCCAGCGACATTCAGGAGGTGCAGGTCAAATACTCCATTAACTATCAGATTCAGAAGGAAGATGCACAGAATCTGTATAAGAGCATCGGTACCGAGTATTATAACATCGTCATGCAGCCCCGCATTGAGGTTGCCGTGCGCAGCGTGATCGCCAAATACACCGCGGAAACGCTGATCGAAAACCGTGACGTGCTGTCCTCGCAGATCACCGAGATCCTGCTCGATGAGCTGAGCGTTTATAATATCGACGTTGTTAACACGGCGATCGAGGATATGGACTTCTCCGACGTCTTTACCCAGGCGGTAGAGGCAAAGCAGGTCGCACAGCAGGAGCTGCTCAAGGCGCAGACCGAGCAGGAGCAGAAGACCATGGAGGAGCAGGCGCAGGCAGACCGCCGCGTCATTACCGCCGAGGCGGAGGCCGACGTTGCCAAGATCCAGGCAGAGGCTGACCGCGAGGTGCTGCAGATCCAGGCAGATGCTGCCGAGTATGCAGGTAAAAAGGATGCTGCCGTCAACGAGGCGGTTGCGGCTTCCCTGAACGACATTTTGCTGCAGTATTACACCATCAAGCAGTGGGACGGCGAGCTGCCCATCTACTTTGCCGGCAATGGTGAGGACGGACTGCTCTCCATCATCTACGCAATGAACGGCATTCCCGAGGGCGAGCTGGACGACAGCACCGCCACCGATGCCGGAACGACAACCGAGGAAACTACCGACACCCCCGCGCCCGTACCCCAGAGCTGATACGACGCATAAGGGAATATGACGGGCGCACTGCAGCAAAGCTGTCGTGCGCCTGTTTGACATTATAGCTTATAGATTTTATGGATTCTCGGAGGCTATCATGGAAGACCGGAGGACATTGAACGAATTTTGCGCGAAATTGGAGCGAAGATACCCGATTGCCTGGAGCATTGTAGCCGTGGTGGCTACCGTTGTGCGAATGCTTGTTCGCATCTATATTCCAATCGTTGTTTGCTTTGCCGTCATGCAGCAGTCAATCGACGATATGATTGCTGAGGGAGGTATGAACCTGCCTCGGATGATTCCGCTCCTGCTTGCCGCAGTGGTGTTGCCCTTTACCGTCTTTGGTGACCGATGGTTGCAATACGATACCTGCCGGCTGCGCGGCGGCGAAAAATCACCCTCGCTGTGGCATGATCTTGGCGTCATGCTGGGGAGTGTTTCTTTTTGGTCGGCTGTAGTATTTTGTGTACTTGCTATTTTGCCGCAGACACCGTATCTTGTAGAGGACTTTGCTTCGTTGATGCCCAATGACCCACCGGCGACAAGAGCGCTGTATGCAGCTATTGTTCCTTCTGCGGGCATGATTGTCTATCTATCCATTGTGTGGTGGCTTTCGATGCGCTTTACATACCGCTTCAGCGATCCCGAAGAGGAGGCGTTCAAGCCGCAGTTTCCCTCGGTGCGGCGGATACTGCTGAACGGACTTGGATGGGTGATCGGAATTATTCTTTTAATATTTGTTGGTCGCCGTGTGTTGCCGCCGGTATTGTATTTGATCATTTATATGGTAATCAAGTACTGGCAGCCACTGGTGATTCTGGTGGCAATCTTTGCTGTGGCGTCGTTGCTTTGGAAAACGCTGCGGGTCCTGCGCATTCGCCATGCTTGTGTGAAAGAGCTGCGATACGAACTGGAGCAGGCCGGAGCATCCTACGAATTTGAAAAACATCCCATGCTTGCTGCGGTATTGGGAGGAGAACCAATTTCCCTGCGTATCCACTTTGGCGAACAAACGATTTCTGTGCGAATGATCTCCGCGTTTAACAAAAAAGCGCGTCTTGTCGTTTTGCCGGATGGAAATGTCGGCTTTTTGAAGAGCATTTCGTTTGGTCTCCCGTTCCGCAGTACCAAGCGTATTCGCGGCTTGGAGGGGCAGCTTGCCGAGGAAGAGTCCCCTGCGCTGACACAATGGTTACGAAAAAGAGAAACCGCATTTGAGGATGAAATGTTCCCTGATGCAGAGAAAATATACCTGATCGTTCCCACCCCCGCCGACTGGGCAATGGGTGAGTTGAAAAAAACGGTTCCGATCAATAATGGAAGTGTAGCATACGGTTATCATATGTGGACGACTACTGCGTTTTGTCGTTACATTCGCCAAAGGGCTGCTGCAGTACGCGGTGAGAAGTTGTGGTGATCGGCTCTATCCCTAAAAAGGAGTTAATGTATGAATACGAATTTTTTTGATGTCAATGAGCTATGTCGCCGCTTGCGCGAAGCGTATCCCGTGGCTTGGACCGTGCTTGCAACGCTGGGCAACATCATTCGTTCGGCGGCGCGTGCGTATTTTCCCATCCTTGTGTGCATGATTGTTACAAATTACCTGCTTGGGGAGATCCTTGAGCTGGCACACATCGAAATGACGCGCTTTATTTTGCTGATCTTTTCCGCCGTTTTGATGGCGGTGATGATCTTTACCGACCGCCGCGCCGAATACGACGTGCATTGCCGCCGTGACGGTGTGGAGCACCCCGCCATAGGGCACGATATCGCGGTGATGTTTTCCAGCATCCAGTACTGGACGACGATGGTGGTCAGCACCATGACGATGGCCTCCTTTTCCACCTTCTTTGCGCCCGAATTTGCCAAGCTGATGCCCTACGATCCTCCCGGAACGCAGGCGCTGTACGCGCTGGTGCTGCCGTCGCTTGCCATGGCGCTGTTCGTTACGGTCTGTTTTTTCGTTTGTATGCGCATCTGGTACGTGCTGGTGCCTGCGGATGAGGAGGTGGAGGAGCCGAGCTTCGCTGCCCCCTGGAGAATTCTTGCCAATCTTTTCGCCTGGCTGATCGCAATTCTTCTTCTGCCGATGGCGCTGACGATCCTGGTTTCCATCGGGTATGCCGTTGTCCGTTTGG
>JAFTME010000079.1 GCA_017452545.1 Clostridia bacterium | reverse complement strand
GCCCGGGGGCGGGGGGGATGAGCAGCTCGTGATACACGGCATCGGCATCAATGACGGGAAAGCCGTAAGAGGCAAAAATTGCTGCAACTGCGCTCTTTCCTGCGCCGCTGGGGCCGGTCAGACCAATGACAAACAGATCCGCGTCATGCAAGAGGTGTCACCTCCATGCGCTGTCCGCGTGCGGCGCTTGCCCGTGCCGTTTCCATGACGAGCTGCACATAGGCACCGTCAGACAGAGAGGGCGAGAAGGGTGTGTTGGTTGCGACGCATTCGAGAAAGCGGAAATAGGACTCGGTATGGCAGCGAAGCCAGCCGACGGTTGCTTTGGGTGAGGGGAAGCCGCCACCCGGCGCGGGATAGCGTCCGCCGCACTCAATACGGGTAAAGCCACTTTCGCCGCCGATGGGCGAGGAGGGGCGGGTGCGATCGTAGAAGTAGAGCCATTCGGGCTCGGTCAGCGAATATTTGATGCTGCCGGTTTCGCCGAAGATGGTGAGGGAAAGATCATCGTTGGCGCCGGTTGCCAGCTTATTGGCGACGACGGTGCCACACGCGCCGTTTTTCAGGCGAGCCGTCATATAAAAGGCTTCATCAGCGTCGGTCTGCCAGCCGTCGTGTGTAGGGAAGGCAATCTGGGAGAGTCCCTGGACGGTATCAAATTCGCCGCAGAGGTGATAGATGAGGTCGATGACGTGTGAGCCGAGATCGTTGAGCACACCGCCGCCATGCGCTGCCGTTTGCTTCCAACCGGGGGTACGATCGGCAAAGGTGGAGGAGTTATGCTCGTAGGAGACGGAAAAGGAGAGGAGTCGTCCGAGACGGCCCTCACCGATCAGCTGCTTTGCGCGCATGATGGGTGCCATAAAGCGGTTATTGAAGACCATACCGCCGAAAACGGAGCTTTCACGCTCGGCTGCGGCGATCTCTTGCGCCTGCTGCGCGGTGACACACAGCGGCTTTTCACAGTAAACGTATTTTCCTGCGCGAAGTGCTGCGAGTACGGCTTCGTAGTGCAGCTCGTTTGGGGTACAGATGTCGATGACGTCGATGCTCTCGTCTGCGATCATTTGCTCGGCGGTGTGATAGGCACGTGCAAAGCCGTATTCCGCAGCGATGGCGACGGAGCGCTCGTAGGAGGTGGTGCAGACGCCGGCAATCGTGGCGCGATACGGCATGGGCTGATAGTAATAGGGGAAATTGTGGATGGCATATGCATGCGTTTTTCCCATGCTGCCAAAGCCGACAAGACCAATTCGAAGCTCTTTTTGGTTGGGTGACACCGTCAGATCCCTCCTTTACAAAACATCTCATATTAGTATATCACATTTTTTGTTTTTTTGCAAGAGTTAAGCGATATATTTATTGCTTTTGTTGCAGGGTGGGCTTTTAACCTCTTACTGCGCTATTTCGACCGGTCGGACAGGCGTCTTGACCTGTTGCGGAAGGGGGATTGCTTTTTATGTCAAAATAAAAAGCAGAAAGCCAAACGAACGAGGGTGGACACTATATAAGCGAAGGAGGCGATAAAATGAACGAAGTGAAGAGATTGGTTGAAGCAGTATTTTCCGTGGGTAAAAACGGGATGGAGGCGATGGCGGAATATTTGCTGTTTTCGCTGCGGCTGCAGGGAGGAATCTATCGCTGATATGGGTTGCAATTTTTTTGAAAAAATGATAGAATATTTTTAGAAATTTCCAAGCCAAACGTCCTTTTGCGTACACTATAAGGGTGAGAGGAGATGATGAGATGACCTTTGCGGAGGAGTATTGCGAAAAGTATCTGGAAAAGATTTTTTATTTCAGTCTGCGAAAGACGGGCAACGAGCAGGATGCTGCCGATCTTGCCGGCGAGATCGGATATGAAATTCTGTCTGCGTTGCATCGAGGTATGGCTCCGCGCAGCTTTGGCGCGTGGGTATGGCAGGTGGCAAAAAATCATTACGGACGCTGGGCAAAAAAGCGCTACTATTCTCTTGATGCAACTGCGGTGGATATTGAACCGATGGTTGAATTTTTAGAGGATGAGGAAGAGCTCGCCGTTCAGGATGAGGTGATGCTTGCCGAGGATTTGGCGCTTTTGCGTCGCGAGCTGGCTTTTATTCGCAGCGATTACCGCAATATTCTGGTGGCACACTATTTTGAGGAAAAAAGCGTGTCTATGATCGCAAAGGAATTTTCACTCCCACTCGGCACGGTCAAAACCAAATTGATCGAGAGCCGAAAAAAACTGAAAGAAGGAATGGATATGGCAAGAACGTTTGGAAAAAGAAGCTACAAGCCCGAGCAGATTACGTTTGTCAACAACGGAACTCATGGTGCATTCGGGCAACCTTGGACGATACTGAATCACGCACTTTACAAAAATATTTTTCTGACGCTTTACGACAATGCGGCGACGGCACAGGAGCTCTCCCTGGAGCTTGGTGTAGCGCTGCCGTACATGGAGGACGAGCTGCGGTATCTTTGCGAGCAAACGTTTTTGAAGAGAACGAGCAGCAAGGGCGGCGATCGCTATGAAACGACGTTTCCGATCGTCAGTGCGACATCGCAGAAAAAGGTACATGAGAACAACGTGGTGGTGCAGGCAGACATTACTGCTATATTGGAGGCGCTGATCGATACGTTTGTTTCGTCGTGTGAGCGGCATGGGATCGCTCCGTACGGAAGATACATCTCCTATGAGGATGCCAAATGGGTGCTTTTGATACGGGCATTTGATTGGTTTACCTGGGAGCACTGTGATAGTGACGCGCGGATTGTTTTGGAGCGTACGGCGCGCCCCGATGGCGGATTCTGGGATATTGTCGGACGGCAGTATATCGAACTGGATCAGCCGAAATTTATCGGGCAACACGGCCCCGGCATGGGAAATAAGGAATACGGAGATTTCTCTCAATACAAATATCTGTATGAGAATATTCAGGCAAAGACGCCGCAAATGCTTGGCCTTGACAACGCACATGCGCTCTGGCAGATCGTCAATGGAAGAGAGGAGCTTTGTGATGTCGGTGCGGTAGAGGAGTTGCTTCGGATCGGCTATGCCCGACGTGAGGGCGAGAGAGTAGTACCCAATATCGTCGTGTTTGAACTGCGCGGTACGGACGGCTATTTTGCCGCCTTTGACGACGAGGAGCAGCGTTCCGTTCGGGAGCTTGCGGACAAGGCTCGCGCGATGCTGGGAGAGATCACAGCACGCAACAAGCAGGTGGTCAGGGAGGATCTGCCGGAAAGCTATCGCAACGACGAGCAAATGTGCGCGATGGCGTGCAGCGACGTCAATTTTGAACGCGGTTACGTGCTGGAGCAGGCGCTGCGTGACGGATGGCTGCGTTACGATGAGAACACGAGCCCGGTGATCGGCGCGTATATTTACAAATAAGCAAGAGCATTGGTCGGGTGGAGATCGCAAGGGCGATCTTCACCCCTTTTGCACGGAAAAAGTTTGACAATCCGTGCGGTAGTTATTGCTTTTTTGAAGATTTCGTGATATACTGTATCATAGAGAAATTATGGAGGTTTGACCCGTGAAGCCCTACCGTCATTTACTGTTTGATATTGATAACACGCTGTTGGATTTTACCCGTGCCGAGCATGACGCTATGCTGGATGCACTTCGTTCGTTCGGGTATCCTGCCGATGAGCGCATTATTTCGGTCTATTCCCGTATCAACGATGAGCATTGGAAGCTGCTTGAGCGCGGCTTGATCGATCGTGCAACGCTGCTTTGGCGCAGATTTGAGGTGCTTGGTGAGGTCGAGGGATTACAGGGGCTGGATCCTCATGCCTTTTCCGATGCGTATATTACCGCCCTTTCGGGCAAGAGCTATCTGATGGATGGCGCGCTGGACATTTGCGCTCGCCTGGCGGAAAAGTATCCTTTGTACGGTATTACCAACGGCAACGCGCGGGTACAGCACGGGCGATTTGATCCGTCGCCGCTGCGTCCGTATTTCCGTCACAGCTTTATCTCGGAGGAGATCGGGGCGGCGAAGCCCTCGCAGGCGTTTTTTGATATTGTTTGCCGCGCTGTGCCCGAGATCGATCCCGCGCACACGCTGGTCATCGGAGATTCGTTGACCTCGGATATTGCGGGCGGTATTTGCTGGGGGACGGACACCTGTTGGGTCAGTCACGGCAAAACGCTGAACACCTGCTCGCTATCCTCCTGCACGCCGACGTATACCGTGGCACATTTGTCGAAGCTTGCGAATATACTGCTGTAATTACGCATGAAAACGAGGTAAGATATGCTGTTTGAACAACAGCTGCAGGAGTGCAGCATTCCATATTTTGTTGACGAGCCGATGGCGAAGCACACAAGCTTTCACATCGGCGGACCGGCGCGCTATTTTCTCGTGCCGACGGATGAGGAGAGCTTGATCCGTGCTTTACGCTTGATTGCGGTGCAGGGACTTCGCTTACTGATTTTGGGGCGAGGAAGCAATCTCCTTGTATCGGATGAGGGATTTGACGGCGCGGTCATTTCGACCTCGCGTTTGGAAGACGTGCGCGTGGGGGAGGACGGGCTTGTGTATGCGCAGTGCGGTGCACAGCTGCGCGTAATCGCCAATGCCTGCGCGGATGCGGCGTTGACCGGCTTTGAATTCGCTCACGGCATTCCAGGCACACTTGGCGGTGCGGTTCGCATGAATGCGGGGGCATACGGCGGTGAAATGGCACAGGTGATCAGAAGCGTTCGTTGCTACAACACGCTGACACAGGAAGTCGAAGAGTACGCGCCGGCACAGCTTTGCTTTGCGCATCGGCACAGCCTTTTGACCGAGCGCGGGGAGCTGCTGCTACTGTCTGCCACCATGCAGCTGCAACAAGGGGATGCGACAGCCATTTATGCGATGATGGCAGACCTCAAGGCGCGGCGCCTTGCCTCGCAGCCGTTGGAATTTCCGAGTGCAGGTAGTGTTTTTAAACGCCCGGTTGGATATCTCGCAGGAAAGCTGATCGAGGATTGCGGATTGAAGGGCTATTCTGTCGGCGGTGCGCAGGTATCGGAAAAGCACGCGGGCTTTATTATCAATCGCGGAGGTGCGACGGCGGCTGACGTAGGTGCGCTGATCGCACATATCAAGAACACAGTTTACGAGCGTTTTGGCGTTGTGCTGGAGCAGGAAATTATATCGATCTGATATCATAGGTTGTAAAAATAAAACGATGATTGAATTGTCGAAGGGCGGAGACTCGAGATGAGTATATCCTTTTCTGAGGAAATCAAAAAAGAAATATTGGAGGGGGATCTTCCCAAGGGCGAGTGCTGCCGCCGCGCGATGGCATACGGTTTGCTTGCTTGTGCAGACATTACTCCCGACGGTAGCATTGTGATCAGTGCGGCTAACGGGGAAGAGGCGCAGCGGATCGCCGGCTTTTTGCGTAGCCGCATGGCATGCAATGTTGAGCAGAGCGATTACCGTCGCGGACGGGTTTCGCGCGTTCTACTTCGTGTCACGCTGCGAAAGCGCGCCGAGTGGATGGAACGTTTTCTTGACGATGATTTTGACGCGCAGCTTGCGTATCTGTTCCCGTGTCCGCATTGTCGCCAGAGCTTTGTGCGCGGTGCATTCGTGGCGCAGGGAACAGTTTCTGACCCGACACGGGAGCTGCATCTTGAGATCTCCTGCGGCAGCGACACGGTTGCGCAGCGGTTGGAATCGATTTTATGTGAGCTTGGGTGTCCTCCGAAGAACGTATTGCGTCACAACGGGCAGCATTTGTATTATAAAAACGGCAGTGCCGTTGAGGATTTTTTGACGCTGCTCAACGCCAACAAGGCGCTGTTTACCTTGATCAATGCCAAGATCGAGCGCGAGATCCGCAACAACGCCAATCGTGCCGCAAACTGCGAGACGCGAAACATTCAAAAGGCGATCGTGGCGTCTGCCAAGCAGACGGATGCCATTCGGCTGCTGCGTGACAGTGAGCTCTGGGAGGGGCTGCCCGAGCAGCTTCGCACCACGGCGCAGCTTCGTCTGGAGCATCCCGATGCGACGCTCTCTGAGCTTGCGCTGCTGCACGAGCCTGTGATTACAAAATCGGGATTGAATCACCGCTTGCAAAAACTGACCGAGATAGCAAAAGAAATTCAACCCAAGGTTGAATAAAGAAACCAAAAGAAACAGTTAGGAGCATCAAATGGGCGAGTTCGTACATTTACATCTGCATAGCGAATACAGTTTGCTTGACGGTGCTTGCCGCATCGCCGATATTCCTGCGCGCGCAAAGGCCTGCGGTCATACTGCCGTAGCGCTGACCGATCATGGCGTAATGTACGGTGCCATCGGCTTTTACAACGCCTGCGTGAAGCAGGGGATCAAGCCGATCATTGGCTGTGAGGTCTACGTTGCACCTGCGTCGCGTTTTGAAAAGCATCAGAATGCGGGGACGCGCTCGGGCTATCATTTGGTGCTGCTTTGTAAAAATCTTACGGGGTATCGCAATTTAATGTACCTCGTTTCCAAAGGGTTTACCGAGGGCTTTTACTCCAAACCGCGCATTGACATGGAGTTGCTTGCAGAGCACAGTGAGGGCTTGATCGCGCTGTCTGCTTGTCTTGCGGGGCGCATTCCGCAGCAGCTGCTTATCGGTAATTACGATGCCGCCAAGCGTGCTGCGATGGAATATGCGTCGCTGTTTGCGCCGGGGGATTTCTACATTGAGATTCAGGATCACGGTCTGGCTGATCAGCGACAGGTGCTGCCGGAGTTGGTTCGCCTGGCGAGGGAATGCTCGCTGCCGTTGGTTGCGACCAACGACTGTCACTATTTGCATCGTGATGAGGCGCAGACGCAAGCGATTCTGATGTGCATTCAGACCAACACGACCATTTCCGACGGAAGACCGATCGGCTTTGAAACGGACGAATTTTACTATAAAACGACGGATGAGATGGCGACGCTGTTTGCTGCTTATCCGGAAGCGCTGGAAAACACGGTGAAAATTGCCGAAAAATGCAACCTTGAGTTGGAATTTTCAACCGTGCATCTGCCTCATTACCCTTGTCCTGCCGGATACACCTCGGAGGAATATCTGCGCAAGCTGACTGAGGAGGGCTGGAAACGGCGCATCGAGCAGAATATGATCGGCTATGGAAGCAGCGGCGAGCCGCACGCGGAGAGCGAATACCGTGAGCGCATGGAGTACGAGCTTTCTGTGATTGGCAGCATGGGATATGCGGATTATTTTCTGATCGTTGCCGATTACGTGAATTTTGCCAAAGGTCGCGGTATTCCCGTAGGTCCCGGACGTGGCTCGGGGGCAGGCAGCTTGGTTGCATTTTTCCTTGGAATCACCGAGGTGGATTCGATCGCCTTTGATCTGCTGTTTGAGCGCTTTCTCAATCCCGAGCGTGTCAGCATGCCGGATATTGATATGGACTTTTGCTACAACCGACGCGGCGAGGTCATTGATTACGTCATTGACAAATACGGCGCGGATCACGTTTCTCAGATCGTTACCTTTGGTACGCTGGCGGCACGTGCGGCGATTCGTGACGTTGGCCGTGCGCTGGGAATGGCGTATAGCGCCGTGGACGAGGTGGCGCGCACCGTGCCGCAGGAGCTGGGCATCACCATCGAAAAGGCGTTGCTACTGCCGGATCTGAAGCGGCTGTACGAGGATTCCCGTGAGGTGCGAAAACTGATCGACACGGCGAGCGCATTGGAGGGGATGCCGAGGAATATGTCGGTTCATGCGGCGGGAATTCTGATCACCGAGCAGCCGCTGTATGATTTTGTTCCGCTTGCGGTCAGCAACGAGGCGGTCGTTTGTCAGTATGATATGGACACGCTCTCGCAAATGGGCTTGCTTAAGTTCGATTTCCTTGGCTTGCGATATTTGACCATTTGTCATGATGCGGAGATGCAGATCAAGGAAATCAATCCCTCTTTTGATCTTGATATGGTACCGTTGGATGATAAATTAACCTACGAGTTGATTTCTTCCGGCAATACAGGCGGCGTATTTCAGTTGGAATCGGGTGGAATGCGGCAAATGCTGACCGAGCTTCGTCCGCAAAGCCTGGACGACGTGCAGGCGGCGATCGCGCTGTACCGACCGGGACCGATGGACTCCATTCCGACTTATATTGAAAACAAAAAGCATCCCGACGAGATTGAATATGCTGCACCGCAGCTGCTCCCCATTTTGTCCTCGACCTACGGCTGCATCGTTTATCAGGAGCAGGTTATGAGTATTTTCCGCACCGTTGCGGGGTACACCTTCGGGCATGCGGACGTGGTTCGCCGTGCGATGGCCAAGAAAAAGGCGGACGTGCTGGAGGCAGAGCGCTCGGATTTCTTATCGGGAGCACAGAAAAACGGCATTGAGGCTGCGGTGGCAAGTCGTTTGTTTGACGATATGTCAAGCTTTGCCAACTATGCCTTTAACAAATCCCACGCGGCATCGTATGCGCTGATCTCCTTCCGCACCGCTTATCTCAAGGCGCATTATCCGAGAGAATATCTGGCGGCGCTTCTGACCTCGGTACTTGGAAATATTCCGAAGATCGGTGAGTATATTTCCGAGTGTCAAAAGCGGGGGATTGCGGTGCTGCCGCCCGATATCAACGAGAGTGTGGCAACCTTCCACGCAACGGACGCCGACGGCAGACCAGGTATTCGCTTTGGCTTGATTGCACTGAAAAACGTCGGTAAAAATTTCATTGATGCCATTATTGACGAGCGCACGAGAAACGGTAAATTTCGTTCCTTTGGTGATTTTATTCGCCGAATGAACGTGGAGGGCAACCGTCGTATGGTCGAGGCAATGATCAAGGCGGGCGCGTTTGACGGGCTCGGACACCGACGCAGCCAACTGCTTTCCACTTATGAAAAGCAGATTGAAATGAACGCCGAGCGCAACCGCCGCAGCATTGAGGGGCAGATGGATATGTTCAGCTTTGCCGCGCCCGGGGGTGGCTCGGTCGAGCGTGAAACGGATGCTTACGAATATCCCGATATTCCCGAATTTACGCCGCGCGAGCTGCTGCGCCAGGAGAAGGAGGCCACGGGAATGGTATTCTCGGGGCAGCTGCTGGATACGTATTCCCGTCATTTGCAGGACCTTGCGACGGTTGACATTGCCTCGCTTTTGGAGCGCGATGCTGACGGGGAATACAGTATCTCCGAGAAAAAGCGGGTGAGGATCGCGGGTACGATTCAAAAGATCACCGTAAAAACAACACGCAGAGAGGAGCGCATGGCGTTCGTTTCCTTGGTTGATAAGTATGCCGAGATCGAGTGTGTCGTTTTTCCGAAGGTCTATAACGAGATGTCTTATCTGCTGCTGGAGGACAATGCGATTATGGTTTTGGGAACAATTTCTCTTCGTGAGGATGAGTTGCCCAAGGTACTGGTTGATAAAATTGAACTTCTGGTTGATAATGAGTCCTATCAGCCGCAGGTCGCTCCGAAGGCTGTGTCGCAGAGCGCGGAGCCTTCGCCTGTCATTCCTGTTGCGGGAGGGAATGTTGCGGCATCCCGTGAGACTGCAGCCATGCCTCGCACAGACAGGCCGAAAAAGCTGTATTTGCGTGTGCCGGACAGACAGGGGATGGCCTATCGGAAGGCGTTGAACCTGGTGGAGATTTTTGAAGGGGGCTTCCCGGTCGTATGGTTTGATAGCTCGGACCGTACCTATCACGCCTCCTCCCGGGGGCTTGCGCTGACCGACTTCGTGCTGGAGCAGCTGATTGCGCTGCTTGGCAAGGAAAACGTCATTTTAAAGTAAAATACTGTTTCTGCTCCCGCGTGGTGTGCGATTGTCGCCGCGCGGGGGCTTTTTTTGATGGAAAAGTTACGCTTTTTTTGTAATATGTGAGGTAGATGTATGGAGCTGCTGAAGGAATTGCCGTTCTTTTTTTGAGGCATACTACCAAAAAAACAAGCAAACGGAGTGACTTGCATCTTTTGGGTGTGAGAAGAGAGTAGAGTATGTCGGAAATCAAAAGTATATCAAAAAATCAACGAACAGTAGAATATAGCAACCAAAAAGATCATGCCGGAGGCGCGATCAAGCGCTTTTTTCTGAATTTGATGCTATCTGTGCTTGCACTGATCGGTGTCCTTGTGCTCTTGCTGGTTTTGCTGGTCAGCTACTATATGACGACGCACATTGATATGACAATGGCAAGTGAGGTCTATTCGGCGGATATGTACGTCGGTCCGTCCAGACTGTATTATTATGATTATACGGACCGCGCCGCGCGTGAGGGAGAGCGGCGGGCGCTGGAGGGGGGCGTGCTGGACGGGGGAAGCTTGTGCATTCCCGTCACGTACGATCAGCTGCCGGATGCGCTGGTGGATGCCTTTGTCGCTATTGAGGACAAGCGTTTTTTTCAGCATCACGGTGTTGATTGGCTGCGGACGGCGCGGGCGGGCTTGAACTATTTGTCCGGCAACCGTTACGCGGACAAATTCGGCGCATCAACCATTACGCAGCAGCTGGTAAAAAACATGACGGGAGAAAACGAGTATTCGGTTGAACGAAAAATCCAGGAGATCTGTCGGGCAAACGCGTTGGAGCATACGTGCAGCAAGCAGGAGATTTTGGAAAAGTACGTGAATATCATCAATTTATCCCGAGGCTGCTATGGCGTGGGGGCAGCGGCAAAGACGTATTTCGGCAAAGAGGTGCAGGCGCTGACGCTTAGCGAATGTGCGGCGATTGCGGCGATCACCAACAACCCTTCGTATTATGATCCCGTTCGTTTCCCAGAGCATACTACAGCGCGAAGAAATGTAATTCTGAGCGAAATGGCGGCGCAAGGGTATATTTCCGCCGAGGATTCTGCAGAGGCAAGTGCAGAGCCATTGGTGATACTGGCGCAGGAGCGAGGGGATATTGATCGCATTCATTCCTGGTACGTGGATATGGTGGTTGAGGATGTGATTTCGGATCTGTGCCAAGCTTACGGGTACACGAGGGAGCAGGCGAGCCGTCTGCTCTGGGGTGGTGGGCTGGAAATCGACGTTGCGATGCAGCCGCAAATGCAAATGTCGGTTGAAAATTACTACCGTGAGTTACAGCATTTCCCGCTTCACAGCGGTGGACGGCGAGCGCAAAGCGCGATCATCGTGATGGACGTGCAGACGGGGGATATTCTGGCGGTTGCCGGTGCGATCGGCGAAAAAACGGGCAATCGATTGCAAAGCTATGCCACGGGAGCGCGACGCCCGGCGGCTTCCGCCATTAAGCCGCTATCTGTCTATGCGCCTGCGCTGCAAAAAAATAAAATCACGTGGGCGAGCGTGTTTGACGACGTGCCGGTCAGCTTTGGCAATTACAATCTCTCGCCTGCTGCCGGGAAAATCATCAAGCCGGTCGCGTGGCCAAAAAACGCAAACCGTGTATACCGTGGTCTGACGGACATTCGCTATGCGGTCTCGCATTCGGTCAATACGATCGCGGTCAGAGTACTCCGAGAGATTGGAAATCAATCGTCGTTTGATTTTTTACACGATACGTTGAATATGAAGAGCTTGATCGAGCAAAAAACGCTGGAAAACGGTCGGACGATCACAGACTGCGGCGAGGCAGCGCTGGCGCTGGGGCAGATGAATTATGGTGTTACGCTGCGAGAGCTGACGGCGGGATATTCCATGCTGGCAAGCGATGGCGTTTATCTTGAGCCGCATTCGTATTACCGCGTAACGTCGCCGGATGGAACGGTGCTGTTGTCAAAATCCGTACAAGGAACGCAGGCACTCAGCGCGCAGAACGCCTACGTGATGACAAAGCTTTTACAGGACGTTGTATCGCGCGGTACGGCGAAGGGGGCAAGCATGGCGCGGATGGAGGTCGCGGGAAAAACGGGAACCTCGAGTGCGGATTTTGACAAATGGTTCATCGGCTATACGCCGCAGCTGCTTGCGGGCGTTTGGTATGGATTTGAATATCCCGCTTCACTCTCGGACGTCAAAGAAAATCCCGCCGTTCGTATCTGGCGGGAAAATATGAGCGATATGCTGGGTATTTTGCAAAAAACGCAGCCGCTGCAGAGAAAATTCGCTTCGGTGGAGGGGGTGATCCGTGCGACGTATTGCATGGATTCCGGCGGTATTCCGACCGATGCCTGCAGAGCCGATCTTCGGGGAGATCGGAGCGCGGTGGGGTATTTTGTGCAGGGAACGCAGCCAAGGACAAAATGCAGCTGCCATGCGCTTTATGCGTATGATACCGAGAGCGGTGTGCTCGCAGGAGAAGAAACGCCCGAGGAGCTGCGGCGCATGGTGGGGTTGATTCGCGTTAAGCGCAGCTTCCCGAAGAAAATTTACGTTGCGGATTCCAAATACGTTGCAGGATAACAACCGTGGGGAGATTTTTTGAACCGTAAAGAACGGCGCTTGTGAGCAAGCGTCGTTCTTTGTACATATTTTTCTCTCCAAATGAATAGGTTGATATAACGAAAAGCGAAGGAGAGAGAAAAATGACAGGTCGGATCAGGCGTGCGTTTTGTGGTGCGTGGAGATGCTTTTGGCGGCGGAGAGATCCCTGGGTCATGTTGATCGGCGGCGGGATACTTTTACTGCTTTCTGCCGTGGTGCGGGGCGTGTGCGGCAGTCCGTATCGCGGCGAAGCGGTATTATTTCTGCGTTCTTTCTTTCCTCCGATATGGCTGCTGTCGCTTTTGTGGAGCGCTTGGTATTTTGTTTTGGGTGCTTTGTTTGGCGGTGTTATGCTGCCGTGGGGCGGATCGCGCGTGATCAGCTTTCGCTGCTCGGAGCGCTATTTCGGCGGGATGCTGTTTGTGGCAATGATATTGCTCGGCTTTCTGTGGTATCCTTTGTTTTTTGTGGCAGCGCGGTATGTGCTGTGCTTTCTGCTCGGCTGCCTGATATTTCTGCTTTGTCTTGGATGTGCGTACCGTTATTTTCGTGTGTCTGCGTTGTTCGGCACGGCTCTGCTGCTGTACGGTGGGTTTCTTTTATGGTTGCTCTTCTTGAATGCTCGATTGCTTTTTTGGTTATGAAAAAATTTTAGGAAAATCCAGAAAAAAGGGGAACTTTTTTCGATTTTTTGCGTCTGTATGGGTAAGCCGTCGCTTCTTGGTTTGGCGGAATCGTTTGTCAAAAAGAAAGGAAAATAAAAATGATACCTAAGGAACGAGTGATTTCGGTGCTTGCGCTTTTGCTTTGTATGGTCGCTTTATTCGGCTGTAACGGTGAGGATTCGAAATCAGAGGATCCGACGAAACAGGAGATATCGGGCGATGCTCAGGAGAAAACGGAGAAAGAAGAAGAGGGGCGTGGCACGGATATCGTGCTCAGCGAATACGTTTACGTGACCTACTGTGATGCGGATGGCTTTGTTGCCGACGATGTTTATTATCGCTATCCCGGTGCGGATGAGGTTTTTTGTCCGTTTGCCACGGTGTTCGTCCAATATGGAGAGAGCGAGCGAGTGGAGGAACGCGGTCTGGTGAAGAGCAAGCAGGACGGCGAGGCGATCTTCTATCGTTACGTGGTACAAAAGCTGATCACGGCAAAGGAAATGTCCGCAAGTGCTGACGGTGAGATCGTATTCGACAAGCCTGTGATCTATCTGTATCCCGAGCAGGCGTGTGAGGTGAGAGTGGAATTGCTTTTTGACGGCGTGCTGATCAAGACCATTCCTGCTTATGAAGCGCCTTGGGTGGTGAAGGCGATGCCGGACGGAACGCTGCATCATCACGATGGGCAGACGTATCCGTATCTGTTTTGGGAGGGAATTCCCAATGCGGCACTTGCTTTTGAGGCAGAGTACTGTATTGCCGGCGCAGATACGGGGGCGTTTTTGCAATCCATTTTGCCGCGACTCGGTCTCAACGAGCGGGAATGTGCGGACTTCATCGAATACTGGTTGCCGAGAATGGAGGACAATGCGTACAATCTGATCTCCTTTGACACGATGCAATATGAGAGCATGGCGCCGCTGCGGATATCACCAAGCCCTGATTCCATGCTTCGCGTATTTATGTCGTACCGTGCGAGCGATACCCACGTTTCGATCGTTCCGCCTGCGATCAAGGCGTTTGAGCGTCGCGGCTTTGCGGTCGTTGAGTGGGGCGGCTGTGAGCTGAAATGAAACAAATCAAAGAAATACCGCCCGATGCCATGCTTTTGAGCAGCGTCGGGCGGTCATTATATTTGTAGGAGTTATGCGTCGATAATTCCGCCGCCGAGCAGGTATTCGCCGTCGTAAAACACGACGGACTGACCGGGGGCGATGGCGCGCTGTGCTTCGTCGAATTCGACGCGCACGCGTCCGTTTTCCATCGGAAAGACGGTGGCATCGGCGGCTCTTTGTGCATAGCGGATTTTGGCCTGTGCGCGGACGGGGGAGGCAGGGCACTCACCCGAGATCCAGTTGACACGGCTTGCGGTGAGCGTGTGGCGGAAGAGCTCCTCGCCGTCACACAGTGTGACGGTATTATCGGCGGCATTTTTTTCACAAACGAACATATGCTTGCCAAACGACATACCCAGTCCCTTGCGCTGACCGATCGTATAGCAGAGCATTCCCTTGTGCTTGCCGATGATTGCACCACCGGTGTCCAGATAGTTGCCGGGAGTGGGGGTAATACCGGCGTAGCGGGCAAGAAATTGAACGTAATCGCCGTTGGGGATAAAGCAGATGTCCTGTGAATCACGCCGGTGTGCGTTGACAAAGCCGTTCTGCTCGGCAAGCGCACGCGCCTGCTCCTTGGTGATCTCACCAAGCGGGAAACGGACGTGACGGAGAACCTCCTGCTTCAGCGACCAGAGTACGTAGGTCTGATCCTTTGTGGCATCGGCAGCGACACGGATGCGAACGCGGCATTGTTCGTCCCGCTCCAGCCTTGCGTAGTGTCCCGTGGCGAGCGTATCATACCCCTTGGCACGAACGAAATCGAACAGAGCACCGAATTTGATATACTGATTGCAAACGACGCAGGGATTGGGGGTACGTCCTGCGGCGTATTCTTTGCAAAAGGATTGGATCACCTGCCGACGGAATTCAGAGCCGAGATCGCAGACAAGGTGAGGAATACCAAGTCGCTCCGCTACGCCACGCGCATCGCGGATATCATCGGATTCGGGATCGGCGTCGTTTTCCGAATACAGGCGCATGGTGACGCCCGCAACGTCGGCCCCCTCTTGACGGAGCAGCAGTGCAGATACTGCACTGTCGACGCCGCCGCTCATGGCGACCGCGACGCGCTGTGCGCCGTTTTCTTCTCGTGTCATGGTGCGGCGTCCTCCCAGGTATGATGATGCAGCTTGCCCTCGGTCTGGAAGCCCTCAAAGCTCCATTGGCGCAGCACCTCGTAGGCAGCGACGGCAACGGAATTGGAAAGGTTGAGCGAGCGCAGCGTCGGCAGCATGGGAATGCGAACGCATTGCTCGGGATGGGCGAGCAAAAGCTCCTCCGGCAGACCGCGCGATTCGGGGCCGAACATCAGATAAACCTCGCCGCTGTAATTCGCCTCGGTGTGTCTCTTGCGACCCTTGGTCGTGAAATAATACACGGTGGCATCAGGGTGCTGCGAAAAGAAATCGTCGGCGCTATCGTAATAGCGGATGGTCATTTTATCCCAATAATCCAGCCCTGCGCGGCGCAGATGCTTATCATCGGTGGAAAAGCCGAGCGGACGGATCAGATGAAGATCGGCACCGATCACGGCACAGGTGCGCGAGATATTTCCCGTATTGGCGTGGATCTCGGGCTGGTATAGAACGATGTGAATTTTGTCAGCCATGCGTGTGTATGCTCCTTCGGATGATTACGCTCTCATATTATCACAAAAGCCGCGATAAATCAAGAGCGTTTAAAAATGTTCCATAAAGTTTACAATTCATTTTCCTTTTACTCACAGTTATATAGTACAATAGATAATAATTTATTGCTTTTTACAATTCTCTTGGCGCTTCCGACCGGCGGTACGGGGGCTCAAGCGATCAGAAAGGTTACCGAATATGTCGATTATTACTAAGCTTTTTGGCACCTACAGCGATCATCAACTGAAAAAACTCAATCCCATTGTCAACCGCGTGGAAGCTCTTGCCGAGCAATATCATGCGATGAGCGAGGAGGAGCTGCGCGGCGTTACGGCGACGCTGCGTGCCCGTCTTGCCGACGGGGAAACGCTGGACGATATTCTGCCCGATGCCTTTGCGGCCGTCCGCGAGGCTGACGAGCGCGTGCTGGGCAAGCGCCCCTTCCGCGTGCAGATCATCGGCGGTATTCTTTTGCACCAGGGAAGAATTGCCGAAATGAAAACCGGTGAGGGTAAGACGTTGGTCGCCACGATGCCTGCGTATCTGAACGCGCTGACGGGTAAGGGTGTGCACATCGTTACCGTCAACGATTATCTGGCGCGCCGTGACAGCGAGGAGATGGGCAGAGTTTACGCCTATCTTGGACTGACAACGGGCCTTGTCGTTCACGGGCAGAGCAAGGATGAAAAGAAGGCGGCGTATGCTGCGGACATCACCTACGGTACCAATAACGAATACGGCTTTGACTATCTGCGTGACAATATGGTCGTTTATAAGGATCGTATGGTACAGCGCGGACATGAGTTTGCCATCGTGGATGAGGTGGACTCTATTCTCGTGGACGAGGCAAGAACGCCGCTGATCATTTCCGGCGCAGGCGAGAACAGCACAGATCTTTACGACCGTGCCGATGCCTTTGTCCGTACGCTGATCAAATACGTCATCAAGGAGCTGGACGACAAGGAGAGCCAGGACGATATTGCCGCCGATTATATCGTCAACGAAAAGGCAAACAGTGCGGTTCTGACCCCCCGCGGTGCCAAGAAGGCAGAGGCGTATTTTGCACTTGAGAATTTTACCGATCCGGAAAACGCGACCATCGCGCATCACGTCAATCAGGCCATCCGTGCCCACGGCTGCATGAAGCGCGACGTGGATTATATCGTCAATGACAAGGGCGTTATCATTGTTGATGCCTTTACCGGCCGTCTGATGCCCGGAAGACGCTATTCCAACGGTCTGCACCAGGCAATTGAGGCTAAGGAGGGCGTCAAGATCCAAAAGGAAAACAAGACGCTCGCCACCATCACCTTCCAGAACTATTTCCGTATGTACCGCAAGCTGTCCGGTATGACCGGTACGGCGCTGACCGAGGAGAACGAGTTCCGCGAGATCTATTCGCTGGACGTTGTGGAGGTTCCTACCAACAAACCCATGATCCGCGTGGATCAGAATGACGTTGTCTACAAAAACATCAAGTGTAAGTATGACGCCATCGTGGCGCAGATCATTGAGTGTCACAAGAAGGGGCAGCCCATTCTTGTCGGTACGGTTTCCATCGATAAATCCGAGGAGCTTTCCGCAAAGCTCAAAAAGGCGGGCATTCCGCACACCGTGCTCAACGCAAAGCTGCACGAGAAGGAGGCGGAGATCGTTGCACAGGCGGGTAAGCTGGGTGCCGTAACCATTTCCACCAACATGGCAGGACGCGGTACGGATATTATGCTTGGCGGTAATCCCGAATACATGGCAAAAGCAGAAATGCGTGCCATGGGCATTGACGAGGCGCTGATCGCGTCCTCGACCGGTACGGCGGACACGGACGACGAGCGTGTAATGAGCACGCGCGCTATTTTCCGCGAGCTATATGAAAAATTTAAGCAGGAGATCGCACCCGAGGCGCAGATGGTGCGCGAGGCGGGCGGTCTTTATATCCTGGGTACGGAGCGCCATGAGTCGCGCCGTATCGACAACCAGCTGCGCGGTCGTTCCGGACGTCAGGGGGACCCCGGCGAGTCTCGCTTCTTCCTCTCGCTGGAGGACGATCTGATGCGTCTGTTTGGCAGCGAGCGTATTTTGAATATGGTCGCCAACATGGGGCTGCCAGACGATATGCCCATTGACGCCAAGCTGCTCTCGGGTGCTATTGAGAGTGCACAGAAGCGTCTGGAGGATCAAAACTTCAAGCGCCGTAAGTACGTGCTTGCTTACGACGATATCATGAACCAGCAGAGAACGGTCATTTATAAGCAGCGTCAGGATGTTCTTGACGGTGAAAATATTACCGAGACCATTCAGAGAATGATCGCAAAGACCATTGAGGAGGCGGTTGCGCAGTATACGAGTGCCGAGGTTGCGGACGATTGGGATTTCGACGGGCTTCGCAAGAAATATCTCGGTATTCTGACGACCGAGGACGATTTCCGCTATGAGCGCGACGATTTCAACACGCTGGAGCGCGAGGATCTGACCTCGCTGCTTCTGGAGCGTGCGCTGGAGCTGTATCACGGCAAGGATGCCTTGTTTGACACCGAGGAGATGCCCGGTGAGGAGGTCTTCCGTGAAGTGGAGCGCGCCATTTTGCTGCAGAACGTTGACCGCGCCTGGATGGATCACATTGATGCGATGGACGATCTCAAGGGAAGCATTGGGCTGCAGGCGTATGCCAATCGCGATCCCGTTACCGAATACCGCATTCAGGGTGCGGATATGTTTGACGGCATGGTCGGCGATATTCGCGAAAATACCGTTCGCATGATCCTTGCCGCTGTTCCTCGCCAAAGAGTACAGCGTGTGCAGGTTGCAAATCCGCTGACTGAGGGCTTTGAGGGCGCGAAGGGCGCGCCGAAGAAGATCGTGCTCGTTCAGCGCACCCGTCCTGCTCGCGTCGGAAGAAACGATCCATGTCCTTGCGGAAGCGGAAAGAAATACAAAAAGTGCTGCGGTGCTACCGCCGGCGATAGCGACGAGGATTGATCTGTGACGGCTTTGCCGTTACAGACCTCCGCTTCGTCGGAATATAAGGAGGAGAGGTCATGGGATTTGGCTTTCTGTTTCTCGGCTATTTAATTGAATATATTTTGGAGCTGAACGCATACGGTGCGCTGCTGTATTTGCCGGGCTACGGTCTGCTATATCTTGGACTGATGAACCTGCAGCTGTACTGCCATTCCTTCCGCTATGCCAAATGGGTGACGCTTCCACTGGTATTGCTTGCGGCGTATCGCACGCTGGAGGGCGTTGGCACACTGTTCTCATTCAGCGTACCCGTGGTAACAGAGACGCTATCCACTGTCGCTCACTATGCCAATATGGTCCTGGTGCTGCTGTTCCACATCCTTCTTGCGTTGGCGATCAAGGATCTTGCCGTGCGCACCGGCGTCAAGAAGATTGCCGCATCGGCACTTCGAAATATGGTGCTGGTCGTGCTTTATTACTGCGTGATGATTCCCGTTACCGTGGTTGGTACGCTGGATTCCATCCTATACGGCTCGCTGCTCATTCTGCGATTGCTGTGGGCCATTCTGAACTGTATTACCATTTACTCCTGCTATATGCGCATCTGTCCTGCGGACGAGGCGCAGCGCGAGCAGGCGGTCAAGCCGTCAAGATTTGGCTTTGTAAATAAATTCCGCGAGGAATTTCAAAAGCGTGAGGATCGCGCCATTGCCGCGGACCGTGCCTATCACGCGGAAAACGCGCGCCGTCGCTTGGAAAAGAAAAACGGAACCAAGCAGGGAACGCACGGACAGAGCAAGGCGGATCGCCGTGAGGAGCTGCGTGCTGCACGCGAGGCTTCCAAAAACCGCAAGGAATAATTGATGAAAGGAAGGTATGATACATGAAGCGTGAAAAGCAAGCGAAATCTCCGATCCGTGTCCGACGTGGCGCTTTGATCCTTGCCGTGTTGCTGTTATGCCTTCCCGGAATTCACGTGCTCGATCTGACACCTGATTTCATCGCGTATTTGCTTTTGATTTCAGTATTTGCGCCCTATGCGGTTCTCAACGAGCACATGGCAGAGGCGGTGCGGATGCTGGAAAAAATGGCGTTGATCAGCGGGGCACAGCTGCTCTCGGTATTCTGGATCTTTGGCTTTTTATCGGTCAATCCGCTGGAGCAGCCGATGGCGACGCTGCTGTGCTGCTTTGTATTTGCCTTCTTTAAAATTATGATCGGCTTCCCGTTGTGCCAGCAGCTGTGTGACGGACTGATCCATTTGGACACCTGCTATGACGGCACGATGTACTGTGTACATAAAACCTACCGCCAGACCACGATTTTTGGGCGTAGGCGCCGTTTTCCACGTCCCCCCTCCCGTTATAACGTGACCGAAAAAATGTGCCATGCGTGCCAAATTTTTCTGATCTGCAGAGTCGCACTCAACACATTGCCGGAATTTGCGGCGCTGAGCAGTAACGCTTATGACGATCAGGTATTCAATTGGTACGAATATGTATCGCTTTTCCGTGGTGCGACCGTTTTTGTTTCGCTGATCCTTGGAGTGTGGTGGCTGATCCATATGCTGCGCTACGTTCACGCTGTCAGCAAGGATAAGTCCTATTATGAGCGACTTTCCGCTGCGTATGCAGAGGAGGATCGTCTGCACCCCGAGCGGCGCACCCGGCGCATGCTGCGGGTCGCGTTTTTGATGATCACGCTTTACGCCGTTTTTACCATTGATTTTTCTCTTGATAATTTCAACATACTCCCGGACTTTTTAGGCGCGATCGCGCTGCTGATCATGCTGCATCTGCTTCGCCCATATCTTTCCAGCGTAAGAATGCCGAGAATTCTGATCAGCGTGTATGCCTTGATCTCACTTGGAAATTATATTCTGACGACGCTGTTCTTTACCAAATACCGCCCGGAGAGTATTCTTCGCAGCGAAAGGATCCGTATGGCGTATATCCCGGTGCAGGTGGTTACGGTGATCGAAAGCATTGCGCTGGCTGCCGTTATGGTATGCTTGCTTAAAATTCTGTTTGAGATCATTGACCGCTATACGGGCTATGAGATCGAATCCACGGCGAATTATAGCAGGGAAGAAAAGCTTGCTCAGGAGCATCACGAGCTCAAGCGCCGCTACGTTAGTGCGTGTGTGTTCGGTGCGCTGACGGTGCTATGCAATATCGCGTATGTCTTTTTGCGCCCGACGCTCAATTTTATGTGGCTTTTCGGATGCATCGTTCCCGCTGTTTTTGCTGTACTTTTGTGGGTGCGCCTTACAGAGCTGCAGGATCATGTGGACAGCAAATTTATGCTGATGTAAGAGTCTTACGGAAATTATTAACATTTTGTAAACTCGAAAAAAAGTGCTTGACTTTTGAAGCCGACTGTGTTATACTATCATGCGTTGGAGGCATAGCTCAGTTGGTTAGAGTACTTGCTTGACATGCAAGGGGTCAGTGGTTCGAGTCCACTTGTCTCCACCAAAAAAAGCACACATTGTTTTAAAGACAGTGTGTGCTTTTTCAATACATTTTTTTATGAATAAGGAAGAAGCCCCGCGAGCTGCCGTTGGCAGCTCGCGGGGCTCTTTGCGTATTGATATCAATGCTTATGATGCTTGATAAAGCCAAACAGCTTTGCAAGCTCCATTACAACGAGGGGAACGAAGATCAGTCCGATTGCGATCAGGTACTGCTGCCAGGAGAGAAGCGTGAGGTTGAAGATG
>JAFTME010000078.1 GCA_017452545.1 Clostridia bacterium | reverse complement strand
TGCAGAAGATCCAGCACACGGCTGTACTTGGTATAGGGGAGCGGGGCGGAATCAAGGGCAAGACGCAGCTCACCTGCCGTTTCATAGGAGGAGACGCGCCCGAAATAGGGAGCAAGCAGTTGCTCCGCAGCAGCATCTGCCCCTGCGATCTCACCGCGCAGCAGCCGGGTGCGAAGGCTTTGGAATTTTTCGTAAAAGCCGGGGGCGGAGACGGGACGCTTCTTACCTGCCCAGATTCGCTCCTCGTTGAGCTGCAGGATCTCCTGCTCGATGCCACCGTAAAGCATGGCGCCCAGCTTACCGTTGCCGACGGGGGTGGCATTTTCCCAACCGTCCGTTGCGGCATCAATGGCGGGAGTATCAAGATAGAGGCGGTAGTGTGACATGGTGCAATCTCCTTTCAGGGGATCAAAGGAATATCAAAGGGAAGAAACGACAGCAGGCTATACAGCAAAATGGGCAGAATCTTACAGGGCAGCAGAATAGCGACAAAGCGGGAAAATTTCATGGCGGTCGTGCCTGCAAGATAGCAGATCAGGTCGTCGGGGAGTCCCGGCAGCAGCATGGCGATGCCAAAGAGGACGGGGAAGGTTCGCTTGTTTTGCGTCCAGGCATCGTATTTGGCGATGGATGCCGCGGAGAACAGATGGAAGAGCAGTCGCCGTCCGCCGATGCGGGCGATCCAAAAGCCGAGGACAGAGCCTGCGCACAGACCGATATAGTTATAAATAAAACCACCGACGGGACCGAAGAGCACCACGCCCGCAAGGCAGGATACGCCGCCCGGAAGAATGGGAACGACGACCTGCAGAATCTGGATAGCGACAAAGACGATGGCACCCGCAGTGCCCGCGCGCTCGACGAGGGCGCGCAACGCTTGCCCGTCGCGCAGAATACCGCTGCGCCAGGCGAGTATGGCGAGGATGATGCAGGCGATGAGGGCCGCGGCTGACAGCAGCTGCAGGAGCCTGCGCGTTATGGGGGTGCCGTCGCGGCTTGTTGGGGGCATTGGTGGCTTCATAGTGATTCCTTTTTTGTGTGTCGTACTGATTCTATTATACTGATTTTTTGCCGCTTGACAAGTCCTTTTTTCAATTTCCATAAAAATACACGAAATTCACACGTTGGGATATTATGTGCCTTTCTTGACAGGGAAGGGCGGTTGTGTTATAATGATAAAAAGAAGGCACTGCGCGACTGCGCCGGTGCCGGAAGAGGTGAATGTATGGGAAAATATGCAATTTACGGCGCGGGATCGCTTGGTACGGTGCTCGGCGCTTACATTACAAAAAACGGCGGCGAGATCGAGCTGATCAATCGCAACGTCGCACACGTGGAGGCGCTGCAAAAGAACGGTGCGCGCATTACGGGGACGGTAGAAATGACAGTGCCTGTGACGGCGATCACACCGGATCGGATGAGCGGCAGCTATGATGTTGTTTTGCTGATGACCAAGCAGCTGTACAATGCCGAGGTGGTATCCTATCTCAAGCCCTATCTTGCAGAGGACGGCGTAATCGTAACGCTGCAGAACGGGCTGCCTGAGCCGCTGATTGCCGAGATCGTCGGTGCTGAGCGGACCATGGGCTGCACGGTAGAATGGGGCGCCACGCTGTCGGCTCCGGGTGTATGCACGCTGACGAGCGCGCCGGAGAGCTTGTCCTTCCACATGGGTAAGATGGAGGGCATTACCGACGAGCAGTTTAACAGAGTCAAGGCGCTGCTGGAGCTGATGTGCCCGGTACACGAGGAGGAAAATCTGATCGGTGCGCGCTGGTCCAAGCTGCTGATCAATGCGACGTTCTCGGGGCTTGGCACGGTGGTTGGCGGTTTGTTCGGTGACGTTTCCGAGCATCGGGCGGCGCGCCGTGTTGCCATTCGCTGTATGAAGGAATGTATTGACGTCGGACACGCAGCAGGAGCGACGTTTGCACCTGTGCAGGGAAAGAATATCACCAAGCTGTTTTATTACAAGGGCGCGCTCAAGCGAGCCTTTGCTACGGCGCTGATCCCCATTGCCATGAAAAAGCACCGTGCGATCGAGCCGTCCATGCTGCAGGATCTCAAAAAGTGCAAGCCGTGTGAGATCGGTGCGATCAACGGCGTGGTTTGTGAGTGGGGACGCAAGTGCGGTGTTGCGACGCCGATCAACGACCGTATTGTTGAGATTGTAAAGCAATGCGAGAGTGGCGAGCGCAAGCCCTCGATGGATAATATCGCGCTGTTTGACGATCTGCTGTAATTAAATTTTATAATAACAATAAGGAGACGGAATCATGTATACGATTTATGTTGTTTTCAAGGCATTTCCCGGAAAGCGGGAGGAATTTATCAAGAGAGCATACGCAGAGGGCGTGGTGGACGCAGTTCGTGCGGAGGACGGCTGCATTCGCTACGACTACTACTATTCCGAGAAGGATCCCGACGAAATTTTGCTGATCGAGGCTTGGGAAAGCCGCCGTCATCAGGAGATCCACATTGCGCAGCCGCATATGGACACGCTGCGTTCCTTTAAAAACGATTACATCGCGTCTACGACGCTTGGTGAGTTTGAGGTGAAGTAAGGAGGGGCTTATGTCTGAATTTCTGGCGTCGTTGCCGGCGGTTGCCGTTTGCTTGCTCGTTTGTGCTGCCAAGATCGTTGAGATCACCATCCAGTCGCTCAAGACCTGCATGATGGTCAAAGGGCAACGGCTCAAGGCGGCGGGGCTCGGCTTTTTGGAATGTACCATCTGGGGCTTGGTCATATCGACGATCATCGGAACGCTGGGTGACAATATTTTTCTGCTGCTCTTTTACTGCGTTGGCTATGCGACGGGACTATTTTTGGGCTCGACCATTGAGAGCAAGATCGCGCTCGGCACCTCCAATCTGGAGCTGATCGCAAGCGACGAGAGCACGGAAAAGATTACCGCCTATCTCAAGGAGCACAATCGCGGCTACACGGTGTTTGAGGGACATGGCTCCAAGGATAAAATGAATATGATCTTTATCGTGCTGCCGAGAAGGGAAACGCCCGCCGTACTGCGGGAGATCCGAAAATGCTGCGACAACAAGGTGTTTGTCGTTGCCTCTGAGGTCAGCAAATATGCAGGCGGATACGGAATGGTCAAGTAAATAGCGAAACGCACGGGTGGGAAGGCTCTCACCCGTGCGTTTTTGTAGCAAAATAAATAAAAAATATCGTCTTTTTTGTCAAATGTCGTTGACTTGAACGACATTTTGTGATATAATCAAAAATTAGAGTGGAATGGCGCATTGCTGCGACGGATCCACCGAAAAAAACACATATGGAGGCTTCTTATGACTAAGAACTTAGTTTACGACATCCACGACAAGCCAAAATTCGGTAGCATGCTTGTATTTGCTTTCCAGCAGGTGCTTGCAATCCTTGCGGCAACCATTCTGGTTCCCGCGATTATCGGTAACGGCATGAGCCAATCTGCCGCTCTGTTTGGTGCAGGCGTAGGTACCTTGGTGTATCAGCTGGTCACCAGATTCAAGAGTCCCGTTTTCCTTGGTTCTTCCTTTGCATTCATCGGTTCGATGTTCGCAGCCTTTGGCGGCGCGGTTTCCGTTTCTGCCGGTTACGCCGGTCTGATCGTCGGTGCTGTATTTGCCGGCCTCGTTTACGTCGTTATCGCAATCATCGTTAAGTTTGCAGGCGTTGCTTGGATCAATAAGCTGATGCCTACCGTTGTTATCGGTCCGACCGTTGCGCTGATCGGTCTGTCCCTGGCTGTCAACGCAGTCGGTGACCTTACCACCGGTAAGGTTCTGGTTGAAAAGGTGGATCAGGTTATCGTAGACGGTGCGATCGTAGATCAGGTCTCCATGGTTTCCGGCTGCAGTCCTTACGTTGCTCTCATTTGCGGTCTGGTTACGCTGTTTGCAATCTTCCTCTTCTCCGTATACGGCAAGAAGATGGCTAAGCTGATCCCCTTCATTCTGGGTATCATGGTTGGCTATGCAACTGCAGCGATCTTTACGGTGATCGGTATTGCTACCGAAAACGTAGCACTGCAGGTTATTAACTTTGCAGCGTTCAAAGATATGCAGATCTTTGCAATTCCCGACTTTACCTTTATCGAGGCGATTAAGGGTGTCAAGGACATTGACGCTTCCTTCCTCGCTACCATTGCCGTAGCCTATATTCCCGTAGCGTTCGTCGTTTTCGCAGAGCATATCGCAGATCACAAGAACCTGTCCTCTATTATCGGCAGCGATCTGCTTGAGGAGCCCGGTCTGCATCGCACGCTGTTGGGCGACGGTGTCGGCTCTATGGCCGGCGCTATCTTTGGCGGTTGCCCCAACACGACCTACGGTGAGTCGGTCGGTTGTGTTGCCATTACCCGCAACGCATCGGTTGTGACCATCACGACCACGGCATTTATGTGCATGATCATTTCCTTCTTCGGTCCCTTCGTTACCTTCCTTGCCTCCATCCCGAACTGTGTCATGGGCGGCGTTTGCGTGGCTCTGTACGGCTTTATTGCTGTTTCCGGTCTGAAGATGATCCAGCAGGTCGATCTGAATGAGGGTAGAAATCTGTTTGTCGTTTCTGCAATCCTGATTCCCGGTATCGGTGGTTTGAGTGTTTCCTTTGGCAGCGTTGAGCTGACCACCATCGCTTGCGCACTGATTCTTGGTATTCTGACCAACATTCTGCTGAACAAGCTTGGAAAGCCTCAGGCAAAGGAGAGCGTTTCCGAGGAGGAGAATAAATGAAGCAATACGACAATGTAGTCATTTTTGACCATCCGCTGATCAAGCACAAGATCGCCATTCTGCGCGATGAAAATACCAGTATGAAGGAATTCCGTGAGCTGGTCGAGGAGATCACGACGCTGATGACCTACGAATCCCTCAAGGAAGACGTTCCCACCACCGAAAAAGAGGTCAAGACGCCCCTGGAGGTTTGCACGCAGCGTGTCGTCAAGGACAATGCGATCGTGATCGTGCCCATCCTGCGCGCAGGACTTGGCATGGTTAACGGTATCCACGTTCTGTTCCCCTCGGCAAGAGTCGGTCATATCGGTATGTACCGTGATGAGGAGACTCTGCAGCCGCAATCCTATTACTGCAAGCTGCCTACGGGCATTGAGGAAAAGCTGGTGCTGGTCGTTGACCCCATGCTGGCAACGGGCGGAAGTGCCTGCGATGCCATCCAGCTGCTCAAGGACCGTGGCTGCAAGCACATCAAGTTTATGGCCATCATCGGTGCGCCCGAGGGCGTTACCCGTGTTGCTGAGGCGCATCCCGACGTTAAGATCTATGTTTCTACGTTGGACAGGTGCCTCAACGATAAGGGCTATATTCTGCCCGGTCTCGGCGATGCCGGCGACCGTCTGTTCGGTACCAAATAATTCAATTTGAAAAGTATCAGTTCTCCTCTCGCTGTTCCGGCCTTGTGTCGGTTGGCGAGAGGAGAATTTTTGCTTTGAGAACATTGAAAAAACGGGAAAAGTATGATATAATACAGACACACGGGCAACACGGCTCCCGAAACATGGAAAAAAGAGGACTGCTGTTATGAAATACGATTTTGAAACGGTCATGGATCGCCGCGGACAGGATGCGTTGGCGGTAGATGCGCTGGGGCAAGGCTGGACGCCCGGCAAGCCGCGCGAGGGCTTTGACGTCATTCCGATGTGGGTGGCAGACATGAATTTCCCGACCGTTCCTACGGTTTGTGAGGCGATCCGCCGCCGCGTGGAGCATCCTGCGTTCGGATATTTTTCTCCGCGCGATGAATATTATGATGCAATCATTGCCTGGCAGCGTGTGCGCAACGGCGTTGAGGGGCTGGAGCGCGGTCATATCGGTTATGAAAACGGAGTGCTCGGTGGTGTGCTTTCGGCGCTTGGCACCTTCTGTTCGCGCGGCGACAACGTTCTTGTGCATTCGCCGACCTACATGGGCTTTACGGGCTCACTGACAGGGGCGGGCTATCACATCGTTCACAGTCCGTTGGTGCTTGATGAGGCTGGCGTATGGCGCATGGATTTTGAGGATATGGAGCGAAAGCTGCGCGAGGGGCACATTCACGCTGCGATTTTCTGCTCACCGCACAACCCGACGGGGCGTGTTTGGGAGCGGTGGGAGATCGAGCGCGCGATGGCGTTATTCCAAAAATATGACGTGTACGTCGTATCGGACGAGATCTGGTCGGATATTATTTTACGTGGGCACAAGCACATTCCGACGCAATCGGTCAGCGAGGATGCGCGCATGAGAACGGTTGCTATGTACGCGCCCTCCAAAACCTTCAATCTTGCTGGCTTGGTCGGGGCATATCACGTGGTATATCATCCCCGCCTGCGCGACCGTCTGGAGAAGGAATCAGCGATCTCGCATTACAACTCCATGAATATGCTGTCGATGTACGCGCTGATCGGTGCGTATGCCGATGAGGGTTACGAGTGGGTGGACGAGCTGTGTGAAACGCTTACAGGTAACGTTGACTATGCTTGCGACTATATTGCAGCGCATTTCCGCGGTGTTCAGGTGGCAAAGCCGCAGGGAACGTATATGCTATTCCTTGACTGTCGGGAATGGATGGAGGCAAACGGCAAGACGCTGGATGAGCTGCTGCGCGCAGGCTGGGACGTTGGTGTTGCATGGCAGGACGGCAGACAGCACGGCGGTACGACGCACATTCGCGTCAATCTGGCGCTGCCGCTCTCAAGAGTCAAGGAAGCGTTTGCACGTTTGGACCGTTACGTATTCAATCAAAAATAAAAAGGAGAGCTATCATGCGTAAAAGCTTTGGAGCAAAGTGCTGGCTGTATCCCATGCCGGTACTGATCATTGGAACCTATGACGAAAACGGAGTCCCCAACGCCATGAACGCTGCGTGGGGCGGCATTTACGATACCAACCAGGTGATGGTCTGTCTTGCGGACGACCATAAAACAACGGAGAACATCAAGAAAACGGGTGCGTTTACCGTCAGCTTTGCGACGGCGAATACCGTCACTGCTTGCGATTACGTGGGGATCGTGTCGGCAAACGACGTGCCGGACAAGTTCGCAAGAGCGGGCTTTCACGCGATTCAAAGCGAGCACGTCAACGCTCCCATTATTGCGGAGCTGCCCATGACGGTGGAGTGTCGCTTGCTCAAGTTCAACGAGGACGGCATTTGCATCGGTGAGATCGTCAACGTGAGCGCGGATGAGTGCGTGCTGGACGAGAGCGGTAAGATCGACGCAGGCAAGCTGGATCCGATTGTTTACGATGGGGTGACGCACGCGTATCTTCGCCTTGGTGACAAGGCAGGACAGGCATTCTCGGACGGAAAGAAGCTCAAATAAAGCATTTAATAAACGAAGCGGTGCGGCGCGGCATATGTGCGCTGCGATACCGCAGCACGGAGGTAGAATATGGCATTCCTTCAACTGAACTATCATTCGGATGCGCTGGGTATGGGTGTTTCGGTCAACGTAATTCTGCCGGAATCGGCAAAGACGGCGATCGGAATGCAATCGGGGCGCGAGGAGACCTATAAAACGCTGTTTCTTTTACACGGATTATCCGACGATCACACGACCTGGATGCGTCGCACCGCCATTGAGCGATATGCTGCAAAATACAAGATCGCGGTGGTTATGCCGGGCGTGGGAAGAAGCTGGTACACCGACACGGCGTCGGGGACAAAATATCTGACGTTTGTTGCCGACGAGCTGCCTCGTGTTTGCCGCGGCTTTTTCAAGGGGATGTCCGACCGTCGCGAGGATAACGTGATCGCGGGACTTTCCATGGGTGGCTACGGTGCCGTCAAGGCAGCGCTGACCTATCCCGAGCATTTCGGCGGAGCTGCCTCGCTTTCGGGTACACTGGATATAGCCGACGTGAGTCGAAACCGTCCGATGGACGAGTGGCGCGGCATTTTCGGCTTTGATATGCAGAGCGTGGGCGAGCTTAAGGACACCTGCCACGATCTCTTTTGGCTGGCACGGGAGTGCCATGCGGCGGGTAAGCCCTTCCCGCGGATGTACCTCTGGTGCGGTACGGAGGACGGAAGAGAGGACTACACGACGCGCTATGACGCGCTTTTGAATGAGCTTTGCAAGGAGCACTATTATGCACTTTCCGAGGGCGATCACTCCTGGCCCTGGTGGGATCTGCACATTCAGGGCGTGCTGGAGTATTTCTTCGGCGCATAAGGCGCGGCGAAGACGGAAAACAATGCGAGAGGAGGACACACGGTGAAGGACGGTAAGAAATATATTCTTGTTGCGGACGACGAAAAGGAGATACGGGATATTCTGGCGCTGCTGCTCTCGGGCGAGGGCTATCTTGTCGCGTGTGCCGAGGATGGGCAGGCGGCTGTGGAAATGGCAGATGAGAGTGTGGATCTGTACATTCTTGATGTCAATATGCCGCGCCTTTCCGGCTTTATGGCGGGTGCGGATATCCGCCGCCGCTTTGCTGCGCCGATCGTGTTTCTGACGGCGTATTCGGGGGAGTCGGACAAGGTTATGGGCTTTTCCGTCGGGGCGGACGATTATATCGTCAAGCCGTTTTCCAACGTCGAGCTGCTGATGCGTGTGAAGGCGATCCTTCGCCGCAGCGGCGGCAACACGGAGGAGGTGGCGAGCATTGGTGCGAATCGCTTATCAATGGGCGACGTTTGGCTGGATCTTGACCGTCAATGCGTGATCCGCGGTGAGGAGTCAATAGCGCTGACGTATACCGAGTTTAAAATTTTAGAGCTGCTGCTGACAAACCGCAAGCGCATTTTTTCGCTCGATCAGATCTATGCGGGCATTTGGAATGAAAACGCAGTCGGTGATGCGGCGATCATGGTACACATCAAAAACATCCGCAAAAAGCTGCGGGATGATTCACGCAACCCGACCTACATCAAGACTGCATGGGGAAGGGGGTATTACGTTGACTGATCCCCGCATACAAAAAAAGTACCGCAGGCTGTCGCTTGAGGCGCTGGGGCTGTTTGCCGTTTGCTTTGCCGTGGCGCTGCTGCTGTATTTGTTCTTATCTGCGGTTGGTCTCGGCGTGGTGAGCAACTATTGCGCGGATCGGGAGATCGTGCTGGACGAAATGCAGCTTTATGAGCTGGATGGCGTCATTTTCAGCGTGAGCTTGGTCGTTTCCGTTTGCTTTTTTATTGTGCTGTTTCTGATTTTGTTCGGCGAACGACTTGCATATATTCGCACCATCATTGGCGGGATCGATGCGCTTCGGCGCGGGGAGTATGGTCATCGGTTGCCTGCGGTGGGCAACAATGAGCTGACGCAGCTTGCCGAGGAGGTCAACTACCTTTTGGAGAGCGAGCAGGAGCTCCGTGCCGCCGAGCAACGGTTGCAGGAGGAGCGCGAGGCGCTCATCCGCGCGTTGTCGCACGATATCCGCACGCCTTTGACCGGCATTCTCTCCTATACGCAGCTGCTTGAGGGGCAGGAGAGCTATACCCCGGAGCAACAGCGGGAATATCTGTCGCTGGTGCGCAGAAAGGCAGAGCAGATCAAGGAGCTGACGGACGTTCTTCTGGACGGCGGTAACAGGGCGCTTGAACGCTTTGATAATGCAAGAGTGCTCATGGAGCAGCTGGCGGGAGAGTTT
>JAFTME010000077.1 GCA_017452545.1 Clostridia bacterium | reverse complement strand
GAGAACGCAATTACCACTACTCTGTGAGTAGGTTGCATATATTTTTTTAATTCATCATAGAGCCATGGAGCATCTATATCGTAACCCTCAAGTAAAATATTAATCATTGATTTTGATTCTCCTTTGCGGTGGTAATGGAGGCGATAAGTCTGCGCCTAATTGAGCCGCATTTGTTTCTTAGCTCTTTGTACGTGACCTCGCTCATTTTTCCTTTTCTGAAAATCAGTTCAAGCCAATATTCAGTTTCCGAGCACTCTTTCAAAGAGATTTCAAGCTTGTTAATAAAATCCGCCTTGCTCTGTGCATATTTAGCTTCGTGGATATTTGCGCCGATAGACGATGAAGAGCGGACAATTTGATTGACATAAACAGAGCAGCCTTTAATTTCATCGCATAAATCGGAGATTTGGAGTGCAAATTCGATTGCATCCTCTCGGAGTCGGTTCTTATTGTCGGTCATTTGATAAAAGTCCTTTCTTTTTGTCGATATGTTGCTTCGCAACTCGATATGTTTTCGCTGCACTCAAACTCGATATTTGCTCGCGTTGCGAGCAATCGATATGTTGCCTTCGGCAACGAGTGCCGCTATGCGGCTGACGCGCTTTTCCCCAATCTCGTTTTGCCGCAAGGCAAAACATATCGAGTCCCCGCAGGGGATATATCGAGCCGCCGCAGGCGGCATATCGAGCGACGCGTCAGCGGCGCATATCGACGTCGAGTCGTCGTGTGAGACACACGACGGACTCGACGTGCCCCGTTCTGGGGAACATATCGACGGGGGTGACGGCACCGATCTCGTAGCCGTACTGCTTGAAAATGGCGCAATCGCGGGCGAGGGTATCGACGTCGCAGGAAACGTAAACGACGCGGTTGATGCTTCGCTCGGCAAGCAGGGCGATCAGGGCAGGGGTGGTGCCCTTACGGGGAGGGTCGATGATGGCAACGTCCACGTTCAGCTCACCGAGCGCCTGCTCGGCAGCAGAGAGCAATCGGCTGACGTCACCGTTGCTGCCGACGTCGCCGCAGAAAAATGCGGCATTATCCACGCCGTTACGGCGGGCGTTTTGCTTGGCGCATTCGACCGCCTCGGGAACGATCTCAATGCCGACAAGGCGTGCCGCACCGCGTGCCATCGACAGTCCGATGGTGCCAATGCCGCAGTATAGATCGAGCAGCGTTTCCTTGCCCGTCAGCGCTGCCTTTTCCGCCGCGATGCGGTAGAGCAGCTCAGCACCGTCGTGATTGACCTGATAGAAGGATTGCGGTGAAATGGAAAAATGTAATCCGCACAACGTATCCTCCAGCGTGTCGCTGCCGCAGAGCAGCGTGTAGCGATCTCCGAGGACGACGTTGGTGTTTTTTGTGTTATGATTGAGAAGAATACCCGTGATGGCAGGGAAGCGCGCCATCAAAAGATCGGCCAGCGCCTCGGAGGAGGGAAAGCGGTCGCCGTTGATGACCAGACAGACCATAACCGCGCCGCTGACCTTGCCGTGGCGCAGATAGATGTGGCGCAGCAGCCCCTTGCCCGTGTTCTCGTCGTAGGCTCTGATGCCGTGCTGATCGCAAAAGCTGCACACACAGGCAACGATCTCCGAGAAGAGCGCAGGCTGCAGCTTGCATTCGGTGGCGGGGAGAATATCGTGTGTGCGACCTGCGTAAAAGCCGGCGATCATACCGTGCTCGCTGTTGCCGACGGGGTACTGTGCTTTGTTTCGGTAGCCGGTGCATACCCCTGTTGATCGCACGTCCTCAATCTCGACCTCGGGCAGACCCGCCTTACAAAAGGCGGCCTTGACGTAATCGCGCTTGACCTCGCATTCGTGCTCGTAGGTGATATGGCGATAAACGCAGCCACCACAACGGGCAGCTGCGTCACAATCGTGCTCGCTTGCGGGCAGACGGTATGGGGAGGGCGTATTCACCCGATCGATGCGACCGACCAGATAAGAGCTCGCCACTTTGATGATGCGAGCGGTGATGCGCTCGCCTGTGACGGCGCCACGCACAAAGACAACACGACCGTCGGGGGCATGTCCGACACCGCAGCCGAGGTTGTTGATCTCGGTGATCTCCAGCTCCAGAGTGTCGTTTTTCTGTATGCCGTCGATGCTTTTGCGCTTTTTATCAGACATAGAATTCCTCTCCCGTTTCCAGACACAGGCAAGCCAGCTTACCGCCAAATGCCGCGCCGCAATCGATTGCGATCACGCCCTCGCCCTTGACGATGCGGCCGCTCTCGCTCGGCACATGACCGACCACCAGCGTTTTGTCGGTAAAATACACGCGGTCGGGATCGGCAGGCTCGCTTAAGAAGTCCTCGGGCTGGTAGTCGTCGGGATCGGCGTCGGGATCAAAATCCGCGATGCCTGCATGAGCAAGAAAATAAGTGTTGCCCTTGACGGTGACCTCCTCATAGAGCGCCATGTCGGAAAGATAATCGATCACGCCCTCCTTCATGTCATCATCCAACGCGCGATAGCCGTCCAGCGTGACCTTGCCGCCGTGGTTTGCCCAATCGGTCAGCTCGGCAGCAAATTCGGCATCGGGCGCATCGCCGTTTTGCAGCAGCTTTTCCATGCCGGAAAGCATACGGACGGCGGTATAGTCGTGTTCGCCCACGATGGGGTATACGTTATAGCGCATACTGACGTCAGCGATCAGCTCCATGGGCTGCTCGCCGTAGTCAACGATGTCACCGAGCAGATACATGACGTCGGTGTCCTTGAAGCTGATCTCGCAGAGCAGCTCCTTGAATTTATCATAGCAACCGTGCAGGTTGGAAACAACATAAGTCATGATGATTCTCCTTTTCGTTTTTTATCATATTCCGAAAGATGCTTTGGAAATGAGGACTTTTGATTATTCGTATCGCACCACCGTTTTCATACGGTTGGTGTTATAAATGTCGGCAGCGACGTCAGGGGCAATGGCGGCTATCAGCTCGCGAAGCATGGCAAGCGTCGTCTGCTCGGTGAAAAAGTGACCGGCGGTCATGACGTCAAAGCCAAGTGCGGCGGCGTCCAGCATTTCATGATAGCCTGCTTCACCCGTTACCATGGTATCGGCACCGGCGGCAATGGCGGCAGGAATATCATCCTCGCCCGAACCTCCGACGACGGCAACACGGTATGCGGCAACGTCGGGTGCGCCTATGGTCACTGCGGTACAGCCCAAAACCTTGGCGACGTGAGCGGCAAATGCCTCGGCAGGCATGGGCGCGGGAAGGTT
>JAFTME010000005.1 GCA_017452545.1 Clostridia bacterium | reverse complement strand
GACGCTCCGCGTCGGCTGATCCGCACGCGGTTGCTAAATAGCAAAGCCTTCGCTTTCGCCGCCTCAAAAAGGACGGCGAAAACAGAGAGGCTAACCCGTGTGAGGTTCGAAGCGTTGTTAGATCTGCTCGGCAAAAATTCGCTACGGTTCAAGCCGCGCTTCGCGCGGATAGCGAATTTTGGCAAAGCCCTCCCCTTTGGGGTAGCGAAGCGGCGCGAGGGTCTTGAATGACACGCCGGTGGCGTGTCAGACCCCGAGCGAGCGATGCCCGCAGGCGAGACGGTGGCTGCCCGTAGGGCAGACGGGTGAGGTTCTCCTACGAACAAAAAACTTTCCCCGGCGCCCCTGTTTCAACATAATTTTCACCCTCGCCGTGCTATACTGTGACTCAAAGAGAGGTGAGCATATGGAATACGAGGTTTACGGCGATCTTTTGTTTTTGGTCAACTTCAGCATGGACTTTCTCGCGTTTTACCTGTGCTCGCGCCTGCTGCACCGCCCACTCTCTCCCGTGCGCGGCATCCTTGCCGCCACCCTCGGCGCACTCTACGCCATCGCCGCGTTGTTCTCCCCGCTTCGGGGTTTACCCGCGTTGGCGGTAGATCTTGCCGTCTGCCTGCTGCTCTGCTGCATCGCCATGCTGCGCCGCGGAGAGCACCCACTGCAGCTGCTGCGCCTTGGCGGTGCCTATCTGCTCATCAGCGCGCTGCTCGGCGGTGTGATGACGCTGCTGTCCTCACAGCTCAACCGCACCCTCTCCCCCGACGCACTCCCCCGCGAGAGTGACGGTATGGGTGTATTTTCGCTGCTCGCCTCACTTGCTGCCGCCGTCGTATGGCTGCTCTGTCGCGTCGTGCGGCGCACCCGCGCCACGCAAACGGTCACACTGCAGATCACGGAAAACGACAACGTGCTGACGCTGCCCGCGCTGTGCGACAGCGGCAATCTGCTGCGCGACCCCATCAGCGCCCGTCCCGTCATCCCCATTGATGCCCACAACGCCCGACGTATCATTCCCGAGGCAGTGCTCCAAAGTGCCGCCGCCGAGCACCTGACCGATGCCGTCGCCGCGCTGCCGCCCGAGCTTGCCCGTCGCGTGCGCCTCGTGCCCGCCAAAAGTGCGCTTGGCGCCCACTCCACGCTGCTGCTCGCCTGGCTGCCGGAGCATCTGTCGCTGCAGAGCGGCAAATCGCACAGGGAGATTTCCGCCTATCTTGCCCCACTCCCGCTCAATACCGCCGCCCGCGGCTTTTGTGCCATCATCCCCTCTGAGCTGCTCTCTTGAGCATCCCAACATAGGAAAGGAATTACCATGAACTACATCTGTACCCTCATCACTCGTCTGCGTTCCCTGCTGCACCTCTTCCGTCGCAGCACCGCCGACGGCATCTACTATATCAACGGTCCCGACACGCTTCCCTCCCCGCTGACGGCAGAGGAGGAATGTGAAGTCATTTCGCGTCTGCCCGACGATCCCGACGCGCACGACACGCTGATCGAGCACAACCTGCGATTGGTCGTCTTTATCGCCAAGCGCTTTGAAAACACGGGCATCGGCATCGAGGATCTCATCTCCATCGGCACCGTCGGGCTGATCAAAGCGATCAACACCTTTCGCTCCGACAAAAACATCAAGCTTGCCACTTACGCCTCACGCTGCATTGAAAATGAAATTCTGATGTACATCCGCAAGATCGCCCCCCGTCGCGGTCAGATGAGCATCGACGAGCCGCTGAGCGCCGACTGGGACGGCGGTGAGCTTTTGCTCTCGGACATACTCAGCAGCGACGAGCCCGACGTTGCCACCTCGCTTGCCGAGGAGGAGGAGCGCCGCGCCATTCGCGCGTGTGTCTGCCGGCTCGGGGAACGCGAGCGGCTCATCATCGAGCTGCGCTACGGGCTGTGCGGCGGCCCGGATATGACACAAAAGGAGGTCGCAGACCTGCTCGGCATCTCGCAATCCTACATCTCAAGACTCGAAAAGAAAATCCTTGCCCGTATGCGGGAGGAGTTGGCACACTGATTTTCGATAAAAAAGGCAAAAAACATCAAACTTTTTTTCAAAAACCCCTTGCATTTCTTCAAAATATGTGTTATACTATTCTCCGTTCGTGGCCATGGTTCCCCCGGGAGCTACATTACTGTAAGTGAGGTGTTTAAAAATGAAATCCGGAATCCATCCTAACTACGAAGAAGTTGTAATCAAGTGTGCATGTGGCGAACGCGTCACCACCCGCTCCACGAAGGGCGGCGAGCTGAGAGTCGACATTTGCTCCAAGTGCCATCCCTTCTTTACCGGTAAGCAGAAGTTTGTTGATGCTGGCGGTAGAGTTGACAAGTTCAAGAAGAGACTGGCTGCAAGCGGCAAGTAATTCTCGCAGCAAAAGACGCAACATCGGGCAGAGATCATGCGCACAGGCGTATGCTCTGCCCTTTTTGCGTACTGAGAACCGAATATTCCGATGATATCTCATCGTCCGCATCCGAAACAGAAAGGCAGGGATGTATATGAACGAAACCAAAGCAAGCGCAAAGCAGCTGGAAATGGCGGGACGCGCCATTCTTGTCGGCGTCAGCACCCGTGAGGAATCTCCCGAGGAGGTGGAAAAGGGCCTGGACGAGCTGACCCGCCTGCTCGACACCGCCGGCGGTACCGTCTTTGCGCGTGTGACACAAAACAAAGACACCTTTGACCCGCGCACCATCATCGGCTCGGGCAAGGTCAAAGAGATCGCCGACCTGTGCGAGGGCAACGAGGTGGGGTTGGTCATTTTCGATATGGAGCTTTCTCCCTCCCAGATCCGCAACCTGGAGGACGACATCGGACACGACGTCCGCGTGCTTGACCGTTCCATGCTGATCCTGGATATTTTCGCGCTGCACGCCGTCAGCGCCGAGGGTAAGGTGCAGGTTGAGCTGGCGCAGCTCAAATACACCGCCCCCCGTCTGACCGGTCACGGTGCCGAAATGAGCCGTCTGGGCGGCGGTATCGGCACGCGCGGTCCCGGTGAGTCGCAGTTGGAAAGCGACCGCCGTCATATGCAGCGCCGCATCCGCGCGCTCGAGGAGCAGCTGAAGGAGATGGACAGCAACCGCCGCACCATGCGTCAGACGCGCGATCGCAGCGGCATTCCGCGAGCTGCCATCGTCGGTTATACCAACGCAGGCAAGTCCACGCTGCTCAACCGTCTGACCGACGCCGGCATTCTCGCCGAGAACAAGCTGTTTGCCACGCTCGACCCGACCACAAGGCAGTTTACGCTGCCCTCAGGTGACAAGCTGCTGCTGACCGACACCGTCGGCTTTATCCGCAAGCTGCCCCATCATCTGGTCAGCGCCTTCCGCTCCACGCTGGACGAGGCGGCACTTTGTGACCTCCTGCTCATTCTGATCGATGCCTCCGACCCCGAGTGCCGCTCGCAGCTGGAGTGCACCGAGTCGCTGCTGGAGGAGCTGGGAGCCGGTGACAAGCCCAAGCTTTACGTCTTCAACCAATGTGACAAGCCCGAGGCAAAGGAAATGTTTGCGCTGCCGGGCAAATCCGTACAAAGCGAAAACACCGTGTTCATCTCCGCCAAGACGGGCGAGGGGCTGGACGATCTGCTCGTCGCGCTTCAGCGGCTGCTGCACGCAGGCAAAACGCGCGCCACCTTCGTCATTCCCAACGCTCGCGCAGGCGTGCTCAATCAGCTGTACGCAGAGGGTGCCGCCATTGAATCGGTCGACTACGGTGCCGAGGGCATCACCGTCATCGCCGTCGTGGACGACAAGCTGCGCGGCAGACTGCGCGAGTACGATACCTGCCCTCCCATCCGAGAGGAATATTAACGCGTTTCAAAAAACAAGCAAGGAGTCCGCAACCCATGGCAAAGCAACCGACCGCACTGCAGCCGACACAGGATGCACCCAAAACCTATACCACGCTGGAGACGACCGCCGAGATCGAGTTTGTCGAAAAAAAGTCGGTCTTTCTCGCCGTCGCCGCCCCCGTCAAGAGTGAGGAGGAGGCGCAGGAGCTCATCCGCGCCCGTCGCAAGCAAATGCCCGACGCCACTCACCACGTCTTTGGCTACACGCTCAAGGGTGGTGTGCTGGCCCGCTATTCCGACGACGGCGAGCCACAGGGAACGGCAGGTATGCCCGTGCTTGACACCATTCGCAAGTCGGGAGCCGACGACGCGCTGGTCATCGTCACCCGCTACTTTGGCGGAACGCTGCTGGGAGCGGGAGGGCTGGTACGCGCCTACGCGCACGCAGCCAAGCTGGCACTGGAGGCCGCGCACATCGTCACCTATGAAACCTATGCCGAGCTGGCCGTTTCTTGCTCCTACTCTGACTACCAAAAGCTCAGTGCCCTTCTCCCCCGCTTTGGTGCCGTCATCGACGACACCGACTTTGCCGATTGCGTCACCGTCTGCTTCGCCATCAAGGCCCCGCTTGTGCCCGACCTTGAAGCCGCACTGCAGGAAATGAGCAACGGCGCAGTCAAAGCCGAGGCGCTGGGAGAGCGGTTTGATTACAGGTAAAAAACGAATGTTTAGGCGGGGGAAACCTTTTTTGAAAAAAAGGTTTCCCCCGCGCCCCTTTCCAAAAAACTTTGGGGCAAAAATAAAAAAGCAGCGTTGTGGCTGCAGCGGCTCCACGAGAGGATGGAAAGAGAAGCACGCTCTTTCGTTCAATGCATTTTTCTTTTCCCAAAAGTTCTCGCATGATTAAGGCACCCCGTCAACGCTTGCATATTGACAAGCACCGGTTTTTCTGCTACAATAAAAATAGCCCCATGGGGCAAATATACCAACGGTGAAAGGAGAACACCATGAAACACCAAGGAACAAAGCAAACAAGAACAACCTCGAAGCTGCTGCTCTTACTCTTGGCGCTGGCCATAATGTTGACCGCAACGCAGTGCGCACCCACGCCACCACCGGAAGAAACACCTCTCGATGCGGTGCAAAACGAAGAGGTTCCCGATGATGAACTTTCGGATGAATCGACACCACCTGATGATTGGCCTTATGCAGACTGTGATACGACGTCGTGTCGCGAGTTTGGAAGGCAAGATGATTTTATCGACCACGAAATCCTCATAAGTATGGCTCCCGGATATATGGATAAAGAATATACGACCGAAGACTTTCCCGAGGTTGAGTGCGTTTCGGTTAGAGTGTTAACGACATCCAGACAACCGGAGGAAGAAGCTACTTGGTCGCAAATGCTTTTGCTAACTTTAGCAACACATTCCAAAAAGGGCGTGCTCGATGCAATTGAACGATTAAATCAAAGAGAAGATGTTGCAGGCGCAAGCACCAATGATGTGATGGGGATGGATATTGCGCCTAATGATACGGCATATTTGGATGGTACACAATGGGCTATCGATAAAATCCAACTGCCTGATGCCTGGAATATCTCAACAGGATCCAATACGATTTTGGTCGGTGTTATTGACTCAGGAATAGCTGCGTCACATCCGGAGCTTTCCTCAAAGGTCAATGCTACATTGAGTATTTCCCCCTCCCCCGATTACACTGCTCCGTTAGAAGATGCCCACGGGCATGGCACCAAAGTTGCCGGTGTTATTGGAGCCGCGACAAATAATGCTACCGGGATTGCCGGAGCTACTTGGAACGTACAGTTGGTTTCTCTTCGAGTAGGATATCGTTATTATAATTCTGAAACAGGTACGTATGAACACAAGTTCCATACAAATGCCATTGTTGAAGCCATTGAGTATGCTACTGAAATTGGAATACCCATTTTAAATTATTCCGGAGGCGGCGCTATCTTTAATAGTAGAATACAAGAGACAATCGCTAACTATCCCGGAATATTTATCTGTTCAGCAGGCAACACAAACACAAACATCGATAGTATTCCGCATTACCCGGCATGCTATGACTTGCCGAATATTATATGTGTCGGTGCTACGGATAATATAGATACGAGATGGTATGATGATTATAATAGCGCATCTAATTTTGGGCAAACAAGTGTTGATCTATATGCCCCCGGTGCGAACATTTACACCACGACAAAAGATGGGGGATATGATCCTGCCAGCGGCACCTCTTTTGCTACGCCATACGTTTCCGGCGTTGCTGCGCTGATGCTTTCCGTTCGTCCGCATCTGACACCGGCGAACATCAAGAGTATTCTCATGAGTAGTGTAACGCCTTCCGTTTCTATTGCTTCTATTTGTGCCAGCGGCGGTCGTTTGAACGCCTATAATGCGCTGCTGCAAACCATTCAGACACACGCATATTCCTATACCTACTATAGCGCATCGCAGCATATCGCCTCCTGCGCCTGCGGTAACCACACCGCCTATGAAAGCCACAACTGGACGATTGAGGCTACCCAGCCGATGTCGGGCGAATATTCTCCCGATTACATTCCGCTGTACGTTTGCACCGAATGCGGCTATACTTCGCTGCAGCCCACCTCAATCAGCGTAACCGAATAAACAAGCCTTTCCCCTTTCCAAGGTTCTTGAAAAGGGGAGCGCGAGGGGGAGAACTTCTTTCAAGAAGTTCTCCCCCTCGCATAATATTCCCTAATATTTACCGACTTACCACTCCAGGGTAATTTCCTTCCCTGCATCGGAGGAGTCGTAGATCGCCTGCATCATGCGGGCGGTGATAATGACCTGATCGATATGAGAGGGCAGCTTCTCACCCGTACGAACGCAGCGCACGAAGCTGTCGATCTCATTCTGGAACATGTTAACGCTCTCATACTGCGGCGTGTCCTGCCACAGCTTGCCGTCCTTGGTGCCGTAGATGGTGAAATTGCCGCCGTATTGCAGACGAATTCCCGCCTTGTCACCGAGAAAATCGATATAGGCATCTCTGACGCCGATATTCTGCGCCCACGCGCCGTTGAGCGAGATGGTCGGACCATTTTCGGTGCGAACGAAGCCGGTTACAAAATCGTCTACGTCGTAGGTGCCGTTCAGGTCCTTGGTGTTCTCGGACCACATACCCTCGTATACGTAGTTGGGCATATCCACGCCCAGCTTGCAATAAGCCGTGCCCGATACCGTTACGGGCTTGGGATCGCCGGTACAGTACATCACGATGTCCAGATAGTGTACGCCCCAGTCGATCAGCGCGCCGCCGCCCGCGATCTCCTTGGTCGTAAACGCGCCGCCCAGCCCCGGAATGGAGCGCTGTGCGCGGAAGGAAACGTAAACGTGATAAATGTCACCCAGCTCGCCCGCCGCGATCAGATCACGGATCTTGTTGACCGCCGTGTTGAAGCGATTGACCACACCGATGTTGAGCACCTTGCCCGTTTCGTGCTGTACCTTCTGCATCTCCAGCGCCTCGGCATAGGTGCGCGCCGCCGGCTTTTCGCACAGCACGTGCTTACCCGCACGCAGCGCATCCATGGTGATGATGGGATGCATCTTGTTGGGCGTGCAGACCGAGATCGCCTCTACGGCAGGATCCGCCAGCACCTCGCGGTAGTCGTACACCGCCTTGCCGCAGCCATACTTCTCTACGGCAGCGTCAGCACGCTCGGGAATAATGTCGCAGAAATACAGAATTTCAACGTTGGGATTGTTTTTGTAGGACGGAATGTGCGCACTGTTGGCGATCGTTCCGCAGCCGATAACGGCAACCTTGACCTTTTCCATGGTTTTTCTTCCTTTCATATATGAAAATCTGAATGAAATAACGTTATTCGCCTCTGTACAGTCCCGCACCGATAACCGTGCCGAACTGTGAGTTTTCGGGAATGAGGAATCGCACGCCAAATCCGGGGCCCAGCTCCTCAAATACGCGCCGCACCGGCGTGATGGAGGACAGATTTCCGATCAGCACAATGTCACGCACACCAAACGAGCGTGCCGCAAAGATGGCCATCATGGCAATGGTCTCGGCGACCATGTTGGAAATGCCCAGCGCGATGTCACTCGGGGTCGCCAGATCGCTCACCTTGCCAAAGTTTGCCGCCGTCAGATTGTCGTTCATGCCGGGATATTTATTGTGCGAAATGTCACCGACGCGCAGATCGATGTTGGCAAGGTCTCCGCTTTCGCACAAATGCTCGATGTGCTCAATGGTATCCACTCCCGTCAGCAGCTTGGTCAGCCCCAGCATGGTGCCGCCACCGACACCCGTACCGCCCAAGTATTCGATCGTCGTATCCTTTTCACAGCCAACAATGGGGGTGCCGTCGGGAGAGACGGCGTTTGCCTTGGCGTGAATGATCGCCGTGCCCGTGCCCATACTGACCACGATCGCCTCCTGCAGTCCCGACAGATACAGACCGCCAAGACCGATGCAGGTAAACTCGGGCACCGCCCGACAGTCCAGCCCGTAGATGGGCTGCTTCATAAAGGTCGAACCGACGCCCGTCATCATCACGCGGTCAATGGCAGACAGCGCAATATCGTTTTCCGCCGTAAAGCGTCCAAACGCGCCGTACATCGACGTTACGGGATCGGTCGCCCGCACAAACAGCGGCGCGATCAGCTCGGGATTTTTATCCTCACAAAAGCGAAAGCCGACGATCTTTGTCGTGCTGCCGCCAACGTCAATACCGATTACCGTTTTTTTCATGCCTCGCTCTCCTTTGATGCAGAATTCTTTTTCGCATCGTGACGGATGATGCCGATCAACGATGAGATCATGCTGAAGCTTTCGTTGAAGATCCCCATAACGGAAAGATACGCCACGTCATAGATCAGCATGCTGGTAGAAATGGGAAATGCCAGAATGCGGCTGAGCTTGGGGTTGCCGATCCAAAAGCTGACGATGGCGATCACGGAGGCCGCCATGGAGAATAAATTAAATGCATTTTTCCATGTCAGAAGGCCGACCGCCACCGACACGATGAGAAATGCGATCAGCACCGGCTTGCCGCCCTTTTGCCGCGGATCCCACTTAAGAAACACCGCGCCGCGCAAAACCGCGATCGCCGTCGTACCCACTCCGCCGTACGCGCCAAGCAGCACGTACTGAATCAGCCAGAGCGAGTCTGCGATCATCTTCCAGATCAGCATTTTTTTGCGCTCTGTCTGCTGAAATATCATAATACAGGCAATCATGCCCAAAACGCCAATTCCCGTGGCGATCCAAAATCTTGGTTCCATTCGTACTCTTTTCTGCTTTTTGATGATTACGCTTATTATATCACACTCTTGACAAAAATGCAAGTTACCATGTATAATATATAATAATACTTTTTTCGGAGAGCTTTTATGACACAACAGCTTGATCGCATCTGCCGCAAGCAATGCTTCATTTTTGATATGGACGGCACCATTTACCTCGGCGAGAACGTCTTCCCTGCCGCCATGACCTTCATCCGTCAGCTCCGCGCCGCCGGCAAGCGCGTTATCTTTTATACCAACAACGCCAGTCGCTCGCCCGCGCGCTACGTGGAGCGCCTTGCCCGTCTCGGCTTTGCGCCCACCCCCGATGAGATCCTGACCGCAGGAGAGGTCACGGTGGATCACCTGCTCGCGCACCATCCGGGCGCCTCGGTATATCTGATGGGTACACCCGATCTGGAGCAGCAGTTCCGCGCGGCGGGCATCCGCCTGCTGTCGCCCGACGAAAAGTACGCCGATGTCGTCGTGACCAGCTTTGATACCACGCTCACCTACGAGAAGCTGGATGCCGCCTGCCGTATGATCCGCAACGGTGCCACCTACTATTCCACCCATCCCGATTTCAACTGCCCCACCGAGGACGGCTTTATCCCCGACAGCGGCGCCATTGCCGCAGCCGTAACCGCCTCCACGGGCGTCACACCCACCTACTTCGGCAAGCCCTACGGCGGCGCCATCGCCGCGCTGCATCACCGCACCGGCTATGTTGCCGAGGAGATGTGTATGTTCGGAGACCGCCTTTACACCGATATTGCCTTCGGCAAGCGGGGCGGCGTTCTTGCCGTGCTCATGCTGACGGGCGAGAGCACCCGTGAGATGGCGATGGCAACGGCACCCGAGGATGCGCCCGACGTTATCCTCCCCGATTTTGAACCGCTGTGCGAGCGCTTTGCTGCGCTGTACGGTGACCCCGACAAGAAAGGACTGTAAGTATTATGGCATACGATGCCGGTATGATGGCGGCTGCGATCGCAGAGATCCGCACAGCCGCCGAGGGCGCGCGGATCGAAAGGATCACGCAGCCCGAAAAGGATGAGATCGTTCTGCAGATGCGCTCGTTTGACGGCGGCCGCAGGCTGCTGATCAACGCGGGGACCAACAACCCCCGCATGGGCTTTTCCACCCGCCAGAAGGAAAACCCCGCCTCGCCCCCCATGTTCTGTATGCTGCTGCGCAAGCATCTTTCGGGCGCTCATCTGCTTTCGCTGGAGCAGATCGGCTTTGAGCGAGTCGCTCGTCTGACCTTCCAGGCGCGCGATGAAATGGGCTTTCTCGTTCGCCGCCATCTGATTGCGGAGATCATGGGAAAATACAGCAATCTGATCTTTACGGATGACAAGGATAAGATCCTCGCTGTCCTACGCCCCGTCGATTTTACCACCAGCTCCCGTCGCCAGGTGCTGCCCGGCATGACCTACGAGCTGCCGCCCGTGCAGGCGGAAAAGGTCAATCCCCTGACGCTTTCCCGTGAGACGTTTGACGATCTTTGGCTGCAGGCGCCCGCTGACCGCACCGCACACAAGTGGCTGCTTAGCAGTATTGCGGGCATTTCCGCTGCCGTTTCCCGAGAGATGGTCACCCGTGCGGCGGGAAATATGGATGCAACGATCCGCGAATGTACTGCGGACGGGCTTTGGGAACAGATACAGGCGCTTGTCGGCATGGTGCACACGGGCAGCTTCGACTGCGCACTTTATCTTGAGGGCGATAAGCCGATCGAATACGCCTTTATGCCGCTGACACAATACGGCAACGCACTGCGCGAGGTCAAGGCACCCGCAGGAGAGGTGCTGGATCTGTTTTTCGTCGGGCGCGACCACGACCAGAAGGTCAAGCAGCGAGCAGGCGACGTGCTGCGCATTCTGACGGCAGCCGAGAGCCGCATTCACCGCAAGCTGGATCTGCAGCGCGGCGAGCTTGCCGCCTGCGAACAGAGCGCCGAGTACAAAAAAATGGGCGATCTGATCACCGCCAATCTCTATCTCCTGGAACGCGGCATGCGCACGGCAACGCTGACCGACTATGAAGACTATCACGAGGAGGACGGCACCTTCGGGGAGTGCACCGTACAGCTGGACGAGCGCCTGACACCTGCCGCCAACGCGCAGCGCTATTTCAAAAAGTACGCCAAGAGCAAAACAGCCAAGATCGAGCTGACTCGACAGATCGAGCTGGGCGAGCAGGAGCTGACGTATATCTACAGCGTCTTTGACGCGCTGACGCACGCCGAGACCGACGCCGACCTTGCCGAGATCCGAGAGGAGCTGTACCGCAGCGGCTATGCCTCTCGCATGAAGCAGTACACGGGACGCAAGCCGAGCGCGCCCAAGATCGCGCGCTTTATCACCGACGGCGGCTTTACCGTGCTTTGCGGCAAGAACAACGTACAGAACGAATATATCACGCATCGCCTTGCCGATCGCAACGATTACTGGTTCCATGCCAAGGGCGTGCCGGGCTCGCACGTTGTGTTGGTCTGCAACGGCGAGGAGCCGGGTGATATTGACTTTACCCGTGCCGCCGAGATTGCGGCGCATTTTTCCAAGGCAGCCGGTGGGCAAAACGTTCCCGTCGATTATACCAAGGTGCGAAACGTCAAAAAGCCGGCAGGCGGTAAGCCGGGCTTGGTCATCTATCATACCAACTGGACCGCCTACGTCACCCCCGATGCGGAGGAGATTCGGCGGATGAGGGAGAAATGATAGATTAAAGCTATCGGGCGCCTGCGGGCGCGAGGGTCGCTTTTTGAAAAAAGCTCCGCAAAAACTTTTCTCG
>JAFTME010000076.1 GCA_017452545.1 Clostridia bacterium | reverse complement strand
GTGGGTTTTTGCGGGGGCAAGGACCATCTCAAGCGCCGAAGTTCCTTGCCCCCGCCTCCCCCATTCTCCTTGGCTGGAGTTTCAAGGGCAACGGCTATGGGGAAAGATACTTTTGTGCTGCACTTATGGGGGAGGGGCCCCATATCGGGGATTGATGTTCATTCCGTGGGACGGACCGCCGAGGACGTCGGTCCCTACAAAATTTGCTGTTCTTTCCGTAGAACAGAAGCGCTCCGACTTTAGTCAACAAATTTTTCAAAGTTTTTTGAAGGGGTTTGGGGAAACTTTTTGCAAAAAGTTTCCCCAAGCGTTTCCCCTCACCCCTCCAGCTCTTCGAGCTCCTCGTAGGCGGAAAGGAGGGCGTCCTCGAGCTCGGTGTGTCGGGTGTCGAGGGCGGCGAGACGCACGTAATCGGTTGCGGCATCGCCGCTCATTTGCGCTTCGATGGACTCCAGCTCGGCCTCCATCTCGGTGCATTGCTTGTGAAGTCGCTCGATGCGAGCGCGACGTTTGCGCTCATCGGCGGCATTCTGCTTGTTGCGCAGATACGTTTCCTTGGCGCTGCTCATGGTAGGCGCAGCTGTCGTGCTGCTTGCCGCCCGGGCTGCGGTGCGCTCGGCGATCCGCGCTGCCTTGTATTCCTGAAATTCGGTGTAGCCGCTGCCGACGTGCCCGATGGGGAAATCCAGCAGATCGCCGGGGAAGGCATCACCGGGCTTCATCTCCAGAATGCGGGTTGCCAGCTTTTCGGTCAGATAACGGTCGTGGCTGACCACGAAAATGGTGCCGTCGAACGCCTCCAGTGCGCTCTCCAGTGCCTCGCGCGAATCAATGTCCAAATGGTTGGTCGGCTCGTCGAGAATGAGCAGATTCATGTGCGACAGGATCAGCTTCGCCAGCGTCAAGCGAGCGCGCTCGCCGCCGCTGAGCACCGAGACCGTCTTTTCCACGTCCTCGCCCACGAAGCGGAACTGCGCCAGCGTGCTTCGGATCTTGACCTCCGGCTCGTGCGGATAAGCGCTCCAAAGCTCCTCGAGCACCGTGTTTTCCTCGGTCAGATTTTGGTTTTCCTGATCGTAGTAGCCCACCTGCACGTTGTAGCCTGCCTCGATCCTGCCGCCCGTCGGCTCCAGCTGCCCCAGGATCAGCTTGATCATGGTCGATTTTCCACAGCCGTTTTTGCCGATGAGCAGCACGCGCTGCCCTTTTTTGATCTGAAAATCGATGCCGTCAAACAGCGGCTTGCCGTCAAAGCCCATGCAGAGCCCCTGTACCGTCAGCACGTCGTTGCCGCTGGCGATCGATTGCGTAAATTTCATTTTGACGGGGCGCGGCGCGTTCTGCGGCTTTTCCAGCTTGACCATCTTGTCCAAAAGCTTTTGTCGGCTTTCGGCAGCGATGATGTTGCGCTCGCGGTTCCATTGCCGTTGCTGCGCGATGTACGCCTCCTGCCGTGCGATCTCCTTTTGTTGCTCGCGGTAGTGCTTTTCCGCAATCGCCCGATCCTCGCGCCGCTGCTCCATGCTCTTGGTGTAGCCGCCGTTGTACAGCGTCGCGTGATGATGCTCGATGCAAAGCGTCTTGGTCGTCACACGGTCGAGAAAATAACGGTCGTGCGAGATGACCAGCACGCATTTTTTGTAACCGGCAAGAAAGCTCTCCAGCCACGCCGTCGTTTCAATGTCCAGATGGTTGGTCGGCTCGTCCAAAAGAAGAATATCCGGCTCGCGCGAGAGCTGAACGGCAAGCGCCAGACGGGTGCGCTGCCCACCGCTGAGAATATCAACGGGTGCGCTCTGCGTGTCGGCGTCAAAGCCCAACCGCGTGAGAATGGAGGCGCAGCGTCCGCGGAACTCCAACCCTCCCTCGCGCAGAAAGCGATCGTTGAGCGCGGTAAATTCCGCCGTCAGCGCGCCGAGATGCGCGGGATCGGGCGCCGCAAGCGCATGCTGCAGCTCCTCCAGCCGCGCTTCCATGGCAAGCAGCTCGGGAAATGCGCGGATCATGGTCTCAAGCACGCTCAGATTGCCGTCGCTTGCGACGTCCGTGCCGCAGTCCTCGTCAAAGGCGCCCTGCTGTGTCAGAATACCGACCGTTTTGCCGCCGACGACGTTGATGCTGCCCTCCTCGGGCGTGTATTCTCCCGTGATGCACTTGAACAGCGAGGATTTTCCGCTTCCGTTGATGCCGATAATGCCCAGATGATCCCCCTCGTCCAAGGCGAAATTGATATTTTCCAGTATCGTCGTGACGCCAAAGCGCAGCGTCATGTTCTTGACAGATAAAATGGTCATGTATATCCTCCCGGGCAGATGCGTGCCCGTTGCTTTCTTTATAATTTGATCTTGACCTCGCGTGCCACACCGAGAATGCGTGCCTCGCCCGTTTCAAAGTCCTCGCTTGTCAGCGTGATCGGCTGATATGCCTCGTTTTCCGGCAGCAGCTCGATGCGCCGCTGGCGCTTGAAAAAGCGCTTGACCGTTGCGCTCTCGCCGCCGACGAGGCAGGCGACGATATCGCCGTCCTCGGCGTACTGCTGCTTGTGAAACAGCACCAGCGAGCCGTCGATCATGCCGCAGTCCTTCATGCTGTCGCCGCAAACGCGCAGATAAAAATATTCGTCCGTGTCCTCCACATCGGCAAATTCATAGCCCAGCACCGTTTCGTTGGTGATGATCGGGCTGCCTGCGCGGATCTCGCCGATCACGGGCAGGCGTCTGCGATCGCGCAGCTGCTCGTATTGCTGCTGTACGGTGCGCTCGCCGCGCTCGGTGCCCATCAGCTCCTCAAGCCCCATGCCGAAAAAGGCGGCGATGCGGAGCAGCTTGTCTGCCTTGGGGGCAGAGCGCCCGTTTTTCCAGTCCGTAAACGTAGAGGCGGGAATGCCTGTCAGTTTGGAGATGCGATAGATGCTGATCCCTCGTTGCTCGGCAAGCTGCCGAAAAGCCTCGTATTCCATGCTCGCTCCTTGTCTTGACGCATTGAAGCCGGTATTGTATCCCCGTTTTTTGCACAATTCGGAAATCCGAAATAAAGGGGTTGACAAAACTTCGGAAATGCGTTATAATAGAACTACCTACCCGATATTATACGGGAAAAAGAAGCATTTGTCAAGGAAAAATGAAAAAAATCAGCCGCTTGGGAGCAATATCGTGCGGCTGATATGGTTCGGATTTCCAAATGAAAGAGAGAGCAAGGAGGATTCATGTATCGAAGATCAAAAATCAAAACGGAAGAGCTTTGTGAGGACGCGTCAGCCATTGCGCGCGCGGAGGGCTTTTTGAACGGGTATCAGATGGCGGCGGAAACGCTCGGGCTATTGGAAGCCGAGCGGAATGACCGTGCATCGGGCATGATGTCGCGCTTTTCGGCGTCGTTGCGGGCGGAGCAGATCCGTTACTGGCGCGCGCGTGCGCGGGACGTTTGCGCGCTGATCGATGCCATCGCGCCCTCTACGGAAAAAATGATGCTGCATTATTACTACATTTTAGGTTACACGGTCGAGGCAGCGTCCGAGGCGATGGATATTTCGCTTCGCACGGCCTTTCGCATAAAAAAACGGGCGTTGGCACTGGCTGCCTCGGCGCTGCTCAACGGCGGATGGAGCGTTCAACCGCCGCCACTCATTGCCGCCGAGCAGACCTGACGGCGCTGCGAGCCCTACGCGGGTTAGCTTCTCTGTTTTTCGCCATAAGACCTCACCCGTCACGGCTCCGCTGTTCCACTTCTCGCCTGCGGGCATCGCTCGCTCGGGGTCTGACACGCCACCGGCGTGTCATTCAAGACCCTCGCGCCGCTTCGCTACCCCAAAGGGGAGGGCTTACTGAAATTAACGATCCGCGCGAGCGCGGATATATGAGGGGGGAACAATGGTGTGGTGCGAGGCAGAGCCTCG
>JAFTME010000004.1 GCA_017452545.1 Clostridia bacterium | reverse complement strand
GGTCTGTGCCACACCATTGAGAAGAGTGCGGAGATCGCGGTCAAGCTGCGTTCCATGCAGCCGACCAAGCGTCAGACCATGACCAAGCCCATGTTTGAAAAGCTGGCGAAGGCGTTCCGCCTGAATCTTGCGGAAAAGTTCCTGCGCTGAATATATGAATGAATGCCGTGCCCGAATGAGGGATGCTTTCCTTTTGCAGGACATCTCGGGGTACGGCTTTTGCTTTGGAGGATGTTATGAACCTTCCGAACATATGGGGAGCCGGCTCCATTTTTGCGTTTTCCGGCTTGAGCGGTCCTTGCACGCTGCGCGACGCCATGGTTGGACAGTTGATGGGGGATTTTATCGGCGTCGATTTTGACAATCACGCCGTTCAACTGATTTTGCGGACGCACGGTGCCCACGCGTGGGCGTTTTCCATCGTAGCATCGGATCTGATCAGTGGTACGCTGAACGGAGGGGCGCCGTGTGTGCTGGCGTTTGCGGAGCAGGATACCGTCGTTGGCTGCTGCCCTGAGAGATACTGCTTGCCGGTATGCCACGGAGATCTGCTGCAGCAAGCGATGGGCAACGAGGTGCAGCTGCTGATCGGGCGGTCGGTGGCGTATGCGTTTGCCCGAGAGGTGCGCTAGGAAGCGGTGTATTTCGTGCTTGTGCGCGACCGTGATGCGCAACAGGCAGAGTTGCGGGCGCAGAGAATGCTGGCAAAGATGGATATAGCGGCGCTGCAGCAGCAGAAGCTGGCGTTTTTCCGTGCCGCACCGCAGCCTGCTGCGCTGACGGCACATGCCGAGCGCACGCTGCTCAAGTGCTATTCCGTGATGAAGTCGCAGGTATACACGCCGGAGGGTCGGATCGAGCATCGCTGGACGACGCCCGACCGTGTGCCGCACCGCTATCTGTGGCTTTGGGATTCGGTGTTCCATTCCTTTGGAAACGTGTATATCGATCCTGCGCTGGCGAGAGAGTCGCTGCTTGCCGTGCTTGATTCACAAGGGGAGGACGGGTTTATCCCGCACATGATGCTGCCCGATCGTGCAAGCGACGTGACACAGCCTCCGGTGCTGGCTTGGGGATTTCTTCGTTTGTTTGAAAAGGAAGGCGATGCGAATTTGCTGTTTTCCGTGTTTGAGCGGTTGAAGCGCTATCTTGCATGGAACATGGAGCACCGTGACGACAATCGCAACGGGCTTTACGAGTGGTACGTGGATCCGAACGATCCCGGCTGTCGCTGCGGCGAGAGCGGAATGGACAATTCCCCTCGCTTTGATGCCGTGCAGCGGATGGATTGCGTGGATTTCTCCTGCTTTATGGCAAACGAGATGCGATGCATGGAGCGCATTGCGCTGGAGCTTGGGCAGACGCAGGATGCTGCGTTTTACGCCGAGCAATATCGCCGCACGGCAGACGCCATTGAGGCGGAATTGTATGACGAGAAGGATGGGCGCTACTATGACAGAGAGATCGCAAGCGGTCAGCTGAAGCGTGTGAGCGCGGTATCCTCCTTCCTGCCGCTGTTTGCGGGGGCTTGCTCGCGGGAGCACGCCGCGAGGCTTGTGGAGGATCTGTTTGATCCGACGACCTTTGGCACGGCAGTGGGGGTTCCCTCGGTTGCGGTGTCCGATCCGACCTTTGGCAGCGATATGTGGCGCGGCCCGGTATGGATCAATTACAATTATATGATCATTCGCGGCTTGCGGGATTACGGCTATGACGATGCGGCGGAGCGGCTGCGTCGGATGACGCTGCAGACCATTGAAAAATGGTATGCGCGAGAGGGCAGCGTATTTGAATTTTACGATTGCGGCGGTGAGGTCAGCCCGACGCTGCTGCCGCGCAAGGGAGCGCCGCTGCGTCCGACGGATGCGTTCGTGCGGTATCCCTCGATCCGTGATTACGGCTGGACGGCGACGCTTTACGTCGCACTTCGGATGGAATGATCAAGACAAGATTTTTGGGAGGAGAGTTTATGCTTTACGTTTCTCACGTTACGAAAAAATACGGCAAGACGGTGGCTTGCAACGACGTCAGCTTTCACCTGGATTCCGGTAGCGTCACAACGCTGCTTGGCCCCAACGGCGCCGGAAAAAGCACGCTTATGAAGGCGATCATCGGCTTTTTGCGCTACAGCGGTGATATTACGGTTGCCGGTATCCCCAATAAAACGACGCAGGCGCGGCAAATTCTGGGCTACATTCCCGAGCTGCCTTCGCTGTACCCCAATCTGACCGTGAGCGAGCACATGGAATTTCTGGCGCGCGCTTACCGACTGGAGAACTACAAGCCCTGGATGGAGGAGCTGTTTGAGCGGTTTGAGCTGACCGACAAGCAGAAGAAGTTTGGTGATGAGCTGTCCAAGGGTATGCAGCAAAAGCTGAATATTTGCCTGGGTCTGCTGCCTCGCCCCCGTATGCTGCTGTTGGATGAGCCGATGATCGGTCTTGATCCGCACGCCATCAAGCAGCTCAAGGAGCTGATGGGGGAGATGCGTCGGGAGGGAAGGACCATTCTTGTGTCCACGCACATCATTGACAGCGTTGATATGCTTTGGGATCGCACGCTGATCATGCAGAACGGTGTCGTTCGTGCCGACGTGACCAAGAGCGCGCTGGATGAGAGCGGCAAGACGCTGGAGCAGCTGTTCTTTGAGATCACCGAGCAAAAGCAGGATGCGGATCCTGCAACGGAGGCGTAAGCCATGAAGCTGTTTTTCTATTATGCGTTTCATTCGGTGAAAAATCAGATCCGCAAGCTGTTCCGTACATGGGTGGCGGTCTTTTTTGCCGTATGTGTTTTGTTTGGAATGATCATCGGCTTTGGGGCGGCGTCGATTGAGTCGCTGCTTGAGGGTGATGACGTGGTGGACGCAGAGCCGGGGGAGGACTTTGACGAGGAGCTGCCGCCGGAGGATGAGCTACCGGAGGATGAGCTACCGGAGGAGCTGCTGCCGGAGGAGCTTTCGCCCGAGGAGGCGCAGGCACAGATGCGCGATCGCCTGGATCTGATCGTGACGGCAGCGTTGCTGTTGCTGTTTGCCTTTGAGATCATGAATGCCGACAAGAGCGGAAGCAATATCTTTCCCATGGCGGACGTCAATCTGCTCTTTTCCTCGCCGATGCGGCCGCAGGCGGTGCTGCTGTTCCGCTTGTGCTGCCAGATGGGAACGATGGTGTTCCTTGGAATTTATCTTTTGATCGAGGTTCCGATCATGATGGATGCCTTTGGCTTGTCACCTCTGACGGCTGCGACCATCATTCTGACCTTTGCGCTTGCCGTCATGTTCGGCAAGCTGATCAACGTGCTGCTGTACACGCTTGCCTCGGTGCACGCTCTGATAAAGAAGTTTTTGCGTCCGACGCTGTATGCCGTGCTGATCGCGCTTGCCGGTGGATTTGTTCTGTTCTGGCAGCAGGGTACTGCGACACCCTGGACGGCGCTGGGGCTGTATCTGAAGCAGCCGTGGGTGCTCTTTATTCCCGTGGTCGGTCAGCTCAAGGGCTTGGTCGTCTTTTCTGCAGAGCAGAACATTGCCGCGATGGCGATCTGCGGTGGCGTTCTGGTGCTTGCGCTCATTGGTATTATTGTGGCGGTTCGTCACACCAAGGCAGACTTCTACGAGGAGGCGATGGCCAAGTCTGAGGAAACGGCAGCGCTGCAGCGCGCGGCGCAGGAGTCGGGTGGCGTTGCCGTCAAGCGTAAGAAGGATCGCGCGGAAAAGCTGATGCGCGACGGTATGAAGCACGGCTGGGGTGCCAACGTCTTTTTCTTCAAGGCGATGTACAACCGTTTCCGCTTTGGGCATCTGCACTATTTCACCAAGACGGCGGAGACCTATCTGGTGCTCTCGCTGGGTGTGTCATTGATCGTTCGCTTTACGGCGGAGGATGGGGGCTATTCGATCGTTCCCGTTGCGCTTGCCATTGCGGCGTTCGCCTTCTTCCGTTCGCTGGGCAATCCGCTGACGGAGGACACGCAGAAGGATTTCTTTTTGATGATCCCCTGTGATCCGTGGGCAAAAATGCTGTGGTCGCTGCTGGGCGGCATGGCCAACTGCGCGCTGGACGTTTTGCCTGCGATGCTGCTTGCTACCGTTTTGTTGGGGGCAAATCCGCTGGCGGCGCTGGCGTGGCTGCTGTTCGTTGTGACGCTGGACGTGTATTCCACGGCGGTTGCGACCTTTTTGGATCTTGCCATTCCCGTGTCGATCGGCAAGCCGGTCAAGCAGGCCATTCAGATCATGTTCATCTATTTCGGCCTGTTGCCAGACATTGCGCTGCTGATCATTGGTGCGGCGTTTGGCGGGATCGCGATCGGTGCTGCGATCGCTGCCGTGGTCAACGTTGCCGTCGGTGCGCTGTTTTTTGCGCTTTCGCCCTTGTTTTTGGTGCGGGGAAGAAAATAACGTTATATGTTTTCGGGAGGTCGCAGAGCGACCTCCCGTTTTCTCATAAAGGTGCTTTTTTGGCGTTAGCATGCAAATAAAATGCGAAAAATGATAAAAAAGCATTGACAAAAGGCAGCAAGCATGTTATAATAGCGGGAGGGTTATCAATGATAACCGATTTTCGACTAATAACAGACAGAGTTGGAGCTATCCAACGGAAAACTATATACATGAAAAAGGGAGAAACAATCATGGCTGAGAATTTTACCATTATCACCGACTCCTCCTGTGACCTGCCTGCGAAAATTGCAGAGCAGCTGCACGTGCGCGTCATTCCGCTGTCCGTTCTTGTGGACGGCAAGCTGTATCGCAACTATCTGGATGAAAGAGATATTACCTTTGAAGAATTCTATGCCCGTCTTCCCGAGATGAAATCCGTTTCGACCAGTGCGGCAAACGTCGATGAGTTTACGACGGTTATGGAGAGTGAGATCGTTACGGGACGCGACGTTCTGTATCTGGGCTTTTCCTCGGGCTTGAGCGCGACCTACAACGCTGCCGTTCAGGCTGCCAAGGAGCTGTCCGAGAAATACCCCAGCCACAAGATCTACACCGTGGATACGCTGGCTGCTTCTATGGGTCAGGGCCTTTTGGTGTATCTTGCCGTTCTGGAGAAGAACAAGGGCAAGAGCATTGAAGAGGTTCGCGATTACGTGGAGAGCATCAAGCTCAATTTGTGCCACTGGTTTACGGTGGACGATCTGCAGCAGCTCAAGCGCGGCGGTCGTATCAGTGCGGCGACGGCGCTGCTGGGCACCATGCTCAATATCAAGCCCGTGCTGCACGTGGACGATGCCGGTAAGCTGATCAGCATGCAGAAGGCAAGAGGCCGTGCGGCTTCCATCCGTGCTATGGTTGAAAGGATGGAGGAAAGTGCCATTGATCCTGCGGAGCAGGTGATCTTTATCAGCCACGGCAACTGCTACGACGATGCCAAGAAGCTGGCCGACATGGTAACTGCCAAGTGGGGCTGCCGTTGTGTGATCAACTACGTCGGTCCTGTGATCGGTGCACATTCCGGACAGGGTACGCTGGCTCTGTTCTTCCTTGGCAAGCAGCGCTGAGTGGCGCGTCACTCTGACTATAATTCAATGGAGGCTCTCATGCAGCATATTACGGCAGAACAGCTTTTCCGCATGACGGCGTACGCCTGCACGCAGATGAAAAGCGAATGTGATACCATCAATCAACTGAACGTTTTCCCGGTTCCCGACGGGGATACCGGCTCCAATATGACCATGACGATGGAGGGCATCAACGCGACTGCGGCCGATGCTGCCACCGTTTCTGAGTGCGCCAAGCTTTTGGGCGCGGGAATGCTGCGCTCGGCGCGCGGCAACTCCGGTGTTATTTTGTCCGTTTTCTTTCGTGGCTTTGCCAAGGGGCTCGCTGAGCTGACCGAGGCTTGTGCGGGCGACGTTGCTGCGGCGCTTGCCGTGGCGGTGGAGAGTGCGTACGGCTCGGTCATGAACCCGACTGAGGGAACCATTCTGACGGTCATGCGTGCGTCTGCCGAGGCGGCTACCGCACACGTGGATCAGCAGGGGGCGGAGTGCGACATTGCAGCGCTGTTTGGCGCGATGGCTGTGGCGGCGCAAGCTGCACTTGACCGCACGCCCGAGCTGTTGCCCATGCTGAAAAAAGCCGGTGTCGTAGACGCGGGCGGCTATGGATTTGTCATTATTTTGCGTGCAATGCAGGCATCCCTTGAGGGCAAGGAGGCGGATTTCTCGCCCGAGGCATTCCGTCGGGCGGCGACCAAGCCCGTGCTCAGCGCGGCGGCTGCCTCCGATGCGGATATCATTTATCCGTATTGCACTGAGTGTATCGTTGAGAAATCGGCAGAGTATGCGGGCGAGGGAACCGTGGAGGCGCTGCACCGCTTTGTATTGGGTGCCGGCGACAGCGCGGTGTTCGTGGATGACGCGGAGATCGTGAAGCTGCACGTTCACACGAGCGACCCCGGCAGCGTATTGAGTGAGGCGGTCAAATACGGCAGTCTTTTGACGGTTAAGATCGAAAATATGCGTGTGCAGCACACCGAGCTTGCACTGGATGCGGCACACACCTCGGATGGGCCGCGCATTGTAGAAGGAAAATACAGCTTTGTTTCGGTTGCCAACGGCGACGGTATTTGTGCTGCGCTGCGTGATCTCGGCATTGACGAGATCGTGATCGGTGGGCAGACCATGAACCCCAGCACCGAGCAGATGCTGCAGGCCATTCGTAACACGGACGGGGAGTACGTGTTCGTATTGCCCAACAACTCCAATATTATTATGGTTGCACAGCAGGCAGCCGAGATCCTTTGCGAGGAGGGACGTCATGTGATCGTTCTTCCCTCCAAGTCGGTTCCGCAGGGTATTTCCGCGATGTACGTGTTTGATCCGTCGCTTTCCTTTGAGGAGAATGCAGCGGAGATGACGGCGGCGATGCGGGCGGTCTGCACGCTCTCCATGACGGAGGCGGTCAGAGATGCGGACATTGACGGACTGCACATTGCCAAGGGGCAGGTGCTGGGTATGGTCAACGGCAAGGTTCGTCAGGTGGCGAACGATGAGGAGCACTGCATGCTGCAGTTGATGGAGCATCTGACGCCCTGCAGCTGCATTACCGTATTCTACGGCAGCGAGGCTGCACCGGAAACGGTAGAGCGCATTGAGGCGATGCTGCAGGGTGCGCTGGGCGATGACGTTGATATTTCGGTAATGGACGGCGGTCAGCCGGTCTATTCCTTTATCATTTCGGGCGAATAACGATCAGTATCAATTACAAGGAGTGTACCAACTTCCATGGAAGAACGGAATACAAAAACGGCCTTGATCCAAGCGGGTATTCGTGAGATCCGCGAATACGGGTTGAGCGGAATGTCGATGCGCCGTATTGCGGCAGCGTGCGGTGTTTCCTGTGCGACTCCGTACAAGCATTTTAAAAACAGAGATGAATTTATCCTTGCGATCTTCTCTTATATTCATCATCATTGGAGCGTGCTTCAAGGGGATATTCTGGATAAATACGACGATCCCCGTCTTCAGATCGTGGAGACCTGCATGGCGTATATTCGCTTTTTGTGCGACAATCCCGATTTTCGTTCCATTCTCTTTTTGCAGGATGAAAGCCTGAGCCGTGAGCAACGGCTGGCAAAGTCGGAGATCAGCATTGGCAGCAAGCGCATGGTTGCGGCGTTTTGCCACAACATGAACATTGATGAGGAGGAGGAATGGCGCGAGGTTTATATCATTCGCTCCATGCTTTACGGTGCGGCGTTTATGCTGAGCAGCGGAGAGCTGGTGGGCGATGAGCGGACCTACGGCATGATCCGCTCCTTGATCGAGCGAGAGATCGATATTGTAACGGACAAGTATTAAAAAAAGCGTATCGCTTTCTGAGCGATACGCTTTTTCTTATGCAAGAAGCGATGTGATCCATTCGACGAACGCCGCGCTGGCTTGCTCCAACGGGCGGTTATTGTCGAAGGTGTAATCGTAGGGGTAGTTCTCCACGTCGTCATCGGCGTGGTTGCCGTAGCTGCCTGCCACCTCGGGTATATCGCGGCGGATGAGAAGCGTGATGCAATCGCCGCCGATGCCGTCGACAAAGGCTTGGATCTGATCTGCCTCGCGGATGTGGACGAACAGGATGCGGCTATCGCTTTCAAGGAAGGCGTGATACTGCTCGATGAGGTAGCGGTTGGGCAGGTCGTTATATTCGCTGAAAACGCGCTTGAGCTTGGCGAGGAAGCGGCGGGAGCGCAGGTCCTTTTCGCCGTTCCAGCCGAAGGTGCGGGCGATCTCCTTGATGGGGGTGATGGAGGAGATGTTGCATGTCGGCAGGTGGAGGGCGACGGCGTCGCACAGCGTGTCCTTGCCGACGCCGCCCTTGCCGTTGATGACGACGGTCAGTTTTTTAGTGGTGTTCATGACGGATCATCCTTGTTTAAATAGTAAAGACCTTGACGGTTTTAAGCGCTTCGCCCTCGTCGGTCAGCACGATCTCTCCCAGCGCGAAGAAGGTGCGCTCGGGGGTATACATACGCACTCTTGTGCCGGGGGGGAGGGCAAGGTGCAGCTTCTTTTGTGCGACGGCACAGCCGTTGCGGCACAGCTTATAATAAAAGGGAGATAATTGGACGGAGGGGAGTGCTGCGAACAGCGCTTCGGTGGGAATGAGCAGGGCGCGGCGCGCGGACTCATCCAGCTGCTCCAGCTGCTCTATGGTATGGCTTTGCTGCAGCGCAAAGCCGCAGGCGCTGACACGCTGCAGGGCGGACATGGCACCGCCGCAGCCGAGTGCTGCGCCGATGTCGGCGCAAAGCGTGCGGATATAGGTGCCGCCGGAGCAGGTGACGTCCAGCGTATATTCATCGGGGTGTTCGGTCGGCGTACAGGCGATGGCGTAGACGGTGACGGCGCGGGCTTCGCGTTCGACCGTGATACCGCGGCGCGCCAGGTCGACCAGCTTTTGTCCGTCGCGCTTGAGCGCGCTGTACATGGGCGGGGTCTGCAGGATCTCGCCGGCAAAGCGGGCGACGGTCTGCGCGACGGCCTCGGCGTCGGGCAGCGTATCGCACTGCGACAGCACCTCTCCCGTGGTATCCTCGGTGTCGGTCGTGATACCGAGGCGCAGCGTGGCGATATAGCGCTTGGCGGCGCCGGTCAGATATTCGGATGCCTTGGCGGCGCGTCCCAGCAGCACGACCAGCACGCCGGTTGCCATGGGGTCGAGCGTTCCTGCGTGTCCGACCGCGCGGGTGCCGTAGAGCCGACGCACCTTACCCACGATGTCGTGGGAGGTGACGCCTGCGTGCTTGTTGACAATCAAGACGCCGTCAGGTAAAGACGGGGTGGTTGCTTGCATTCGTGGATATCCTTTCGGGTGGTGATCGGGGATCAGAAGCGGACGAGGGCGGCGTGAATGGGCATGCCTTTCTCGGAAAAATTCTTTTCGTATTCGGTCATGACGTTGCCCTCGTTGTAGGGGGAATTGTGCAAATCGCGCGTAATCCATTCCGTGTGCAGGCCTGCCGCCTCAAACTCCTCCAGCGAGAAGTCGAACAAATTGACATTGTCTGTTTTGAAGCGCAGCGTACCGCCCGGGACGAGCAGCGTGCGGTACAGATCAAGGAATGCGCGGTAGGTAAGGCGGCGCTTATAGTAGCCGGACTTGGGCCACGGGTCGCTGAAATTCAGATAGATGCAATCGATGCTGTGGGGCGGGAAGATCTCGGAGAGATTTCTCGCGTCACCGATCAGAAAACGCAGATTATCGGGGCGATCGCTCTCGCACGCCTTGGCCTTTTCAAGGGCGAGGCAGGCGACGTCGCTGATCTTTTCCATGGCGATGAAATTATACTCGGGGTGTGCGGCGCTCATGCCGCAGGCAAAGCCGCCTTTCCCGCAGCCGATCTCAAGATGGATGGGGCGCTCGGTGGGGAAAAGCCCCTCCAGCGTTTCAAAGGGGGACTCGGGCTTGGTGATCAGCAGCGCGGCGCAGGCGGCAATCCGCTCCTCGCCGTGCTTTTTCTTACGCATTCTCATGGACGGTCTCCTTATGGTATCAGACGTTGAAGCGATAGAGAACGATGTCGCCGTCCTGCATGACGTAGTCCTTACCCTCGGAGCGGTACAGACCTGCCTCACGCACGGCGTTCATGCTGCCGAG
>JAFTME010000075.1 GCA_017452545.1 Clostridia bacterium | reverse complement strand
AATTTCCGGCAGCGTTGCAAGTGCCGCCTCCTTATCCTCAATATCGCTCTCCAGCACGGTCTCGTGCAGACGCGTATAGGAATCGATCAGATCCTGCTGCGTAAAGCCGCCGTACTGCGTCAGCCAGACGGTGATTGCCTCCACCTCCGAATCAATCAATTCGCTATCTATAACGTAAATGGGCGTGACCTCCAAAATGGGATATTTCTCCAAAAGATACGTCCTCGCTTTGTCGGAGATTTGCAACGAAAGATCGTATTTGGTATAATACGCTTTGAAACGAGCAAATTCGTGCGTGCCCGCAAGATTGACCTCCATCTTGCCGACGAAGCGCTCATAATCCTCGGGCAGCAGCATTCTCGGAATATCCGAGATCGGTCTGCCGTCACCGGGCGTCGCGGAGGCACCCGTTCCAATGATGATCGCGCTCAACGCCGCAACCAGCAGAACTGCGGCCAATATCATAATTACTTTCTTTTTCATCAGAGTTCTCCTTTTCCTCTCGTAAGGGATATTCCCCGGTGCAGCCTCGTCGATATATTGGGACGATATACTGCCCAATACGTCAAGCAAGCGTTGACTTTTCATAGGTAGATCCCCTCCTTTTCCAAAAATTGCTTCAATTTTTTTCGGGTACGGAAAAGCAGCACGTTCACGCTCTGCTCCGTCATAGACAGCTCCTTGGCAATATGCTCCGGCGTATCCGCATACCAGTAGCGACGCATAAAGACAATGCGGTCACGCTGCTTCAGTCCACCAAGAAAGCGATCCAGCGCATCGCGCAGCATCACGTCGTCTGCCACGTCGCCCGCACTGCGGTCTGCAATGCATTCCGCCAGCTCGTCAAGCAGCAAGGCAACCTCCCCGCCGCCTCGCTTTTGGCGATGGTTTTCCTTGTAGCGGTTGAGCGACAGCTGTCGCGTCAGCATACCGATATAGGAGGATAGCGTCTGCGGCTGTTGGGGCGGGATGGTGTTCCACGCCTTGAGATACGCATCGTTGACGCACTCCTCGGCGTCCTCCCGCGAGGGTAAGATCCTCTCGGCAATATATCGACAGTAGCCATCGTATTTTCGCTTGGTCTGCTCGATCGCGCTCTCATCTCTCGCAAGATACAGCGCCACGATCTGCGCGTCATCCATCACTGTCACCTCCCGTACCTGATTGAAAAGGCCCTTTCACCTATATTAACAACAAAAGCGTAGTTATGATTACAAAAAAAAGAAAATTCCGGAGCGGATTACGGGGCACGACCGATTTGGCGCGAGGCGCCAAATCATGAGAATCCTTTGGCGGCTGAACACCGCCATTTCGGGGGCAAGCCCCGAAAACAGGATTCTCTGACCCGCGCGCTTCGCGCGCGATCTCAAACAACCGTAATTCGCGGCAAAAAAGAACAGCAGACCGATTGGTCTGCTGTTCTTTTTTGGAGCGGATTACGGGGCTCGAACCCGCCACCTCCACCTTGGCAAGGTGGCGCTCTACCAAATGAGCTAAATCCGCGGATATGGTGCCTCCGGTCGGAATCGAACCAACGACACGGGGATTTTCAGTCCCCTGCTCTACCAACTGAGCTACAGAGGCAAAATGGCGACCTGAAGGGGACTCGAACCCCTGACCTCTAGCGTGACAGGCTAGCGTTCTAACCAACTGAACTACCAGGCCGAATGGTGGAAACAATAGGGCTCGAACCTATGACCCTCTGCTTGTAAGGCAGATGCTCTCCCAACTGAGCTATGCTTCCGTTTGCCACCGCTCTCGCAGCGACTTGCATATTATAACACAAGGTTTTCCATTTGTCAACCCCTTTTTGAAAATTTTTTTAAATTTTTTATTTTTATAAAAATTAGGGTATTTTGCTTGACAGGGCGCACCTTTGGATATATAATAAGGTAGGCGGGTTTGAAAGCAACGCTTTCCCCGACGAAACTCGAAAGGATAAACATCATGAAAGTAACCAAGGATTCCATCATCGGTGACGTTCTGGACGCCGCTCCCGATACCGCTCCCTTTTTCTTTGAGATCGGCATGCACTGCCTGGGCTGCCCCGCATCCCGCGGCGAGTCCATCGCAGACGCTTGCGAGGTGCACGGCACCGACGCTGATGCACTGATTGCCAAGATCAACGCATTCCTCGAAAAGAAGGCTTAACCGGCATCCCGGTAGCATCCATCGCGTAAGGCGGGAGGGTTGTTATCCTCCCGCCTTGTGCGTTATCCACCAATGAGAACGAGAAAGGGCACCCTCATGAAAGCTCCCGCCAACATCCGCATTTCTCTCAAGCCGACTACAGCACAGCACCGTGCACCCGAGCCTCCGCGTTTGGATGCTCGCCTTGCCTGTGCGCTTGACTATATCAGAGGCGGTGTCGTTGCCGACATCGGTACCGATCACGCCTATATTCCTTTGGCTCTGCTGCTGCAAAACCGCTGCAGCTTTGCCGTTGCATCCGATATTCATAAGGGGCCCGCAGCCTGTGCGGCAGAGCATCTGCAAGCCGCCGGCATTGGCGACGACCGCGCCGCTGTTCTCTGCACTGACGGTCTGCACGGCGTCGAGGCGTATCACCCGACCGATATTATTATCTTCGGCATGGGCGGCGAAATGATCGCCCGTATTCTCGACGAAGCCCCCTGGGTCAAGGACGCATCCATTCGTCTGATCCTGCAGCCCATGTCTCGCCAGAGCGACCTGCGCGATTACCTCGGACAACACGGCTTTTGTATCCGCGACGAGGCGATTGCCATGGTCGATCGCCCCTACCAGATCATCTGCGCCGAGTACGACGGCACCTGTCGCGCCTTTTCCCCACTTGCCTTGCTCATGGGCGAACACAATCTCGCCCGCCGCGATGCCACAGTATTGGAGACCGCGCGACGTCAGCTCGCTATTTTTACCGCCGCCCGTGACGGCAAGCTGCGCGGTGTCAACCCCGACACCTCCGCAGAGGATGCCATGATCGCGGCGCTGACCGATTATTTGAACGGAGGTACCTCTTCCATATGACTGCTTATGAGCTTTCCTGCGCGCTGCGCGATAAAATCCCTGCGTGCATGGCATGTGACTGGGATAACGATGGCATCATGTGCCTGCCCGAGCCCGCACGCACCGTTCGCCGTGTGCTGCTCGTGCTGGACATCACAGACGATGCCGTCGCTCATGCGATCGAACACGACTACGATGCCATCGTCTCTCACCATCCGCTGATCTTCAAGGGCATCAAGCATCTTACCCCCGATGATATCATCGCCCGCCGTCTGATCAAGCTATGCCGCCACGGCATCACCGCGCTGTCCTATCACACGGCGCTGGATGCCATGGACGGTGTGAACGACCGTCTTGCTGCCGCGCTTGGGCTGTCACAGATCACAGCCTTCGGCTGCGAGGAGTATCCCGTCGGCAGAGTGGGTAACCTTCCCGCGCCCATGCCTGCCGAGGCATTTGCCGCTCACGTCGCCAAGGTTTTGGGCTGTACCGCAGTGACCATAGGCGCACCCGACGTTGCCGCATACCGTGTTGCCGTCGTCGGAGGTTCGGGCGAGGATGATATT
>JAFTME010000074.1 GCA_017452545.1 Clostridia bacterium | reverse complement strand
TTTTATATTAAATTCTTTTCCCAAATGTTTTTGTAAATTCTTAAAAACATTTTTTCAAAATGTTTTTTACGCGGGGTGTGGGGCAGCGCCCCGCATCCTCTTACTTATCCTGCAGGCAAGCGATGCCGGGCAGCTCCAGACCCTCGAGGAACTCGAGAGATGCGCCGCCACCGGTAGAGATGTGGGTGATGCGATCTGCGTAGCCGAGCGTCTCGCAAGCAGCAGCGGAGTCGCCGCCACCGACGATGGTGGTAGCCTCGGATGCAGCCATAGCGTCAGCAACAGCGATGGTACCCTTTGCCAGCGTGGGGTTCTCGAATACGCCCATAGGACCGTTCCAAACAACGGTCTTTGCGCTCTTGACAGCGTCAGCATACAGAGCCATGGTCTTGTCACCGATGTCCAGACCCTCCATGTCAGCGGGGATCTTGTCAGCGTCAACGACGGTCACGTCGATGGGAGCGTCGATGGGGTTGGGGAAGGAAGCAGCGATGGTGGTGTCAACGGGCAGCAGCAGCTTTACGCCGTTTGCCTCAGCCTTTGCCATCATCTCCTTGCAGTAGTCGATCTTCTCGGAGTCAAGCAGAGAGTTGCCGACGCCGTAGCCCTTAGCAGCCAGGAAGGTGTAAGCCATACCGCCTCCGATGATCAGGGTGTCAACCTTGGTCAGCAGGTTGTTGATAACGTTGAGCTTGTCGGAAACCTTTGCGCCGCCAAGAATTGCAACGAAGGGACGGTCGGGGTTTGCCAGAGCCTTACCCATAACGCCGATCTCCTTGCCGATCAGGTAGCCGCAAACTGCGGGCAGATATGCTGCAACACCTGCGGTGGAAGCGTGTGCACGGTGAGCCGTACCGAACGCATCGTTGACATACAGACCACCCTCGCCTGCCAGGTCAGCCAGAGCCTTTGCAAACTCGGGATCGTTCTTCTCCTCGCGAGCGTCAAAGCGAACGTTCTCGATGAGCACTGCGGTGCCGTTCTCCATAGCAGCGATCTTTGCCTTTGCATCCTCACCGATGGTGTCGGTAGCGAAAGCAACCTTGCCGCCCAGATACTCGTTGAGCTTGTCGGCAACGATCTTCAGAGAGAACTTCTTAACGTCCTTCTTTGCCTTCTCGATTGCCTCAGCCTTTGCAGCCTCCTGCTCAGCCTCGGGCAGCTCTGCGATCTTTGCCAGCTCCTTCTTGTTGAGCTTGAAGTTGGGGGTGAATACGTTGTGGGGCTTGCCCATGTGGGAGGACAGGATTACCTTTGCGCCCTTTTCAAGCAGATACTTGATGGTGGGCAGAGCCTCGACGATTCTCTTGTCGGAGGTGATCACGCCGTCCTTGGAGGGAACGTTGAAGTCGCAGCGAACGAATACCTTGGTACCCGCAGCAATTACGACGTCTTCAATGGATTTCTTATTGTAGGTCATGGTTATAACCGCCTTTCTTTATGATAAATTTTACCAACCTTTACTATACCACAAAATGCGAAGATTATCAAGAGAAAATCAAAAAAAGTCACATATAATTTGAAAAAAATCCGCAAAAAGCAGGTTTTCCCCTCTTTTTGCGGATGTTTTTCTTTATTTTGCGGCAGATTGCTCGGCCGGAACGGGAGCATCCTCCTCGTCCGGCTCATCCGCAAATGCCTCTGCCACACTCAGTCTTTTGTGATATTCCTCTTTGGATACGATGTCGCCCGCACGCGTCAGTGCGATCTTGGTCAGCAGCGGTCCGACCAGCTCGTAGATCAGCACGGAGAACAAAATGATGTTACGCACCAAGGAGCCCTCTGCAGCGCCCATGATCTCCTTAACGGTGATAGACATTCCCAGCGCAACGCCTGCCTGCGGCAGCAGCGTGATACCGAGGTATTTGACGATGTTATCGTTACAGCCGGTCATCTTGGCGCTGGAATAAGCGCCGACGTATTTACCCAACGAACGGAACAGAATATATACGACACCGATCAGTACGACGATGCCGCTGGTCAGCACCGAAAGCTCCAGCTCGGCACCGCTCAGAACAAAGAACAGAATGTAGATGGGCATGGTCCATTTGTCGGTCTTTTCCATCAGCTCGTCGGCGTGCTTGCAGATATTGCAGAACACCGTACCCAGCATCATGCAAACCAGCAGCGAGGAAAAGCCAACGTGGACCTCGCCGATCTCAAACTTCAGCATGGAGAGCGAAACGCTCATCAGAACGAAGGTCAGGGACAGACAAAGGCGCTTGGAATTGGACTGGAAGAAGCTCTCCACCCAGGTAAACAGCGCGCCGAGAAGTGCGCCCAGAATGAGCGAGCCTACCACCTCGACCAACGGCTCGACCAGCATGGAAACGAGATCGACCTTACCACTCTGCAGGGCACGTGCCACACCAAAGGAAACGGCAAACGCCACAAGGCCAACAGCGTCGTCCAGCGCGACAACGGGCAGCAGGATATTGGTCAGCGGACCTTTTGCCTTATACTGTTTGACGACCATCAGCGTAGCCGCGGGTGCGGTCGCCGTTGCGATGGCGCCGAGAATGATGGCAACGGAGAGCGGGAAGCGATCCTCTCCGAGCAGAAAATGCAGACCGATCAGCGCGGCATCCACCACGATCATGGTAACGACTGCCTGCAGAATACCAACGACGGTTGCCTGCTTGCCGATCTTTTTTAGGTTCTTAATTTCAAATTCGGTACCGATGGCAAAGGCGATAAAGCCGAGCGCCACCTTGGAAATGATGCCCAGCTGCTCAACGCCCTCTGTCGTATGCAGCATGCCGATCACATCAAAGCCCTCGGGCAAATTCAAATGTCCGAGGCAGTACGGGCCGATAAGAATACCGGCGATCAGATAGCCCGTGACGGCAGGCAATTTCAGCGGCTTGACCACACGGGACGCAAGCAGACCCGCGACAAGCGCCAAGGATATACTGAATAAAACTTCCATTATAAGCTCCTTCCCCACAGGTGGGGGCATTATCAAAAATCACAGGATCGGCTACTCGCCAATCCTGTGACATTATATTCCTTTTGCGGTGGAAAGTCAAGCCGAGTTTTGGAGAATTTTTACAAAAGCAAGGGCTCGTTTTTGTGTAAATTGCCCTCAGTCAGGCTTTTTTTCATAGACGAGAATGACCGGCGGGCAGCAATAGTCCACGCCCTGCATATGGAGTCCGCGCGCGTGTGCCTCACGCACCACCGCCATGGCGATATATGCCGTCGCGGGCATATATAAAAGGTCACGCGGAACACCGGTCAAATGTGCGGGCAGCCGAACGGCACTTCCCTTCAAAAAGCCATCAAACGAATCCTTCAGCAGTCGGCGCAATTCACTCACTGCGCCATCGATTCTGCCGAGCAGCGCACGGAAGGTTGCCTTATCCATCACGGGAATATCCACCTTCAGCACACCGCACTCGCGGACGAGCAATCCCGTATGCTCGACATACTTTGGAATCGACTCGATCAGTGCGCTGTGAATTCCCGCCTCACTGGGGTCAATGCCCTTCTCCACGCACCAAAGCAGCTGTGCGATGCCGTCAAAGTAATGGCGATAGCCCGCGCCAACGGCGAATCGGTTAGGATGATCCCAAAAAGGGGTATCGAATTCGCACAAAGACAGCTCGCTTGTACCGAAAAAGTCTGCCTTTTTCCAGTTGGTACGGTGGCCGCCCAGCACGCACCAGTTGCTCTTCTCCCGATGCTCTGTCCAGTCGTATTCGGCGGGGGTACTCCACCCGTGAGCGATCCAACGACCGCCATCGCGCCGTTCGGGGGCTTGAATTTTCCCGTCTGCCGTCATTCCGATGATAAATTTCTGCAGGGCATGCAGCACGGCGTAGCGCTCCAGCTTTTGCTTTTGTCGCTCGTTCAGCCCCGCTGTGTACGGCAGGGCTCGCAGGTCGTCCGTCATGCTGCCGAGCGCACACCAAAATTCTTCAAAATGCTGCTTCGCATAGGCAAGCTGTCCGTCGAAGCGCGACATTGCATCCTCGGGCGTGAATATAGCGAAGTCGGCGTAATAGCGGTTGCCCTCGGTACGCGTCATCAGCTCACCGTCGGTCAGCTTTTTTACGATGGGCTCGATGTAGACGGTGGGGATGCCAATCATATCCGCCAGCTCACACACCGTCACGGGTGCGTGATACGCCAGCAGCAGTAAATTCTGCGCGATCAGATCGCCTTCAACCAAGGAGGTCGGCTCACCGTTTTGCCCTTCTCTGCCACTCCAAACGATCTCCAGCGTTGCCGCCAGAGGGTACTTTTTCTGTTCCATTTGTTTCAGTCCTTTCTTCACCTGCACCCGTCCCGCATGAAGGCGGCTCTTGACCGTACCCTCCGGGATGCCCAGCGCTTCCGCGATCTCGGCAACGCTTTGCCCGTTATAGTAGTAACGGATAAGCACCGAGCGTGTCGTGCTTGCCAGGTCGTTGAGCACGCGCCGTACCTCCGCCGCCTCCTCGCTATGCGAATACGCCTCGTCCTCGTCGTCCTCGTCTGCCATATCGCCCAGCGCATCCAGTCCCACCACCACGGGATCACGGTATTTTCGCCGCAACGCACTGTTGTGCAGATGCATCAGCGTGTTGGCAAGCCAACTTTTCGGGTGCTCGATGACACCGCCGCGATGCAGATAGGAAAAAGCGGCAAGCATGGTGTCGGCGACCAGGTCCTCCGCCTCCGTCTGCGAGATGCATCGGGCACGCGCCATGCGGGCAAGTGCATCATAGTGATCTAAAATTTTCTGATGCTCCGCATCCAAGTGGATCCACTCCCTTTCTTTTGTCGACACACATATAGTCGCAAAAATCCCGCTGCGGTTCACACATAATGGGATATTTTTGCATTTTTAGGTAATACTGTTTTTTGCTGTTTTCAATAATGCAGAAGAGAAATGATAGGCAATATCGCCATGCTTTCACCTCGAATACGCCAAGCGTTCTCCTTTGTGCTAACGTGAGCCAACAGATCTTCCTCAAGTCTTGTCAAAACCGCTTCCGGGGAAAGTCCGCATGTTTCAGAAATGCTGTCAAGTTCAGCATAGGCGTCCTCCGCATGAACGGTCAGCGCGTAAAGCGCGGAGAGCACTCTCAGATTTTTTCGATCGGAGAGTGTCTTTAGAAGACTGCAGATACTGGCAATCCGCACATCAGAAAAGTCCAGCGCGTGATTGGTAGAATAAAATGCCGATTGCCCGCGCAGGACTGTCGTAAATTCAGGCTCGCAGATGGCAGAATAGCCCCATTTGCCGGCAAGTGCTGTCTCTATACCGCTATCCATCGTTTCCAGTGCATTCTGTGCGGCACAATAATACGCCACGTGGGCAGTAAACGTCATAGAAAGCAGCAGCCGTCGTGCATCTACCAAAGATGCACCCTTCACCTTTTCGAGATATCCCTCTTGCAAACGGTCTGCCAGTGCGGGTGGACAGCCTTCTCGGGTCGTGGTACGGTGCAGTCCGTTCTCATCCGCCGACTCGACATATCCCAGTACGATCAATTCTTCGATCAGCGCCTTTGCTTGCTGGTAACCAATCGACAAGCGCCGCTGCAGCATCGCCGTGCTGACACCGCCCTTATCGGCTGCGATGATAAGCGCCTGGTGTAAAAGCGGCGTTCTATCCAAGCGGTCATATATGTTTTCCTTCTGTTTGGGTTCGGCAAGACCAAACAGCGCATCGATCGTCACGTCAAAATATTCAGCAAGGCGAGGCAGCAGCCCGATATCCGGACAGCACTGTCCTGACTCCCATTTGGAAACGGATTGGTTGGTCACGCCAAGCACGGTTGCCAGCTGCTCCTGAGTTACGCCTTTTTTCTTTCTCAAAGCGGCTATTTGTTCATTTATTTTCATATAAAACCATCCTTTCTTCCTATAAGGCAAGCATGTGTAGCTACGCTCTTATTCTATCATACGATACCCCCGGAAATCAACAACGCATTGGTTTGATCTCCCGTGTCCTCATCCAACCTGCAGTTGGATTACCGTGTAAAAAATGGTGCCCACAAGATTTCTTGGGGCACCGCTGTTATTCTTCCTGCCCGTAATCCTTTTGCGCGGGCATGCGTCCGCCCTTCGGCAGATGGAAGCCGTCGATCTCGCCGCGCTGGATGGCACCGAAGATACGGTAGCGCAATCCGGGATATTTTTTCTCGAGCGAGGAGAGCAGCTGCTTCATCTCTTCCCTCTCCGTGTTTTTATCGGCGGGACAGGGGGATTTGATGACCGGCAGCTCGGTATGAGAAGCAAAATAGCGGATATCCTTTTCAGGCATATACAGCATGGGGCGAATGACGTGAAGGTCGATGCGGGAGAGATAGGTCACGGGCTGAAAGCAGCCGACTCTTCCCTCAAAAAACAGGTTGAGCATAAAGGTATCGACCACGTCGTCGAAATGGTGACCGAGGGCAACCGTCGTACAGCCCAACTCCTTGGCGGCGTTATTGAGGGCACCTCGGCGCATCTTGGCGCACAGGGAGCAGGGGTTGCTTTCCTGTCGCACCTCGAAAATGATCTTATAGATCTCGGTGGGTACGACGTGATAAGGAACGTCCAGCTGCTCACAAAAGCGGCGGATGGGATCAAAATCCATTCCGCCCGCAAAGCCCATATCGACCGTGATGGCACACAGCTCAAAGGGGATGGGATAAAAGCGGCGAAGCTGTGCCAGCGCGACCAGCAGCGTCAGCGAATCCTTACCGGCAGACACGCCGACGGCGATCTTATCGCCCTCGCGGATCATGCCGTAATCATCGACGGCGCGACGGGTAAAGCTGAGAATTCGTTTGGTATTTTCCATATATATCAATCATCCTTTGGATCGTTTTCCGAACGGAGGTCACTCGCAAAAGCGCATGCTGTCATAGATGCTTTGCGCGCGGGGCGTCAGCGGGCGGCTGCGGTCACCGCGGCTCTCGCTGCTATGCAGAAACAACGGGGGCAGAATCTTGAGCGAGGGGGCGCCGTCAAGTCTTGCCTCGGTCAGCACCATGGACGGCTCGGACTGCTCGTCGGCATGGACGAACACCATGCGCTTAGGCTCAAGGCGGTGGCGTGCCATGGACGCCATCAGCGCGCTGAGGCGATCGGGACGCCAGACGGAATAAAACAGCCCCCCCGAGCGAAGCAGGCGCGCTGCGGCAGCACAGAAATCGTCGATGCCGCCCGCGACCTCGTGGCGTGCGATATATTTTTCATCAGCGCGGTTGCGCGCGCCGCTATCCGTTCGCATATAGGGTGGATTGGCGGTTACGATATCCGCCTCCTTTGCCCACGGCAGCTGCTGCGGGCAGACCTCACGCACGTCGGCACACAGAGGTGTGATACGATCGGTCAGATCGTTGAGCGCGACGTTGCGCGCGATCAACGCGGCAAAGGCGGGCTGGATCTCGATGGCACAGGCGTATGCGATCTTTTGTCTTGCGGTCAGCAGCAGGGGAATGACGCCCGTACCGCTGCCGAGATCGACGGCGCGATCATGCGGTGCGGGTCGGACAAAGGCGGAGAGAAGATAGGCGTCCGTACCGAAGGTCAGACCGTTTTTCTTTTGGATCAGGCGCAGCTGCGCGTTGATCTCGTCCAGGCGCTCGTCCTCACCGAGCACAAACGGGGTACACATCAAAAGAGCTTCCTTTCCTTGCTTGCAGGGCAAGTGCAAGCGGTGGTATGAAAAAGCGGAGCGCGGCAACACGCCGGGCTCCGCTGAACCGTATGTGGTTTTTTGCACGGTCACAGACCGCGCGTCTGCATCTTGCCGTGATTACTCAGCCTTGGGAGCATCAACGGGGCAAGCGTCTGCACAAGAACCGCAATCAACGCAGGTGTCTGCATCGATCACATACTTGCCGTCGCCCTCAGAGATAGCAGAGGTGGGGCATGCCTCAGCGCAAGCGCCGCATGCTACGCAATCGTCGGAAATCTTGTATGCCATGGGAATGTACCTCCATTTATGTGATACCACTATTGTATCATATTTTTGAAATTTTGCAACCTCTTTTTGAAAATTTATCGCATATTTTTCGTAAAAAAGGCATTATTTTTTGGAAAAGCGGGATTTTTATTCCTCTTCGTGGCGAGAAGCGCGCTGCAGCACGCGGATATCGTCACGGTGATAGGTCTTGCTGTCGGCATCTGCTTGATCACCAAAGCGCACTGTTACCATACCGCGCAGCGGAACGGTGGAGGTCACGCTGCCCTGTCCGTCGGGCGTTTCGACCAACGAGCCGACCGGCGGCGTCAGGCGGATCGCCTCCTCGTAGGTATCCGACTCGTAACGCAGGCAGCACATGAGTCTGCCGCAGCAGCCCGAGATCTTTGTGGAATTGAGTGACAGGTTTTGCTCCTTTGCCATTTTGATGGACACCTGAACGAAGTCGGCAAGGAAGCTGGCGCAGCACAGGGGTCTGCCGCAGGTGCCAAGTCCGCCGAGGATCTTTGCCTCGTCACGGATACCGATCTGGCGCAGCTCGATACGAGTGCGGAACACACCTGCCAGATCCTTGACCAGCTCGCGGAAATCAACGCGACCTGCCGAGGTGAAATAAATGAGCAGATTGGTATTATCAAAGGTGAACTCCGCCTCGACCAGCTTCATATCCAGTCCGTGAGCGGCGATCTTTTCCTGACAGATGCGGAATGCCTCCATCTCGCGGTTTTTATTTTCCTCGTGATGGCGAGTATCCTCGGGGGTTGCC
>JAFTME010000073.1 GCA_017452545.1 Clostridia bacterium | reverse complement strand
CTTAGGGGCGGCAGCCCCTAAGTCAGCTTTTTCGGTTCCTTTTTCGCTGACGAGAAAAAGGAACATTAAGTTCTTTCCCAAGAAAACTATGTTTGCAGTTCTATCGTTGCTTTCTAAAAACCTTTTACAAATGAAGAAAGAGCGAACAAACCTCTCTACAGAGCAACCTGTTATGTACTTTTTGTCGTCGGACAAAAAGTACCAAAAAGCCGACTTAGGGGTGTTCCCCTAAGTACCCCCGATGTCGCGTGCTAACGCCGACGCTCCGCATCGGCTGATCCGCACGCGGTTGCTAAATAGAAAAAACTTCGCTTTCGCCGCCTCAAAAAGGACGGCGAAAACAGAGAAGCGGAGCCGGATTGAAAGCAAAGATTTTTTATTGTGGCTCTGCTAAGTTTATCTCCCGAAAAATTCCTAACCGAAAGGAGAATCTTATGTCTCAGCGCTTACTCATCGGTATCGATATCGGCACCTCCGGTACCAAAACCGCCATTTATACCAAGGACGGCACCCGCCTTGCCGTTCACACTGCAGAATACCCCCTCTACCAGCCGCACAACGGCTGGGCAGAGCAAGACCCCGAGGACTGGTGGCAGGCAACCGTCGAAGGTCTGCGCACCGTACTCACAGCACCGGGCGTTGATGCCGCCGACGTTGTCGGTATCGGTCTGTCCGGTCAGATGCATGGCCTTGTCATGCTCGACGAGGGCGGCGCCGTTCTGCGCCGCTCCATCATCTGGTGCGACGGACGTACCGCTGCCGAGTGCGAGGAGATCACCGCTCGCGTCGGCGCCGAGCGCTTGATGGAAATCACCAAATCTCCCGCGTTGACCGGCTTTACTGCCTCTAAAATCCTCTGGGTCCGCAACAACGAGCCCGAGATCTACCAAAAATGCCGCCACATTCTGCTGCCCAAGGACTATATCCGCTACCGCCTGACCGGCGCACTCGCCACCGACGTATCCGATGCGTCGGGAATGCAGCTGCTGGACATTGCCAAGCGCGATTGGTCGGACGAGGTGCTACAGGCGCTTGACATCGACCGCGCGCTGCTTGCTGACGTTTACGAGTCCTGCGAGGTGACGGGTAGTATCACGAGCGCAGTCGCTGCGCTGACGGGACTGCGCGAGGGCACGGTCGTTGTCGGCGGTGCGGGCGACAATGCAGCCGCTGCGGTTGGCTGCGGTGCCGTGCGCGACGGCTACGGCTTTACCACCATCGGCACCAGCGGCGTGGTATTTTCACACTGCAAGGAGCTGCGCGTCGATCCCGACGGACGCATCCATTCCTTCTGCGCCGCCGTTCCCGGTGAGTATCACGTCATGGGCGTCACGCTGGCGGCAGGACTCTCGTTGCGTTGGTTCCGCGACTGCTTCTGCGCGGCAGAGCAGCAGGCGGCTGATACACAGGGCGTTGACGTATACAAGATCATGGACGACGAGGCTGCCGATATTCCCGTCGGTGCCAACCGCCTGTTGTTCCTACCCTATCTGATGGGCGAGCGCACGCCGCATCTTGATCCCTTCGCGCGCGGTGCGTGGATCGGTCTTTCTGCCTCTCACACCCGCGCACATTGCCTGCGCGCGGTTATGGAGGGCGTGACCTATTCGCTGCGCGACTGTCTGACGTTGTTCAGCGCGGCAGGTGTGGCACAGCCCGAATACATGATGGCGTGCGGCGGCGGCGCGGTCAGCCCGCTGTGGCGGCAGATGCTTGCCGACGTTCTGGGCTGCACCGTTCGCACGGCTGCCTCCAACGACGGCGGTGCGCTGGGCGCGGCATTGCTTGCCGGCGTTGGCGCAGGGGTTTATCCCTCTGTTCCCGAGGCGTGTGATGCGGTCATTCGCGTTCGCACCGAGCAGGCACCGATCGCAGACAGCGCCGCTGCCTACGAGCCCTACTACCGCCTGTATCACAAGACCTATGCGTCGCTGCGCGGCATATGCCACGAGCTTGCCGACGCGGACACCAATCGATAAAAGGAGAACAACGGCATGAAAAATCCCGAAATGCAAGCAAAATGCCGCGCACTTGCCACCGAGCTGGTCGGCAAAATGACGCTGGCTGAAAAGATCTCGCAGATGCAGCACACCGCCCCCGCCATTGAGCGCTTGGGCATTCCCGGCTACAACTGGTGGAACGAGGCACTGCACGGCTACGCCCGCTCCGGGACGGCAACCGTATTCCCGCAGGCGATCGGCATGGCTGCCTCCTTCAACTCCGATCTGCTCGGTCAGGTTGGCGAGGTCATCTCCATTGAGGCCCGCGCCAAATACAACGAGTACAAAAAGTTCGGCGACACCAAGCGCTATCAGGGCTTGACCTGCTGGTCGCCCAACATCAACATTTTCCGTGATCCTCGTTGGGGACGCGGTCACGAGACCTACGGCGAGGATCCCTATCTGACCGGTCGCATGGGCACCGCCTTTGTCAACGGTATGCAGGGTGAGGGCAAATACCGCCGCGTTGACGCTTGTCTGAAGCATTTCGCTGCGCACAGCGGTCCCGAATCGCAGCGCCACGGCTTCAATGCTGTTGTCAGCGAGCAGGATATGCAAGATACCTACCTCTGGGCGTTCAAGTACTGCATCGACAACGCCGATCCCGCATCGGTCATGGGTGCGTACAACCGCACCAACGGCGAGCCCTGCTGCGGCTCCAAGACACTGCTGCAGGACATCTTGTACGGCGCGTGGGGCTTCGGCGGCTACGTCGTATCCGACTGCGGCGCCATTTGCGACATCGACGCCAACCACAAGGTGACCAACACCCGCGCCGAGAGTGCGGCGCTTGCCGTCAACAACGGCTGCCAGATGAACTGCGGCAACGCTTACGACGCGCTCAAGGTGGCGGTTGCCGAGGGGCTGATCACCGAGGAGACCATCACCGAGGCGGTCATTCGTCTGTTTACCGCGCGCTATCGCTTGGGCATGTTTGCCGACGACTGCGAATACGATGCCATTCCCTATGACGTCGTTGCCTGTGAGGATCACCGTCTGCTCAACCGCAAGATGGCGCAGGAGTCCATCGTTCTGCTCAAGAACGACGGCATTCTGCCGCTTGCCAAGGACACCCGCGTTGCGGTCATCGGCCCCAACGCCTCGTCCTACGATCTGCTGCTCGCCAACTACTGCGGCACGGCGGATCAGTACACGACGCTGCTCGCCGGTATTCGCGAGGCCTGCTGCGGCAAGGTGACCTACGCCAAGGGCTGCCATCTGTTCCGCGACACGCAGGACGACGACTCGGGGGTCAACACCCGCGAGGCACTGATCGCAGCCAAGCGCAGCGACGTGGTCGTTATGTGCATGGGCCTTGACGCCGTGCTTGAGGGCGAGGAGGGCACGCTCAACGCCGAGGGACTTGCCGTCGGCGACAAGGCGACGCTCAATCTGCCCCGCTGCCAGCTTGCGCTTTACGAGGAGATCAAGGCGCTGGGCAAGCCCATCGTGTTCGTCAACGTCAGCGGCTCCTGCATCGATCTGTCCGACATGAAGGAGAATTGCGCAGCGGTCATTCAGCAATTCTATCCCGGTGCCGAGGGCGGACACGCCCTCGCCGACGTGCTGTTCGGTGACGTCAGCCCCAGCGGCAGACTTCCCGTCACCTTCTACCGCAGCGTTGATGATCTGCCCGATTTTGCGGACTATTCCATGAAAAACCGCACCTATCGCTACTTCGAGGGCGAGCCCGTCTTCCGCTTCGGCGAGGGCTTGACCTACTCGCAGATCGAGGAGCATTGGATCGACGAGTGTACCGTGGACGTGGCAAACGTCGGCGCCGTCGATACCGCGTATGCCGTCCTCAGATATGCGCCTGCGCCCGACGTCCACCTGATCGGCTTCGAAAAGGTGTTCGTTCCCGCAGGAAAGACCGTCAGGGTTGTATTTAAGCGATAATATATAAGCGATAATATATGAGTGGGGAAAACCTTTTTGCAAAAAGGTTT
>JAFTME010000072.1 GCA_017452545.1 Clostridia bacterium | reverse complement strand
TCTCAAAGAACGTCTCAAGGCGAAATTCCTCTCCATGTACTTCCTGAAGAATGTCGTTTGGTACATCTTCCGTCTGTGCCTGCTGATCGGTATCGCATACGTCGTATTGTTCCCCTTCTTTACCAAGATCGCCAGCTCCTTCATGGGCCAGGAGGACTTCGTTGACGTAACGGTCCGCCTGATTCCCAAGAACTTCACGCTGAAAACCTATAAAGCCGTTCTCAGCGAGCTGGGTTATTGGACAGCACTTCGCAACACCTTCTTCCTCTCTTTCAGCACGGCTCTGATCCAGACCTTCATCTGTAGCTTGATTGGATACGGTTTTGCAAAGTTCCGTTTCAAGGGCAACAAGCTTCTGTTCATGCTGGTCATGCTGACCATGATCATTCCTCACCAGACGCTGCAGCTCTCGATGTTCATGAGCTTCCGTTACTTTGATATCTTCGGTATCTTCGGCTTCCTCGCCGGCGGTGGATTTACCGTGTTCGGCCATACCTTCCTTGAGGGCGTGATCGACGTTATCCCCGAAACCGGTAAGATCGCCGAGATCTGGACGGCAACGGGTCTGAACCTCTGTAATACCTACTGGCCTCTGATCGTCCTCTCCCTGACGGGCCTGGCGTTCAAGAACGGTCTGTACATTTACATGCTGCGTCAGTTCTTCACCGGCGTTCCGGATGCACTCGAGGAGTCTGCTTACCTGGACGGTGCAAACACCTTCCGCACCTTCCTCCAGATCATCCTCCCGCTGTCCGTGCCGATGATGATCACCGTGTTCCTGTTCGCATTCTGCTGGCAGTGGACCGATGACTTCTACACGACGATGTTCTTTACGTCTACCAAGACCAACCTGCTGGTTAAGATCGTTAATATTCCCGCATCGCTTAAGACGGATTACGCAGGACAGTCCCTGTTCTACGCTGCAATTCGTAACACGTGCGGTCTGGTTATTATCGCTCCGCTGGTCATTCTTTACCTGTTCTGCCAGAACTTCCTGGTACAGGGTATCGAGCGTTCCGGTTTGACTGCAGACTAATCGAACAATACTCGCATTCATATGTAAAAAAAGGGCTGCCTCACCTGCGTGGGGCAGCCCCGAATGCTTTTTTAAACGATAATTTTTTACTTTTTTGGTTGAATTTGATATTGAGTTCACATTTGCGCGTTATAATATGACTGTAAATCCCAAAAAAGGAGAGAGAACACCTTGTTCCAGATTTTAGTAGTAGAGGACGATATCAATACCAGACGGCTGATGTGTGCCGTGCTGGAGCGCTCAGGCTTTCAAACGCAGGTCGCAGGCAGCGGCAGGGAAGCGCTTGAGGTGCTGGAGCGAAAGCATATCGACCTGATCGTTACCGATATCATGATGCCGCATATGGACGGCTTTGAACTGACTGAGATCATCCGCTCCGGCGGCTCGACCATCCCCATGCTCATGGTCACCGCCAAGGAAACGCGTGAGGATAAACGCCATGGCTTCCGCATCGGCATCGACGACTATATGGTCAAGCCCGTCGACGAGGAGGAAATGGTGCTGCGTATCCATGCGCTGCTGCGCCGCTCCCGCATCGTCAATGAGCGCAAGCTGACCGTCAAAAACGTCACACTGTATTACGATGCAGTCAGCGCGGAAATGGACGGTGAGCGCTTTGAAATGCCGCAAAAGGAATTCTTGCTGCTCTATAAACTGCTCTCTTATCCGAATAAGATCTTTACACGCCGCCAGCTGATGGACGAGATCTGGGATATGGAAAGTGAGAGCGACGAGCGCACCGTCGACGTACATATCAGCCGCCTGCGCGACCGCTTCCGCGCCACCGACGCCTTTGAGATCCTGACCGTGCGCGGACTCGGCTATAAGGCGGTGATCAAGGCATGAAAGCAACCAGAACCATACGCTTCCGCTTGCTGCTGACCTTCTTTGCCATCATCCTGCTTTCGGGACTTTGTACCTCTGCCGTGCTCGCCATTCTCGGCTTGTTCGATTGGGCACCCGGGCACCTGGACCTGCCAACCGTCAAGATCCTTTCTGTGCTGGCAGTCTCCTGGATCTTCGGTATCTTCTTCGCTGTGTTTGCCATCCGTTGGGTCATTCGCCCGTTGCAGGAGGTCATTCTCGCCATGCAAGAGGTGTCGCAGGGTAACTTTGACGTCCGCGTCCGCGAGCCGTTGCCCGAGTATACCAAGCAAACCGAGATCGGCGAGCTGCAGCGCAGCTTTAACCATATGGCACAGGAGCTCGGCAGTATTGAGCTGTTCCGCAACGACTTCATCAATAATTTTTCTCACGAATTCAAAACCCCCATCGTCTCCATTCGCGGCTTCGCGCGTCAGCTTCAGCTCGGCGGACTTTCCCCCGAGCAGGAAAGAGAATACCTCGGCATCATCATCAGCGAGTCGGATCGTTTGAGTCATATGGCAACCGACGTCCTGACACTCTCCAAGCTGGAAAATCAAAGCATCGTGTCCAATAAAACCACCTTTTCTCTCGACGAGCAGCTGCGCCGCACCGTGCTTCTGCTGGAAAAGGATTGGACGGATAAAAATATCGAGCTTTTGCTCGAGTTGGATGCCGTCGAATATTGCTTCGACGAGGAAATGCTTCTGCGTGTCTGGATCAATTTGCTGGGGAATGCCATCAAATTCACCCCCGACGGCGGCACCGTCCGCATCACCCTGACCGCAGATGCGCAAGGGTGTACTGTCCGCATCGCCGATACCGGGATCGGCATGAGCGAGGAGGTGCAGTCGCGTATCTTTGAAAAGTTCTATCAGGGCGATCCCTCCCATAGCGATAAAGGTAACGGCATCGGTCTTACCATGGTTGCCCGTATCATGAAGCTTTGCGGTGGTACGATCGAGGTGCAAAGCGCACCCGGACAGGGAAGTACCTTTACCGTCTACCTGCCTGAATAAAAATAAAGTCGGTAAATCATGCGTTTGCCGACTTTATTTTTATGCCCAAGCGGTTGCAAATCCCGCAAAAATATGCTATACTAGCCCCAAGAAACGGCGCAGCCTGTCCGCGCCGCAACCGAGGAGGACGACCATGAATATTCAGCATCCGTTTTTGACGTTTGACCGCCAACAGCTTGTCGACCTGCGCTCCCGTCTGCAACATGACGAGTCGCTGCGCACACGCTATCAAGCCATGATCGCGAATAAAGAAAAGTGCCTTGAGGAGGCACTTCTGACCGAGGAATACGCCAATAGCGTCTATAATCAGCACGGAAATTATTACGAGGTCGGCGCCCAGCTGCACCGCCTGATGACCGTGCTCGGCAGCGCCTACGCCATCGACGGCGACCGCGCTTGCGCCGAAAAGCTGATCCAAGCCATGCTGCACCTGTGCACCTTCGCCGCATGGACCGGTCCCTCCAATAAAGACCGCGACGTGCCGTGGCATTCTGACCTCTCTACCACCCGTATCGCCGTAGAGCTGGCGTATGGCTACGACCTGCTGTATGATATTCTCTCCGAGCAGGACCGCGATACCATCGCAAACACTATTTACCAAAAAGGCGTCCTGCCGCTGCTGCAGGATTGGCTGCTGCCCGAAACACGCATCCATGCCCTGGACTCCATGGGGCATAACTGGTGGTCGGTCTGTATCGCCCTCGCCGGCGTGGCTCTCCTTCCTCTGATCGACCGTATCCCCGACGCAGAATGGAAACCGCTGGTTGAAGAAATCAACCGCGCGCTGATCGGCTTTTTGCAGTATCGCGGCGGTGCCCTTTTCAATAAGGTTCCCAACTATGACGAAAAGGGCCTGTTCTATGAAAGCGTCGGCTACTTTAATTACGGCACAGGTGAGCTGCTGAAATATCTGTGGCACGCCGAGCGCTATTTTGGCACGATAGACGACCTGCGTGCCGCCCTGCCCGAGGGCATGAGCGATGCCATCCTTTCCTTCGCCTATCCCTGCCATAAAAACGAACGCGAAAGCGTCACCTTCCTGAACTTCGGCGATAGTGCGCTGGACGCTAACATTTACGGTATGCTGCATTGGCTGCCGATGCTTGGCATCAGCACCCCCGCCGTTGAGGCATATCTCGCCCGTGCCCCCCACGAGGAGGATATGCTCTCGCTGCTGAGCCGCGCAGATTGGAAGGGCAGCTTTGCCTGCCTGCCGCGCACCGCTCTGTATCCTGCCTCGGGCTATGCCATCACCCGCAGCTCGTGGGAGAACGACGCCACGCTGCTGGCGGTCAAAAGCGGCTATACCTGGAACCACGCCCACGCCGACGCCGGTAGCTTCGTCCTGTTCGATCGCGGCATACCGCTGCTCATCGATAGCGGCGCCTGCTCCTACGGCAGCCCCTATTATACCACCTATTACCGTAAGGACGATAGCCATAACGTGCTGCTGATCGACGGTAAAGGGCAGCGCGAGGAGGAGCAGATCCGCGGCAGTAAATTTCCCGGCAGCCTGACCGATACCTATTCCGAAAATGGGATCACCTACGTTCAGGCAGATGCAACCGGTCCCGTTGCCCATCTGTGCAGCCGTATGTACCGTAATTTCCTCTGGCTTGACGACGGCATTTTGCTGATCATTGACGACGTCCTCTGCCATACGAACGCCACGCTGCAATCGCTGTTGCACTTCAATGGCACCTATCAGACCGTTGAAAATACCGCCGTGACGACCGTTGATATCCAAAACGAGCGCAGCCGTGCCCGTGTCTTTGCGCTGACACCCTCCAATATCACCGTTACCGAGCATACCGGCTACCTCGCAACCAATATGGGAACCACCCATCCCAAGGACGCCGACCATGGGCAGTGGGAGGTGCCGTATCTGAGCTTTACCTCGGACGACCGCCAACGCGTCCATCACCGCGTCAGCGCCGTGCTGCTCAACGAGTATGCCGACCGCCTGTGCGTCGAGCCGATCGAGCAGCCCGAGGTCGTCGGCGTCCGCCTGACCGACCGTACGGACGGAACGGTGCGAACCGTGTATTTCAACGAGCGTGCCGACGGCAGACGAATGCATATCAATTCCAACCATACCCTCGACAGCTGGGAGACCGACGCCTATATCCTCATGACCGAGCAGAAGAACGACCGCTTGCACCGCGCCTTCATGGTCTGCGGCAGCTACCTGCGCGATGCGCACGGCGTCCTGCATAGCAGCTACGATAAGATAACGCGCGAGCTATTAAAATAAAGCAAACGAAGAAAAGGGGCAACGCAATGCGTTGCCCCTTTGAAATTTTGTTGCTCAGTATGCGATCAATACCAATCGTTGGGAAGATTGGTCAGTTTCAAGCGGGAGGTGTCCGTGATGGCTTGGAACTCACGCAGGCGAATACCGGCGTTCATTGCCGCTTCAGCCAGCGTCAGATTGTAGCTTGCGTAATATTCGCTTGCCTGCTGCTTGACCTCTTTGATCAGTGCTGCTTGCAGCTTGTTTTGCTCGGTCGTGGTAAATTCACCGGGGTATTCCTTGGAAAGTGCCTGCATCATGCTCTTGACCATCGGCTCGGCTTGCTGCATCTGACGCGACAGGTAGAAGGAACGTAAGTACATAATCTGAATGTATGCCAGATCCAGATGTGCCTTTTGCTCCTCGGTCTCAGCCTTTTCCATTGCCAGGGCAAACAGACGCTCACCCTCGGAGAGAATAGTGGGCTCGTCGTAGCCGCGATACCAGTTGATGTAGGGAACCCAGTCTACGGATTCATAGTCGCGCAGATCATCGGGGATGATGCCGTCGGGGAGGGCAGTGGCTACGCGATAATCCCGGACGCTCGGCCACTCGTAGACGGTGTAGGGAGAATCGTAAATGCCGACACAATTCGCCGCAGACTCGTCCTGCATGACCTGAATATATTCGTAAATATATTCTCCGCCGGGTCCGTAATAATCGTTAATGAACTCTACCATCAGTGCATCAAGCTCGGAATAGCTCATGTAGGGATCCCACAGGATTTTAGAGATCAGGTAGCCGCGCAGCTCATCAAATTCTGCGCCGGGACCGCAGTGTGTACCTTGCTCAAAAATATACTTAACGTTGTGATCGGCAAAGAAGGCGGCATTATCCAGCAGTACTTCAAAGTTGGGATGGCTGAGCGAATAGTGCATGAAGTTGGTGGTGTAGTCCCAAATGGCAAGGGTGTCGCAGATTTCCGACCAGCCGACGATCAGATCACTGAACAGCTTGCCGGAGGGATTGGTGTGGCAGTCCTCACAGTCCTCCAAGGGATGGCGGAAGCACTCCTGAATAGAGCAAAGCTCAACCATGACGTTATCGGCCGGCTCAATTCCGGTGGGAACATAGCTGGTTTCAAAGTAAGCGAAGGTGTGAACCATGACGCCGGGATAGTAAGCGGCAACCTCCTCGGCGATGCGATTGACAAAGTTCAAAACAACGCCGGCGTAGCTGCCGTGTTCCTTTTCCAGTGCGGCGCAGTTCTTGCAACGGCAGTATTGATTGTTATCATTTTGTGATACCGAGATCAGGGTAGCACCGGGGTTTTCTTCCAACCGCTGGAAAACGGCGTCCAGCATTTGCTCGAAAATATCCTCGTTGGTCAGACAGGGCTGAGGACTGTTGGTCGGTTGACCCAACAGATTGCTGAAGGTATGGCCGGCAGAGCCTGCCCATCGAGCGGAGCCGCCGTATTCCTCGTCAAGAGGAGTGAACTTTCTTCCGTTGCACTTGCGCTTGGCGGAAAAAGCAGAATTGACGGTGTAATCGTACCAGAAGGTATTGCGAATGGTGAAAACGGGAATCTGTTCGTTCTTTTTGATGCTGTTGATGATGATCGTTGCGCTTTGAGGGATCTTCTCAAAGGAAGAGGTGTAGAAGCGGCAACCGAGATACGACTCCAAAAATTCATACACGGCGTATAGCGTGCCACGCTGCTCGCCACCCACCAAAAACAGCTTTTCATCGCGGGTTTTGATGACCAGACCATCCTCGCCCAGCTTATCACGGTCAAACTCACCGTCGTTTTCACGGTTAGTTTTACCTACGACGATCTCCTTTTCCGCGGGAGCTGTGTCGTCGGTGACAATGGGAAGCTCTGCGCCGCAGATCTGCTTGAAATATTTTTGCAGCTCCGTGGCAGCGGTGACCTCGGAGATGTAGGCGTCCTTGCCGCGTACGATCACGTACTCGGAGACGCCGTCCTTTGCAAGCGTCAGCGCAGGCGCGGTTGGCGCCGGTTGGGCTTCTTCTTTTTCGTCGGGGGTCTGATCGGGGGGCATATCAGAGGGGGGCGTGCAGCCGGTGGCCAGGGGCAGCAGCATGAGCATGGCTAACAGCACACATAAAATCTTTTTCAGCATGGTGTACTTGCTCCGTGTGGGAGTCTTCCTTTCTTAATCGGTAGAAAATTCGCGGATGGTTTTTCAAATGGTTGATTGTTCTTTGGTAACTTATTTTGTTACATTTGTGCCGAGAGCAGCGTTATGCCGCCGTCAAGCGTAACCTCGCCCAGTCCCGCCGGCAGATAGTAGCCCTCTCCGCGGCAGATGGGATACTCCTCGCCGCCGTAGCGTACACAGCCCTCGCCATCAAGACACAGCAGGAAAACGAAGGAGCGCTCGTCAACGACCAAAGCCTGCGCACCCTCAACGTCGTGCTTGACCGTCTTGAAATAACGGCAGTGCGCCAGCGTCGCCGCATTTTCGGGAGCCCCCGCCTCGTAGCGAATGGCATCCACCTCCGCGTCGGTGAAGGGAACCGTCACGTCAAGTGCCTTGTCTACGTGCAGCTCGCGCAGCGAGCCGTCGGGCTGACGGCGCTCGTAATCGTATACACGGTAGGTCAGATCACAGTTCTGCTGGATCTCCGCAATCAGAATGCCCGCACCGATCGCGTGCAGCATGCCGGAGGGAATGAAATAGGTCTCTCCCGCCTTGACAGGGCAGTGGTGCATGGTCTCGGACAACCGTCCCTCACGCACCGCCGTGCGGAACTGCTCCGCACTCATGCCGTCCTTGAGTCCGTAAATGATCTCCGCACCCTCGTCCGCCTCAACGATATACCACATCTCGGTCTTGCCGCGGTCATTTTCCACCCGCGCTGCATAGTCATCGTCGGGATGTACCTGTACGGACAGACGGTCAGTCGCGTCGATCAGCTTGATCAGCAGCGGAAAATCTCCGCCGTCGTACGCCGAGCCGACCACACCGCCACCGTAGATTGTAATGTAATCGCTCATGCGCGTGCCGGCAAGCGCCCCGTTCTGAATGACACTCATGTCCTTCTCGCGGACGGTCAGCATCCAAGCCTCGCCCACCGTGTCCTTGCCCTCGGCAACGATATTCCAACCCTGCAGCAAGCGCGTGCCGCCCCACAGCGGCGATTTCGTCACGTAAGAAAGCTTCAGGGGATACAAATGTTTCATAGCAGTTCCTTTCCCGCCGCATCGGCAGCGCGTGAAAATTTCTGTATTTATTATACCATTTCCCTTACCGTTTGTCAATGGATGCACAACTTTTTTGCCGCCGTGTACCCATTCGCACCAGCGTCGGAGGGCGTGTAATATTTATCCGAAAAATATGCGAAAATCTCTTGATTTTTTGAGCGATTTCTTATATAATATTGATATAGGAGCGTGCTCCGACCGCTCCGATCACCAACGGGAGCCGCACATATGTGTCGCCCCGATAGGAAAGGAAAACCATCAATGTCTTTACCTGTTGCTGTCCAAATTTATTCCGTACGCGACGATGCCGCACGCGACCTGCGCGGCACGCTTGAGGCAATCAAGGCGATGGGCTACGACGGCGTCGAGTTTGCCGGCCTGTATGGCTACGCTCCCGAGGATATCCGCGCTATGTGCGAGGAGATCGGACTCGTTCCCGTTTCGGCACACGTTCCCTACGTCGATATGGTCGCCGATGCCCGCGGTGTGCTCTCTCAGTACGCTACCATCGGCTGTAAGTACGTAGCAGTTCCGTACCTGATGCCCGAGCACCGTCCCGACGGCCCCAACTTTGCCGAGGTGGTTGCCAATATTGCCAAGATCGGCGCGGTTGCCAAGGAGCTCGGTATCTCGCTGCTCTACCATAACCACGATTTTGAATTTATGAAGCTGGACGGAAAGTACGCCCTCGAGGTGCTCTACGATACCGTTCCTGCAGACATTCTGCAAACCGAGCTTGACACCTGCTGGGTCAACGTCGGCGGCGAAGAGCCCGCAGCATATATCCGTAAGTATACCGGCAGAGCTCCCGTGGTGCATCTCAAGGATTTCTACGGTGAGAAGTCTGAGGATATGTACGAGTTGATCGGCATTGAAAAGAAGGCTCCCCGTCGCCCCGGTAACTTTGAGTTCCGCCCGGTCGGCAGTGGCGTGCAGGATTTCCCCGCCATCACCGCAGCCGCCGTCGAGGCAGGCGCGCAGTGGCTGGTCGTTGAGCAGGACGTCGCCACCATGGGCCTGACGCCGCTTGAGAGTATCCGAAAGAGCAGAGAATACCTGCGCACCATCGGATATTGATTTTCAAATAAAGAACCTTTTGTGCCGCATGGCATCGTAAAAATAATCATACGAAAAGGAGAATTGCAATCATGGCAGAAAAAATGGATGCAAAGCTGGACTACAACCAGAAAAAGGAAGAGGTCGTCGTCGACGCCAACAGAAAGCTCAGAATCGGTATCATCGGATGCGGATGGATCGCTGACTCTCATATCGATTCCTATAAGAGAATGCCCGACGTCGAGATCGTCGCAGGCTGTGACCTGATTCCCGGAAAGGCAGCAGCGTTCTTTAAGAAAAACGGCGTAGAGGGCGTTAAGACCGATTACGCTTCCCATAAGGAAATGCTGGACGATGAAAGCCTGCAGCTGGACGCAGTTTCCATCTGCACCTATAACCGTCAGCACGCCGAGCCCGCGATCTACGCGCTGAACAAGGGCGTACACGTTATGCTGGAGAAGCCCTTCACGGTGACCATCGAGGAGGCCGCAGAGGTTATGAAGGCAGAGAAGGCAAGCGGCAAGGTGCTGTCCATCGGCTTCCAGCCCAGACTTGACCCCAATATGCAGATGATCAAGAAGATCGTTGACTCCGGTGAACTGGGTCAGATCTACTACATCCAGACGGGCGGCGGTCGCCGTCGCGGTATCCCCACCCCCTTCGGTACCTCCTTCATCGAGGATAAGACCGCAGGTCTTGGCGCACTGGCAGACATCGGCTGCTATTCTCTGGATATGGTTCTCAACGCCATCGGCTATCCGAAGCCCCTGACCGTTACCGGCTATAAGTCCGATTTCTTCGGTAAGGATCCCAACTACGTCGGCTACGGCGCACACCACGAGTACGCTGATCTGTTCGGCGTTGATGACTTTGCTGCTGCATTCGTTCGTCTGGAGGGCGGTATCATCCTCGACTTCCGTATTGCATAGGCAATGAACATCGACACTCCCGGTGACACCATCATTCTGGGTACCAAGGGCGGTCTGCGTATCCCCTCTACCGACTGCTGGAACGGCTCGGTCGGCGGTCCCATGAAGATTTATCACGAGGTTTGCGGTCTGCAGACCGAAACCGTCGTCCCGATCATCAACGATCACGGACCTTCGCTGTTCGACCGTAAGATCCGCTCCTTCCTGGACGCTTGCAAGAACGGCACGCCCGCTCCCGTTCCCTCCTCGCAGATCATCTATAACCAGGCGATCCTTGACGGTATCGCTAAGTCTGCCAAGGTAGGCCGCGAGGTTGAAATCGTTATTCCCGAAATCTGATTATAGTTGCTATGCCCGTCGCCCATCTCGGGCGGCGGGCAATGCCCGTTAAGGAGGATATCCATGAAGCAAGACCGTTCGTTGGATGCCTATAAGAGCATTCAGGAGGAAAAGAAAACGCCGCGCGCCGACCGTAAGCTCCGCATCGGCTTTATCGGCACGGGCGGCATCGCCCACGCACATATCCGCGCCTACCTGCATATGCCCGACGTTGAGATCGTCGCAGGCTGCGACATCGTTCCCGGCCGTGCAGCCGCATTTTTCAAGGAGTTCGGACTTGAGGGCGTCCGCTGTGATTATAAGGATCATACCGAAATGCTGGCAGATCCCTCGTTGGCGCTCGATGCCGTTTCCATTTGTACCTATAACCGCCAGCACGCTCCCTGTGCCATCGCAGCCCTCAAGGCAGGATTGCACGTCCTGCTGGAGAAACCGTTTACCGTTACCCTCGACGAGGCAATTGAGGTCATGCGAGCAGAGAAGGAGAGCGGAAAGATCCTTTCCATCGGCTTCCAGCCCCGCTTCGACGAGAATATGAAAATGATCCGTAAGATCGTTCAGTCGGGCGAGCTCGGCAAGGTCTATTACGTCCAGACGGGCGGCGGTCGCCGCCGCGGCATCCCCGCAAATCCCGCCAAAACCTCCTTTATCGAGGATGAAACGGCAGGCGTGGGCGCGCTCGGTGACATCGGCTGCTATTCCTTGGATCTGGTGCTGCACGCACTCGGCGATCCCAAGCCGCTGACCGTCTCCGGCTACGTTTCCAACTATTTCGGTAAGGATCCCGGCTACGTCGCCTACCGCGGTCACGGCGAGCTTGCAGATAAGTTCGGCGTTGATGACTTTGGCGCAGGCTTCATCCGCCTGGAGGGCGATGTTATGCTGGACTTCCGCATCTCCTGGGCGATGAACATGGACACCCCCGGTGACACGATCATTCTTGGTACCAAGGGCGGCCTGCGCATCCCGTCCACCGATTGCTGGAACGGAACGGTCGGCGGCCCCATGAAGATCTATCACGAGGTCGACGGCCAGCAGACCGAAACGGTCGTTCCCATCATCAATCAGCCTGTAAATTTGTGGGATGCCAAGATCCGCTCCTTCCTCGACGCCATCATCGAGGGCGGAAGCTCTCCCGTCCCCTCCACGCAGATCATCTATAACCAAGCCATCATCGACGGCATCGTCCGCTCGGCAACGATCGGCAAGGAGATCGAGATCGAAATCCCCGAAATCTGATTTTAAGCCTGACGCCCTTTGCGGCGTCGGGCTTTTCAACTGCACGTTTGCTGTGGATATCAAAAACCGAGCTTCCGCGATTGCGGTTTGGAGGAAAAGCTGATTACCCACGCGCTGGAGCAGGCAAAGGAGCAGGGGTTCACCCACGCACAAGCCTTTCTTTGGGAAAGCGGCTTTGTGGACAAGGACGGTAATAACTTGTTTGATCGTTTCCTCGCTCTGTATACATCCATGGGCTTTTCGATTCATGCCGATATTTCGGATGTTCATCAACGCAGAGAATACGTTCTGCAAAAGAAATTGTAAGCAATCCTCGCGCAAAAAAAGGCAGGTAGCTTGTGCTACAACTGCCTTTTTTATATGCACAGCAACGCCGCTCTTACTCCGCTTTTACCACGACCCGGCAGGGAAGCCCCGTTACGCCCGCAACGCTCATCGGATAGGTGCAGACGGTGATCTCTCCGCCCACCTGTAAAACCGCCTTGAGATTGCAAAGATTTTCCACAACAAAAGCACCCCGGTCTGCACATCGCCGGTCAACGGGAACGTGCTCCGAGCCGCGCCGTATACCCGCGCAATCCACCCCAATGATGGCTACCCCTTTGTCAAGCAGAGCAGTAATCAGTGCTTGGGATAACTGTGGATGCTCGGAAAAATAACCCCGCGCACCGTAACGCACCTGCTCAATATAGCCGGTGTAAAATGCGACAAACATACCTTCCGTAATGCGATCCATGTCAATGTCAAGCGTGTCAATATCGCGTTCGCGTATGCCGCTGACGTCAAAAACGATACCGCGGCGCTCGGTGTATTCCAAAGGAAATTCCTTGTCCATAACGTCAAAATGCGTCCCTACGTGCCCGATCAGCGACTTGTTGTCGCTCGTGCATTTTGTCATTTCGAGCGTTGCCTGCAGCGTAATGTCGATCAGCATATGCATACCTCCGTGCGCGTGCTTGTTTGCTGCTCCCATTATATCACGTAAGTGCGCAAAAGTAAATAGTTTTTCTTTGCTATGTTGCGTTTTCCTCTTGACAAACGCACTTTTTTTGTGTACAATATAGGGTAGTATTCATGATGGGATAATTTTTTCTGTGATGAAATACAACGTAAAAAATCATGATAAGGAGGTGTATTATGGGAGAAATTACAAAAATCGTGCTGTTTTCCGCGATCGCCCTGGTCGTCGGTCTGATCGTCGGTGCCATCATCGGTATTCTTTACCGTAAGAAGGTCGCCGAGGCAGAGATCGGCTCCGCAGAGGCGCAGGCAAAGAAGATCATCGCCGATAGCGCCACCGCCGTCGAAACGATGAAAAAGGAAGCGCTGATCGAAGCCAAGGAAGAAACGCTTCGCCTGCGTAACGAGACCGAGCGCGAGCTCAAGGAGCGCCGTGCCGAGGTATCTCGCCTGGAGCGCCGTATCAACCAGAAGGAAGAAAATCTGGATAAGAAGACCGAGGCTCTGGATCGCAAGAATGAAACGCTTGATAAGAAGCTCCGTGAGAATGAAGCCGTCCGCGAGCAGATCGAGGCAGTGCTGCAGCAGCATCTGGCAAAGCTGGAGGAACTGTCCGGTATCACCGCAGAGCAGGCAAAGGAAGAGCTGATCGAGCGCGTGGAATCCGAGGTCAAGCATGAGCTTGCCAAGCGTCTGGACGAGCTGGAAACGTAGTTCAAGGAGGACGCAGACGAAAAGGCACGAAACATTGTCACTCTGGCAATCCAGCGTTGCGCCGCCGATCAGGTCGCAGAGGCAACCATCTCTGTCGTACCGCTGCCCAGCGATGAAATGAAGGGTAGAATTATCGGCCGCGAGGGTAGAAATATCCAGAAGCTGGAAACGCTGACGGGCGTCGAGCTGATCATCGATGACACACCCGAAACCATTACGCTCTCGGGCTTTGATCCTGTCAGACGTGAAATTGCAAGACTTTCCCTGGAGAAGCTGATTTCGGACGGACGTATTCACCCCGCCCGTATCGAGGAAACGGTAGAGAAGTCCAAGCGTGAGGTCGAGGCGCTGATCAAGCAGGCCGGTGAGCGCGCAACCTTCGAGGTTGGCGTACACGGCATCAACGCTGAGCTGGTCCGTATTCTGGGCCGCCTGCGTTACCGCACGAGCTATGGACAGAACGTTCTGAAGCACTCGGTCGAGGTTGCATTCCTTGCCGGTGTAATGGCAGAGGAGCTGGGCGTTGACGCTATGACGGCACGCCGTGCAGGTCTTTTGCATGATATTGGTAAAGCATTCCCCCACGATGAAGAAGGTTCCCACGTACAGATCGGCGTAAACGTCGCCAAGAAGTATAAGGAGAGCAGAGACGTTGTTCATGCGATTGAGGCGCACCACAACGACGTAGAGCCCAAGACCGTGATCGCCATCTTGGTTCAGGCTGCAGACGCAATTTCTGCCGCAAGACCCGGAGCGCGTCGCGAGGATCTGGAGAACTACATCAAGCGTCTTGAAAAGCTGGAGGAGATCGCGACGAGCTTTGGCGGTGTCGAAAAGGCATACGCAATTCAGGCAGGTCGTGAAATTCGCGTAATGGTCAAGCCCGAAGAGGTCAACGATGACGGAATGGCGCTGATCGCACGCGATATGGCACAAAAGATCAAGGAAGAGGTCAAGTATCCGGGTCAGATCAAGATCAACGTGATCCGCGAAAGCCGCGCCGTCGATTACGCAAAGTAATCCCCGCGATTGCCTGTTCCATCGCCCTCGATCCCGTCGAGGTGCTTGTTTCCCGTTTGGGATTTTCATATAAATGACATAAAACTCCTAATGGATATTATAGACAGCCCCGCTGTCTTAGGTCATATATTGAACTGAACAAACCAAAAAGAGGATGTGCATGGTGTCCGCACCGCGCACATCTTCTTTTTTTATTCGATAATTCCAAAACAGGAATGAAAATGATAAATTTCCTGCAATAAAATTTCTTGTATTGGAATATTTGCCTTGACAAGCAACCGCGTATATGTTATAATAATATGAATACCATATCTCTGCATTTAAACGAAGAACCATTCGGAGGTCGAGCATGGAAGCAAAGAAATTTCAACTGAAAAGCGAATTTTCTCCCACGGGCGACCAGCCTGAGGCGATCGAAGCACTGGTCAGCGGCATCGAGCGCGGCGAGCGTATGCAAACGTTGCTCGGCGTCACAGGCTCGGGTAAAACCTTTACCATGGCAAACGTCATCGCCCGCTGTAACCGCCCCACGCTCATCCTTGAACCGAATAAGACCCTCGCTGCTCAGGTCTGCTCCGAGATGCGCGAGTTCTTTCCCGAGGACGCCGTCGAATACTTCGTTTCCTATTACGACTATTACCAGCCAGAGGCGTATATCCCGGGACGGGATATGTATATCGAAAAGGATGCCCTCGTCAACGACGAGATCGACCGCCTGCGCCATAGCGCAACCAGCGCCCTGTTTGAAGGACGAAACGTCATCATCGTCGCCAGCGTCTCCTGCATCTATTCGCTCGGTGACCCCGAGGAGTATCGCTCCCTCGTGCTTGCCGTCCGCCCCGGAATGTATATGGACAGAGACGCCTTTATCCGCCACCTGGTTGCCATCAGCTATACCCGCAACGACATCGACTTCGCTCGTGATACCTTCCGCGTGCGCGGCGACGTGGTCGAGGTCATTCCCGCCGATCACGACGAGAGAGCGGTGCGCGTCGAGTTTTTTGATGACGAGATCGACCGCGTCAGCGAGATCAATATTGTGACGGGTGAGGTGCTGCGCGATCTTTCGTATGCCGCCATCTATCCTGCGACACACTATGCTGTGTCTGATGAAAAGCGCGAGGCTGCCCTTGGTCGCATTGAGCAGGAGCTTGCCGAGCGAATTGAATATTTTACCGAGAACGGTCTGCTGCTGGAGGCACAACGCATCGAGCAGCGCACCAAGTATGACCTGGAAATGCTGCGCGAGATCGGCTATTGCTCGGGCGTCGAAAACTACTCCCGTGTGCTCGCCGGCAGAGAGGTTGGTGCAACACCGTATACTCTGATGGACTATTTCCCCGAGGATTTCCTGATCTTCGTCGACGAGTCGCACGTTACGCTGCCGCAGGTGCGCGGCATGAGCGGCGGCGATACCGCGCGTAAGAAAAACCTCATTGATTACGGCTTTCGTCTGCCCTCGGCATACGATAACAGACCGCTCTATTTTGAAGAGTTCGAGCAAAAAATCAACCAAGCCATCTTTGTCAGCGCCACCCCCGGCGATTATGAAAACGAAAACGCCACTGCCACCGTCGAGCAGATCATTCGCCCCACGGGACTGCTGGATCCGCAGGTCTCCGTCCGCCCCATCGAAGGACAGATCGACGACCTGCTGGGCGAGATCCGCGTCCGCGCCGATAAGGGCGAGCGCGTGCTGGTCACAACGCTGACTAAAAAAATGGCAGAGGATCTGACCGAATATCTGGAGCAAAACGGTGTCAAGGTGCGCTATATCCATTTCAACGTCGATACCATGGAGCGCATGGAGATCATTCGTGACCTCCGCCTCGGCGTTTTCGATGTGCTTGTCGGCATCAATTTGCTGCGCGAGGGCTTGGATATCCCCGAGGTCAGCCTTGTCGCCATCCTTGATGCCGATAAGGAGGGCTTCCTGC
>JAFTME010000071.1 GCA_017452545.1 Clostridia bacterium | reverse complement strand
TGTCGCGCCATGCGACAGCCCGACGTCACCATACAGGAGGAGCGCCATGCAAAGTCAAGCCACCATCCCCCCCGAATACACGCTGCTTGAGCGGCTGCTTGCCGCCGGCAAGACCGTCAGCACGGCAGAATCCTGCACCGGCGGGCTGATCGCCAAGCGCATCACCGACGTTCCCGGCAGCTCGGGCATCTTCCCCGGCGGCGCCGTTACCTATACCAACGAGATCAAAATGCAGCTGCTCGGCGTCAAGGCAGACAGTATCGCCAAGCACAGCGAGGTCAGCCACACCGTAGCTGCCGAGATGGCGAGAGGGGCAAGGGTGCGCTTTGGCAGCGACTATGCGCTGTCGACCACCGGCTATGCCGGCCCCGGCGGCGGCACCGCGGAGGACCCCGTGGGAACCGTCTACATCGGTCTGAGCAGTGCTGACGGTGAGCGCACCGTGCGCCTTTGCTGCCCCCCGACCGACACACGAGAGCACATCCGAGAGGCGGCTGCCTCTTGTGCGCTGCAGATGCTGCTTGAGGCGCTGTCATAATATAATAAGGAAGAGCAAGAGGAGCTTTATGCGTGGAGCTCCTCTTTTTTTACAAAAAATTCACCCCATATCCTCCCCACCTTGCTTGACAGACGCGAGGTCGCGTGATATAATTAGTTAACTAACTAATACCCAAGGAGAAGCCTATGAGTCAAGATTACGAGATCCGTCGCGGCAGAGAGCCCGAGGACAAGCAGATCGATCAGCGACCGCCGCACCCCGATGAAACGGCACCCATGCTGGTCAACGACATTTCCCATCTGTTCCACGGAAAAATGCGCGCGCAGGAAACCGAGGGCGTGATGTCACAGCACGCCGCCCGCTGCATTCTTTCGCTGCTTTCCCGTCACGAGGGCTTGCGCCAAACGGACATTGCCCGCATGACGCACATGAAGCCCCCCACCGTCAGCGTCACGCTGCGGAAAATGATGGAGGAGGATCTGGTCCGTCAGGAGACCATGTTCAGCGATCTTCGCGCCAACAAAATGTACCTGACAGAAAAAGGAAAGGCATACCACGAAAACGTCCGCGCCATGCTGCATTCGATCGACGACGTGCTCATGCGCGGCTTCAGCGAGCAGGAAAGCGCCCAGCTTTGCGCCATGCTCAACCGTATGCGCAACAATCTGATCGCAGATCTGGAGTCGTGCGGTCTGCTTCGTCCTATGCCGACGCCGCCCGTGGAGGATACCGAACAATCATGAAGCTGATCAAATATTTAAAGCCGTATCTGCTCTTTGCCATTATCTCTCCGCTGATGATGATGGGCGAGGTCCTGGCGGATCTCTGCCTGCCCTACCTGATGTCCTTTATCGTGGATTACGGCATCGCGGAAAACGGCATGGCGGAGATCTTAAAAAATCCCACCGCGCTGCGCATCGTCGAGCTGCTGTTCGGCGAGGGTGGCTATACGCAAATGAATATCATCGTGACCTTCGGTGCGCTGATGCTGCTCATCACGCTCATCGGCGGCTTTTTCGGCACCTTCTGCGCCTACACCGCCGCTCGCGCCGCACAGGGCTTCGGTCACGATGTCCGCCGCGACGCCTACCGCCACGTCATGTCGCTGTCCGTTGAGCAGACCGACCGCTTCACCACCGGCTCGCTGGTCACCCGCATGACGGGCGACATCGCCATGCTGATCGAGTTTGTGGAAATGATTCTGCGTATGTTCGTGCGCGCGCCCATGTTTCTCATCGGCGGCAGCATCATGCTGCTCTCGCTGCACGTCAATTTCGGCGTCGTGCTGCTTTGCGCACTTCCCGTGCTGCTGCTCTCGCTGGGACTGGTGCTCTCTCGCGCCGTTCCCATCTTCGGTGTGGTGCAGCAAAAGCTGGACCGCGTCAACGCCGTCGTGCAGGAAAACATTGCCGGCGCCCGCGTCGTCAAGGCGTACGTACGCGAGGATTACGAAAACGAGCGCTTCCGCCGTGCCAACGGTGAGCTGCGCGACCGCAATCTGCATGTGCTGCGTCTGATGGCGATCATTCATCCCATCATGAGCATCGTGCAAAATCTTGCCGTCATTGCGATTTTCGCCATCGGCGGCTACGAGATCACAAGCGGCATTTCGGATATGTCGCTGGGCACCATCATGGCGGGCGTCAGCTACGTGACCACCGTGCTGATGTCGGTTATGATGATCACCATGATGTTCCAGTCCATTTCCCGTGCGCTTGCCTCGGGCAAGCGCGTGCGCGAGCTGCTTGACAGCACCCCCGTCATCGTCGGCGGCGAGCAGCAGCAAGGGGCAGGCAGCGAGATCGCGGTTTCCTTCCGCGGTGTCGGCTTCCGTTATCCCGGCACGACCGGTCGCCCCGTGCTGCATGATATCAATCTCGACGTGCGCCGCGGCGAGATGCTTGCCGTGATCGGCGCAACGGGCAGCGGCAAAACGTCGCTGGTCAATCTGATCTCCCGTTTTTACGATCCTACCGAGGGCGAGGTGCTGGTCGACGGCGTGCCCGTGCGTGAATACGAGCTGGATGTGCTGCGCAAAAAGCTGGGCTTCGTCCAGCAAAAGAGCGAGCTGTTCTCCGACACCATCGAGGGCAACATCCGTTGGGGTAAGCCCGACGCCACGCGCGAGGAGGTCGTCGCAGCGGCATCCGTTGCGCAGGCCGCTCCCTTTATCGAGGGCTTTACCGAGGATTACGAAACCTTCGTCGCCGAGAAGGGTGCTTCGCTCTCCGGCGGTCAGAAGCAGCGTATGTCCATCGCCCGTGCCATGGTACGCCGCCCCGAGATCCTCATCCTGGATGACTCCACCTCCGCGCTCGACCTTGCCACCGAGGCAAAGCTGCGTACGGGGCTGAAGAGCGCGCTGCGCGGCACGACGGTCATTATGATCGCCCAGCGCATCGCGTCGGTCAAGGATGCCGACCGCATCGCCGTCATTGAGGCGGACGGCACCATCCGTCATTGCGCGCCGCACGACGAGCTGCTGCGCGTCAGCGAGACCTACCGCGACATTGTCAGCTCGCAGCGTCAGTCGGGAGGTGAGGCAAATGAATAACCGTCCAATGCCCGGCCGCCCCGGCGGACCGATGGGCCCCGGGGGGCGCAACAGTGCCCGTCTGAACGTCGAAAAGCCAAAAAACGCCAAGCAGACCATCGGGCGTCTGCTCAAATACATCGGTCGCAGCGGCACGCTGTTTATGCTGCTGCTCCTGTTTATGCTGATCACGACCGGCGTGGATCTGCTCGGCCCCATGCTGCAGCAGAAAGCGATCGCCACCTTCTCTTTGGTCGACGACCGACTGACCGTTGACATAGAGGCGCTGACCTCGGTGCTGATCACCATGGCAGCCGCCTTTGCCGTCAGCGCCGCCGTCAGCTACCTGCAGGGCTTGGTTTCGGCAAAGCTGTCACAGCAAACGGTCTACACCATGCGCTGCGATCTGTTCCGTAAGATCTCCAAGCTGCCCATTCGTTACACCGATACCCATCGTCACGGCGATCTGATGTCCCGTATGACCAACGACGTCGAAAACGTATCCAACGCCGTATCCCAGGCGATCACGACGCTGATCTCCTGTCTGATCACCATCGTCGGCGCCTTCTCCATGATGCTGTACTACAGCTGGCAGATGACGCTGATCACGCTGGTCACCATTCCCGTCACCATCACCGTCTCGGGAATGCTCGGAAAATTCATGCGCAAATTCTTTGTCCGCCAGCAAAGGCTACTCGGTCAGCTCAACGGGCAGGTGGAGGAGATGGTCACCTCGTACAAGACGGTCATTTCTTATGGCAAGGAGGACGAGGCGGTTGAGGTGTTCAGCGGTATTTCCGACGAGCTTCGCCGCAGCAGCATCTCCGCCCGCGTCTGGGGCTCGATCATGGGTCCGATCATGAATTTCATCGGCAATATGCAATACGTTGCCCTCGCCATCACGGGCGGCTATCTGATCCTCACCGGTCGGGGCGGCATGTCGGTAGACAAGCTGCAGGCGATGCTGATGTACTCCAAAAAGTTCACCATGCCCGTCAACCAGGTTGCGAACCAGTATTCCACCATTCTCACCGCCCTTGCCGGTGCCGAGCGTATTTTCTCGGTCATGGACGAGGCGGACGAGATCAACGAGGGTACGCACGCGCTGAACACGGCGGACATAAAGGGTGAGATCCGCTTTGAGGATCTGTTCTTCTCCTATGTGGAGGGCGAGCCGGTGCTCAAGGGGCTGGATCTGACCGTGCAGCCCGGGCAAAAGGTTGCCATCGTCGGCGCAACGGGCAGCGGAAAGACAACGATCGTCAATCTGCTCACCCGCTTCTATGAGCCGGACGGCGGCAGCATCAAGGTGGACGGCGTGGACATCCGCGACATTCCCAAGGAGGAGCTGCGTCGCGCGATCGCTATCGTTCTGCAGGACACCGTTCTGTTCTCGGACACCATCCGACAGAACATCAAATACGGCAACATGGAGGCTGACGACGAGGCAGTTCGCACCGCGGCCGCCACCGCCAACGCCGACACCTTTATCGATCGCTTGCCCGAAAACTACGGCACTATGCTTGCCGAGTCGGGCTCTAACCTGTCGCAGGGGCAGCGGCAGCTGCTCTCCATCGCCCGCGCCGTGCTGGCAGATCCGCGCATTCTTATACTCGACGAGGCGACCTCCTCGGTCGACACGAGAACCGAGATGCACATTCAGCAGGCAATGGTCAATCTGATGAAAAACCGCACCTCGCTGATCATCGCGCACCGTCTGTCTACCATCCGCGACGCCGACAAGATCGTCGTGCTGCGGGACGGCGTCATCGCCGAAACCGGCAACCACGAGGAGCTGCTCGCCCGTGGCGGCGAATACGCAAAGCTCTACCAAAGCCAGTTCGCCGGCGTGGCGACGTAAAGAGATTATAATAAATAAGGCGGGGGAAACCTTTTGTGGACAAAAGGTTTCCCCCGCACCCCTTTCCAAAAAACTTTGGGGCACAGTTTATGGGTGCGAGCATGGGCTCACTGTCGGGTATCGCATCGCGGCGGGCTATTGTGTATGCTTCATATTCATCCAATCTTCTTTTTCAAAGGTTTTTGGAGTGGGAGCGCGAGGGGGAAACTTTTTTGCAAAAAAGTTTCCCCCTCGCCATTCCCAACAAATCTTTTCTTTCTCCACCCCATTGACTTGCAAGAAAAAATTCGTTATAATATAACCAACGGCAAATGCCGAACAAGCAAAAAAGAGAGGATCACGGTATGGAATACGGACTTCAGATGTACAGTGTCAGAGATATCACCGGCGAGGATCTTGCAGGCGCACTGCAGCAGGTCGCGCAGTTGGGCTACCGCTTTGTTGAGTTTGCGGGCTTTTTCGGTCACAGCGCCGAGGAGGTCAAGCAGATGCTGGACGCATATGGTCTGCGCGTCAGCGGCACACACACCGGCTGGCAGGAGCTGACCGCCGACAGAATTGACGAAACCATCGCCTATCATAAAACCATCGGCAATAAAAATATCATCATCCCCGGTGCGGATCTGTCAACCAGAGAAAAGCTGGACGCGCTGATCGCGCTGATCAACGAAGCACAGCCCAAGCTGGAGGCTGCCGGCATCGCGCTGGGATACCATAATCATAGCCATGAATTCATCGAAACCGCCTACGGCGCTTACATCCATAAGGAGCTGGAGGAAAAAACCAACGTCGAGTTTGAGATCGACACTTACTGGGCTTACGTCGCCAAGGAGGATCCCGTCGCTACGTTGGAGCGCCTTAAGCACCGCATGCGCGTCATCCACCTCAAGGACGGTATGCAGGACGGTCACGGTATGGCGCTGGGCGAAGGCACCGCTCCCGTCGTCGCTGTCAGACAAAAGGCAATCGAGCTGGGTCTTGCCATGGTTGTCGAAAGCGAAACCTGTAAGCCGACCGGTATCGAAGAGGTCGGTCGCTGCATCCGCTTCCTGCAGGGCTTGGAGTGATATGAAAATGGGGATATGAATGAGGGGGGAACTTCTTGCAAGAAGTTCCCCCCTCACCCCCGTCAAGAAATCTTGAAAAGAGGATATTATAAAATTTTTTAACCTCCCCACAGCGAACCCTGTTCGCACCAAATCCTTTTTTCCAAAAGTTTTTGAAAGGGGAGCGCGATGGGAAAACTTTTTTCAAAAATTTTCCCCCTCGCCATCTTCCCTTCTCCCCCTACCCTCCCCTCGCCCCTGTCGCAGTTGACAAACGAGGGCGTATGTGGTATAATGCAGGGTAGAAAAGCAACGACGAGCTGCACCGAGGCAGCGGAAAGCAGGTGACACGCATGGAAGACGAAGAATTGAGCCGGGGAAAAGGCGAGATGCTGCTGTATCTTGTTCGCGTCGCCCTGTTTTTGTCCGGCGCGGCACTGCTGCTGCAGCTGGTGTTTTTGGGATGGTTGGTCGTTTCTCCCGAAACGGTTCCCACCTTTGCCGGCATCCTTGCGCCCGCAGGCGGCAGCGCAACGGCAGACGGACGGCTGATCAACGTCGCACAGGATGCCGTCAGCTGCATGGGGCTCGTGCTCGCGCTGATCTTTTTCTCTCGCGCCATTGCCG
>JAFTME010000070.1 GCA_017452545.1 Clostridia bacterium | reverse complement strand
CGCATCGTTGTCCCCGTGAATAAAAATGATCGGGATACGGCTCTTCTTGACCGCCTCCATCGGAGAGGTCTCATCAGGATCAAACCCGCCAAACAGCCGCCCACCCAGGCGAACCAAAGGATAGACCAGCCACGGCGGCAGATGCATCTCCTTCATCACCTTGGAAATGATCTCCTTGGCCGAGCTGTAGCCGCAATCCGCCAACGCACATACGACGTTGTCGGGAAGCGCCTCCCCCGCCGCCAGCATCACGGTCGCAGCCCCCATCGAAACACCGGTGATCACAATTTTCGTGTCCTTTCCAAAGTGTTCAATGACAAAATCGATCCAAGCAAGACAATCCCGACGCTCCTTGATCCCAAACGTCGTCACATTGCCCTCGCTCTTTCCATGACCGCGCTGATCCACGATCAGCGCATTTCTCCCGATGGCAAAGCAACGCTCAATACCGCCGCTCAGATCGCGCTCGCCGTCTCCCTGATAGCCGTGGAATAAGATCTCGATCAGCGCTCCCTTGCGACATTCATAATATGTACCGCGCAACACAAGCCCGTCGAATGAGGTGATCTCCACATCCTCGTGCGGCATACTTCGCGCCTCCTTGATCCAAGCGATCATCGCGTCGGCATATTCACGGTAGATCTCACCCTCCGGAAGTGCATACTCATCCACACCGAGCACCTTGCGCGGCGCGGAATAAAATACCCGCCGAAAGCAAATATACGCGCCGATCAGCACGATCAGCACCACCGCAGTGATTGCTGCTAAAATATACAACCACGTCATAAATAGCTCCTTTTTTAATTTGTCAGCTTGCTCCACCCCTCGCCGTTGATCTCGTGCACGCGATGTACGATCACAAAGGCGCGCGGATCGTGTTTCCCAACAATGGCAAGCAGCTCTGCATATTGCGAAATGGTAAAGGAAACGATCAACATCTTTTTTCCCTCGTGCGAGTAGCCGCCCGTCGCCTCCAACAGCGTCGTCGTTCGATCCAACTGTCCGATCACGCTCTCGTTGATCTGCTCGTAGGCGTCGGTTACAATATGCGCCACAAAGGCAGCTCTTCCACCCAAAAACACCTTGTCTACCATCACCGCAGACAAAAAGGCAGAAAGAATACCCAAAAGCGAGATCAAAAGATCACCAATGACAAACATACCCAGCACGACCGTCGCTGCATCGATCACGAAAATTACGACCGAGCTTTTCAGCCGCGGCAAAAGCTTGCAGATCGTAAATGCGATAATATCCACACCGCCTGTTGAACCACCACCCAGGAAGGTCAGCGCACAGCCGCATCCAACGCAAACACCGCCAACACTGGCAGAAAGAATCAGCGCAAGATCTCCGTGCGGATGCTCGGCAAGGCAGAAAAACCCGTCCAACACCGCGCCATCCACCAAACGAAGAAACAGCGAGATCGCGATCGGATATACCAGGCTCGACAGCAAAGTCTTGAGCGCAAATGCACGCCCCAGCACCAGCAATCCCAGCAGAAACAGCCCCCAGGTCAGAACGAAAACGATCATATCAATGGTGATCCATTCTGCGGGAAGCAGCAGCTTGAGAATAATCGAAAGACCGGAAACCCCACCGCTGACAATATTCATAGGCAAAATAAAGATCGCCGTACCAAAAGCCAGCACCAGCGTGCCCAACAGCACCAGTGCTGTATTTTTCAGAAATATCAACCACTCACCACGCGAAAGCTTCGTCATTCTCCACCTCGTCATTATTGTATTCGATGTTCTTATTGTGTATCGCACACCGTTTTCCATTCCGATTATACCATATTTTTCTCCATCTTGCAACCGAAAACTGCCGTTTTCATTGTTATTTTTTACACCTTCACAAAAGCAGGCTGCCATATCACATGGCAACCTGCTCTGTTCATTCGTATCGCTGTATTTTATTTTTCCTGCCTCGGCTCCGTCTCAAAGATCAGATGCTCGTCCGCACGGTGAGAGGTATAGATGGCATCATCGGGCTTCACCGTCCATACAAAGCGCGCCGCTCCGTATAGCCCGGTCGTCAGCCGCACCGGCAACGCCCCTCGGTCAACTTGGTTGTAAGCAATAAAATCCGGTCTTGCCAGAGCGTTGAGTGCCATGCAGGTCAGAAGCATGTTGAGCACGCTTCTCTTTTTCTTATCGCGGCATACGTTGGTATAAAGCAGCCCGTAAAAAGCACCCGACAAGCATTGTCGCATCCGTCTGAGCAGCAGCGGATTGAAGGATTCAATGCAGTACGCCCCCTCGTATTCGCGCAAAAGCGACGCAAGTACAGGACAAAGCGAGGTGTCAAAGCTCTCACCCTTAAGCTCGATCAGAAGCGGAACTCTGCCGTCAACCAAGGCAAGCACCTGCGCAAAGGTCGGGATCCCCTGCTCCGTTCCCGCCAACGATAACCCCTGCAGCGTTGCCGCATCGTATTCACACAGTCGCCCCTTACAGCCGGTCATGCGCTGTAGCGTGTCGTCGTGAAACACCATCACGACTCCGTCGCGGGAAAGCTGTACGTCAAGCTCGATCCCGACGCCACGCTCACACGCGCGCGCAAAGGCGGCAAGCGAGTTCTCTGGGATTGCACTGCCGTATAAGCCGCGATGCGCGTAGTCACAAAGCAGCTCAGCTTTGCCCGGCGCTCCCGCACGCGGCCGCACCAAAATCAAAAGATAGACCAAGGAGAGCAACAGCAGCAGCGAGAGCAATACGATCCCTACGATTTCCCAAGCACCCATATCAATCGTCTACGTCCAGCTTTTCCAGCAGGCTCTTTTTCTCGATCGGCTTGGAGTCACCGTGCTTGACAAAAAGCATGGTCACAAACGAAAGCAGAACAAATACCGTACCGAAAATAAAGAATACGTTTCTCATGCCACACGCCTCGTACAGCATACCCGAAATAATGGGCGCGACGATCTGTGCAGCCATAGAGGCCGTGTAATAGTAACCCGTATACTTGCCCACGTCACCGCCGCGCGCCAGCTCCACCGCCATGGGGAACGAGTTGACGTTGATGGTTGCCCAGCCGATACCGGCAAGCGCAAACACGGGATACATCACAAGCTCCGGCGTGCTCGGCGTAACGAAATGTCCAATAAGGAAGGCAGCCGCAAGGATAAGAATACCCGCAAGAATGGTCTTTCTTCTTCCGAACTTGGAGGAAAGAATACCGACGGGAATATAGGAAACGATCGCAGCAGCCTGTGCAATGATCAGCGTGAAGTTGAAGTCAAAGCCGAGAATGTTGGTCGCATAAACGGAGTACTTGCTGGTAATCGAGTTGTAACCGATATACCACAGCGCCACCGAAGCAAGAATAAGCAGCAGCGAGGTCATCTCCCCACGGGAAAGCTTGCGCTTGCTCTCGGAGGTATTCTCAGCCTCCTCATTATCGATCCCCAGCGCGATCGACTGCTCCTCCATCTCACTCGCCCAACGGCGCTCCTTGACAGTCAGAATAAAGACAATCAATCCGACCAGCATGACCGCACAAACGGCACCCACATAGCCGGTGTACTGCATATAGCAGCGATCCGATGTCGCAAATACCATGCCAAGCACCAAAACGATAATGCCGCCTGCCGTGCCCGTCAGGTTGATGATCGCGTTTGCTTTGGAGCGCAGCGGCTTGACGGTAACATCGGGCATCAGCGCCACCGCAGGCGAGCGGAAGGTTGCCATCGCTACCAAAACGACCAGCAGCGTCGCAATAAAGCCGATCAGCGGCAGCGGATTTTCCAGCGTCAGCTTGAACGCCAGTTCTTGCGCCATCGCCGCAAATGCCTCGTCCTGCATATCTCCCGCCTGAAGCATACCGAGGTTTTCCCCGATTACCTTTGCCATCTGATAGTTGTCGATCAGCGTCAGTGCCATAAAAGCGATCACCGCTACAATCGTGCCAAACAGAATAAACGGCGTCCGCTTGCCGTACTTCGTGTTGACCTTATCGGAAATAGCGCCGAACATCGGCAGCATAAAGACGGCCAGTATGTTGTCGAACGACATGATTATACCGGAATACGTCTGAGAAAGACCAAAGTGGTTGGTCAGAATCAGCGGAATGATAGCATCATACGCCTGCCAGAATGCCATGATCAGAAAAAATGCCATGCCGACAAGTACTACGCGCTTGTAATTGAGTTTCATTGTTGGGTCATTCCTTTCAAATAATATATATAAAGTTTACCATATTTCCTATCAAAAAGCAATGCAATTTCCAAACATTTCTGTAAATTTTAAGAATTCAAGTGTATAAAGCAACCTCTCCCCATATTTTTTCCATATTTGCGGAATAAACAATCGGTATACCCGCAAATGCCCCGCAAAGCTCCTCAAATCTTGACACTAAAACCAAATTGTGGTACAATAAATTTATAGAAAAAATACGCCTTCCACACTGACCGATCGCTCTGTCGTTCGTTCGTAAAATTCAATACCCATAAGGAGCAGCGCCGTGAAAAAAACAATCATCGCTTTGATCGTAATTTTAATGTTGACTTTGTGTGGATGCAGCCATACGCATACCTACACCCAAACAGACGTTCCCCCCACCTGTACGGAGGACGGCTATACACAATACACCTGCGAGTGCGGCGAAGAATATCAAGATAATAAGCGCCCCGCCGCCCATACGGAGCAAGTGCTCCCGGGCAAGGATGCCACCTGCACGGAGGATGGTCTTACCGAAGGCAAGCAGTGCTCTGCTTGTAAGGTGCTTCTTTCGGAGCAACAGGTTATCCCTGCCACAGGTCACGCCTACGGTGACTGGGTGGTGACAAAAGAATCTACCCTGACCGAGCAAGGTACAAAGGAAAAAATCTGTAGCCTTTGTAACGATACGATCACCCAAAGCCTTCCCCTGCTGGATGATCCCGACGCTGAGGAATATACCGTCACCTATGACCTTGACGGCGGCCATTTCTCCGGTGGCTACACCTCCATCGAGCAGCTCGCTGAAGAATTTCTTGCCGATTTCAATACATACGGCGACGGAACCAACGTAACAAAGGAAAATTTCCAAACCGAAAGCCATCCCTGCGTCAAAACCTCCTTGGCCAATGCCGAAATGCTGGCAAAGTGGAACTGGCTCTGGGTTTATATGCTGGAGCATCTGCAAAGCACCAATCCCGATCTTACAGGGGATGACCACAGCGAATATCTCACCGATACCTATCCCATTTTGAGAAGAATGATCGGAGGCGATACCGACGCCATCCAGGAATCCGCCAATGCACGAACCACCATCCGAAGCTACATTCACGGCTTGCTCAACGCCATGAAGGGCTGCGGCAATGAGAATATTGACTTTTCCATATATTCTCCGGACTTTTCACAGCAAGCCGAGCGCGAAAAAATTCTGCAACAGCGCAGCACGACCGCCACGCTGCCAAACGGTGCAAAATTGCCCATTCCCACCAAAGAGGGCTGCGAATTTATCGGTTGGAAAAATAAATATGAAAAGATCATCGACAAAGCAAGCTGCAACGGAACTCTGGTAGCCCTTTGGAAGGAGCTGAATCCCGTGGAAAAGATCGAAATCACCAACAAGATCACCGAGCTCGAGCTAAATGACAGTTATCAGCTCAAATGGAAAATCTCCCCGAGCGATGCACCGAATAACAACGTAATCTTTGAATCCTCCAATAAGGCAGTTGCAAGCATCGACGAAAACGGAACCGTCACCGCACATAAAACCGGTACCGTCACGCTGAAAATCACTTCCCTGTCTCAGCACGGACATACAGATACGATGACGCTGAACATCGTCACTCCCACCTATTTTGATATCAGCTATGAAACGAATTCCTATGTCATCATCGGTGAAACAATCAAATTAAACGCAACCTACATTGATAGCAAGGGCAAAGCCTGCGAGGTCGACTGGAAATCGCTGGACGAATCGCTGGCTACGGTTGACGAGAACGGCTGCGTCACGGGAAAAGCACAAGGCGTGGTCAAGATCCGAGCAACGGCAAAAGGACACGCCGATCAGTATCAGGACTTTGTTGTCACAGTGTTAACTCAAAATATAAATAAAGGCCTGCGTCTGGTGCTGGATGCCCATGAGAGCAATATTTTTATCAAGTATGACCTTGCCGTCGGCTCCGGCAAGCCCAGCTACTACAAGGACATTTTCGGAAGTGTAAGTAAGCTGCTGTATAACCGGGAGCTGGAAATCGACGATACCTATAACCAAAAATCAAATGAAAAATACGGCAGCAATTTGCCGGGCAGAACGATGAGCAGCATCGAGTTCATCACGGTGCATTATACCGGAAACTTTGATGCAGGTGCCGATGCCGAGGCTCACGGAGATTGGTTCTCCCTGCCGACCTCCGAAAATAACACCTCCATTCACTATTCCACCGGTAATGACGGCATCTACAAGGGGCTCGATGAGCAATACAGAGCAGCGCACGCAGGCGATAACGGCTCCCGCGATACCGTTTTGCAGTTCTCATGGATCGATACGCCGGTAGAAGTGCTGGATACTGATCCCGAAATTCCCGTCGTTACCATCACCTCAAACGCCACCTACGCCATCAACGGAAGAGATACCGGTGTCAAGGTCCCGCAGGAAACCAAATTCGGCAGAGGCTACGTCACCAAAAACAAGTGGCTGAACGACATGGGAATCGGCGTCAACGTATCAGACGGAAAGTATCAGATCGGTACCTCCTGGTGGTGCTATACACAGGTCTCCGAGGGAAGAATTTGCTCCAACGGCGGAAATTACAACTCGATTGGCATCGAATCCGCGGTCAACCGCGGCTCTGATCTGTGGTACACCTGGCAGATCACCGCCCAGCTGGTCGCTGATATTATGGAGCGTCACGAGCTTGATATTACCAAGGTCAAGGGACATCACTTCTTCACCGCCAAAAATTGCCCGCAGCCCCTGCTGGAAAACGATCTGGAGATCTGGCACGAATTCATTGAGCTGGTAAAGATCGAATACGAAAAAATCACCTCCTGCTATAACTATACGTTTGCATTTGAAAGCAACAGCGAGCTCGTCAATGAGCACGGTCGCGTTATCAAGCAGCGAAACGAACCGCAGGTCGTTACCTATACAGTGTCCATCACCAAAAACGGCAAAACCGAAACGGTTGAGCTGGCCTCCATCATTGATGGAATTTATAACAAATAACGCTTGACGATCGCCCGGCAGCACAACGTGCTGCCGGGCGTTTGCGTCGATATTGCAATATTAACCTCTTTTTTTCAGCGCAAGAAAATATCTTATTGACTGTACCCACGCAATGTGCTACAATAAAATATACCAAGCAACCACGCACAAGGAAAGGGAAAATTGTATGAAAACCATCCGCCTGTCCGAATACGGCATTTTGCCCAACACCGATATCACCGCCTCCCTGTTCGCTCTGCTTGAGCAAAACAAAGAGGACACCGAATTCGTGTTCGAGAACGCAGACTACTATTTCTCACCGCAGCATGCCATTCGCCGCGACTTCCGCATTTCCAACTCCGACGTCACTCCCTACCGTACGCTTGCGATCTTCTTGAACGGCATGAAAAACTGCGTACTGCGCGGAAACGGCGCCCGCCTTTGGCTGTCCGGACATATGCAGGTATTTACCCTTGATCACTGCTCAAACGTGCGCTTGGAAGGATTCACCGTCAATTGGGAAAAGCCCTTGGTTGCCGAAGGACGCGTCGTCGCAAAGCAGGGCGAGGAGCTCGACGTCTTTGTCGATCCCGTCCTCTTTCCGCACCGCTTTGTAAATGAAAACCTGGAGTTTGATACAGGAAATGACGAATGGTTCCCGTGTAACCGTAACATTATCGTATTTGAGCCGCACAGCTTGCGCGCACGGCGAGGCGTCAGTGACGTTTATGCGAAAAGCATCCGACCCCTTGGCAGTTCGATTTACCGCATGCACCTGACGTGCCATGAGGAAATTCAAGTAGGCGATTTGCTGAATATGCGCCACAATGCCCGTATTCACGCAGGCATCTTCAGCGAAAAATGCTCCGATATCACCGTAGAAAACGTTACCTTCTACTCGTGCGGCGGCCTTGGATGCCTGTCACAGTTTTGCCATAATATGACCTATCGCGCCGTTCACTTTTTGCCGGATAAGCGGGCAGGACGAATGGTGTCAAGCGGACGGGACGACGGTATGCATATCACCTGCAATTCGGGAACCGTTACCATCACACAGTGTACCTTTCACGCCCTCATGGACGATCCGATCAACGTGCATGGCTGCTGCGTGACCGCAGATGAGGTCGTCAACGACACAACGCTGCGCTGTAAATATCGTCACCCGCAAGCCTGCGGCTTCTTGTACTGGGCAGAAGCGGGTGATGAGATCGGCTTTATCTCACGCGCCTCCATGGAAGCCATCGGCAGCGCGCGCGCCGCAGCCTATACGCTTGAAGACCATATGACGTTTCTCCTCTCCTTTGATCGCCCCCTGCCAAAGGATATTTTAGATAAGGCAGCTGCGGGAAACGCACTCGCGCTGGATAACCTGACGCATACCGCCGCCTTCATTTGCACCAATAACCGATTCGGCAGCTGTCGTGCCAGAGGAGTCCTGGTGTCCACCCCCAAGCCCGTGCGGATCTGCAACAATTATTTTGAATCCTCCGGCTCCGCCATCCTCGTTGCCGGCGATGCCAACCATTGGTTTGAATCGGGCGAGTGCCACGATGTCGAGATCTCGCATAACGTATTCACCGACGCCTGCCTTGCCTCCATTTACCAGTTCTGCGACGGCGTGATCAGCATATCCCCCGTGGTTTCCGATCCCGATGAGAATAAGCCTTATCATAAAAACATTCGCATTACCGATAATGTTTTTGATACCGTAGGCGTCCCCGTGCTGTATGCCTTCTCCTGCTCGGGGCTCACCTTTTCGGGCAACCGTATCTTCAAAAGCCCCTCGACCCCGCAACAACCCGAAAGCAAAGCCCCCATCCGACTCTCCTACTGCAATCACGTCTCTCTGTCGAATAACCAATGGATCGGCACCTTCGATTCCGTCGTCCCCTCTGCCGACCACTGCCAAAACGTAACAAACGACGCTTGAAGCGCTCCTTCACAAAAATAGCGGATAAAAGGAAAGAACCCCGAACAGTACCTGTGTGATGCTGTTCGGGGTTCTTTCTGCGGATCACATCAACCCCATACCCCAAATAACCCCCAAAGCAGTTAAGGTTACCAAGGTGTCGATCGTGATGCCGTAAAACATCGGCTTAAGTCTATACTACCTCGTTAAATTCGTACTATCGGTAAGTTGATTATATCATATTTCTATAAAATTATCAACTGCTTGGGCTTTTCTTTGCATCTTCAAACAACGATCTTGCCTCTGTATGACCCAATACCGCCGATATCGTGAACCTCCCGATATCCCTTGCCTTTCAGATAAGCCGCCGCGCGTGCGCTTCGTCCTCCGCTGAGGCAATGGACGTACAGAGGAGTGTTTTTATCCTTTATAACCGAATCCACTTTGTCGATCTCGTCAAGCGGAAGATTTCGGCT
>JAFTME010000069.1 GCA_017452545.1 Clostridia bacterium | reverse complement strand
GGCACCCTTGGCTACATCGGTACCGGTGATACCCATGGCACAGCCGATGTCGGCTGCCTTGAGGGCGGGGGCGTCGTTAACGCCGTCACCGGTCATGGAAACGACCTGATCCTTGCGCTGCCATGCCTTGACAATGCGGATCTTGTTCTCGGGGGATACGCGAGCGTATACGGAGATGCTCTCGACCTGTGCGTCCAGCTCTTCGTCGGTCATTTCATCGAGCTGTGCGCCGGTGATGGCGCGGTCGCCCTCCTGCAGAATGCCGAGCTCACGAGCGATGGCAGAAGCGGTAACAACATGGTCACCAGTGATCATAACGGGCTTGATTCCTGCGCGACGGCAGATGGTAACGGCGTCCTTTGCCTCGGGACGGGGCGGGTCGATCATGCCGACCAGACCCATGAAGGTCAGACCGTTTTCCAGCTCCTCGGAGGTGGGATTTTCGGGAATGGTATCGATTTCCTTATAAGCGACGGCGAGCACGCGAAGTGCGTCGGCACTCATTTTATCGGTCATCTCGCGGGCTGCTTCAATGTCGCCTGCGATGCAGCGCGTTGCCATCATATCAAAGGCACCCTTGACGATGACGATGTTTTTACCGTCGATTTGGTTGACGGTGGACATCAGTTTTCTGTCGGAATCAAAAGGAATTTCCGCAAGGCGGGGATAGCTGCGGTTGAGGTCGTCCTTGGGGAATCCGTTCTTATGAGCGGCGAGGACAATTGCGGTCTCGGTGGGGTCACCGATGTGCTGCTCACCGTTGTCGGTAAAGATGACAGAGCCGTCGCAGCACAGCGTACCGTAGTTGAGCAGCTTTCGGATCGCCTCGGAGTTATTGGAGGTGATCTGCTCGGGCTCTGCAGCGCCGTCCAGGTATGCCTTGACCAGCGTCATGCGGTTCTGCGTCAGCGTACCGGTCTTATCCGAGCAAATGACGGAAGCGCTTCCCAGCGTTTCAACGGCGGGCAGGCGGCGGATCAGCGCGTTTTTCTTAACCATACGCTGAACGCCGATGGAGAGAACAATAGTAACGATAGCGGGAAGACCCTCGGGAATGGCAGATACGGCAAGAGATACCGCAGTCATGAACAGATGCATCCATTCCAACTTGTTGATCAGACCGACCACAAAGATGACGGCGCAAGCCGCCAGGGCCATAAAGCCGAGGTATTTGCCGAGCTCTGCCAGCTTTTGCTGCAGGGGCGTCTGGGTTTCGCTCTCTCCGTCCAAAAGGTTGGCGATCTTACCCATTTCGGTATCCATACCGGTTGCGGTAACGACGGCAAGGGCAGTACCGTAGGTAATGCTGCAGCCGGAGAAGACCATGTTGGTGCGGTCACCCAGAGGGGCATCCTCGGCAACGGTGACGGTAGCGTCCTTTTCGGAGGGAACGGACTCACCGGTCAGTGCTGCCTCCTCGGATTTCAGACTGACACTTTGCAGAAGTCTTGCATCGGCGGGAACGAAGTCACCCGCCTCCAGCTTGATGATATCGCCGGGAACAAGCTCTGCGGCATCGATCACGCTCTCGACGCCGTCACGGATGACGCGCGCGTGGGGGGCAGACATATTTTTCAGGGCATCCAGGGCTTTTTCCGCTTTACCCTCCTGATATACGCCCATGACGGCGTTCAGAATGACGATCAGCAGGATGAGCGCAGGCTCAAACAGCTCGCCCCAGTTTTGCTCGATACAAATCATGACAAAGGAGATGACGGCTGCGATCAAAAGAATGATGATCATGGCGTCCTTGAATTGATCGAAGAAGCGCTCAAGTGTTGTCTTTTTCTTTTTCTCGCGCAGCTTGTTTTCGCCGTACTGTTGCTTCAGCGCGTCGAGCTGCTGAGTGGAGAGACCATGCTCACGGTCGGTAGCGAGCGCGCTAAGCACATCTTCTCTTGAAATATTGTGCGGTGTCAAATTTTTTTCCTCCTGATTTACAGAATTTTAAAAATGCAGTATGATTATACCAATTCGGATGAGTTTTGTCAACAGTCAAGTGAGCGGAAAATCGATTTTATGGTGCTTATTTTAAAAAATTTTCAATTCCGACACAAAATTCAGACAAACGTTTCTTTCCTATTATTCCAAGGAACGATCAAAAAATATCCGTCGGCGATTGCGTTATTTGCAGGTACTGCATTTGGGTTTGCCGAAAAGCCCGATCAACCACGCAAGCTCCTGCTGCCGAAGGGCACCAAAGAGGCGCGCGAGTATAAGGTACAGGGCAACCGTGAGCAAAATCTGCAGCACGAGAGATGCCTCGGCGGGGAGAGTAAACGCAAACGGAATGCCGGCGGAGATGCAGACCAGCAGATGGGTCAACAGCGCGGCGAGCAGAATACTTGCCATGGGCTTGAGCAGCCATTTCCCGGGAAATACCTTGACGCCGCTGACGCGCAGAAGACGAACGATGCTGAGCGTAGCGTTGACGATCTCGGTGACATAGATGGTGACAAGGTATCCGTAGATTCCAAGCATGGGAACGAGCAGCCAAACAAGGATGACCGAGAGGGAGGCGTCAATGATATTGATACCCATGGAGCTGACCTGCTGTCCCAGCCCCTTGAGCATGGCATCGACGGCACTGTCGAGGTACATGACGGGAATGAGGGGGGCAAGCAGGCGGATAAATTTTGCCGCTTCGGAGTTCGGGTAGAGGGTATTTCCGAGCGCATTGGAAAAGCAAAGCATAATTCCCGCCACGCCGATGGCAAACAGCAGCGCAAGCGATAGCACACGCTGAATGATATAACGGATGCGTTTTATTTCTCCGCGCACGTGGCTTTCGGTGACCTCCGGTACAAGCAGATTGGCAAAGGCGGCTGGCAGGGCGGCGGGGAATAGCACGACGGGCAGGGCCATGCTCTGCAGAGCGCCGTAGGAGGCGAGAGCGAGCTCCTTCGCTTGCCCGAAGCGATCAAGACCAATCGGAATGAGTAGATGCTCCAGCGAGATCAGTCCTGACCTGGCATAGGCAGAGACGGCAACCGGCAGTGTGACTGCCAGCAGATGGCGTGCTACGTTTGCGTAAGAAGGCGTTGCCGTATGGGAAAGGCGGGGAAGGTCGGCTGCGTGCTTTTTGCGATCATGAAGGAGGAGCACCAGCATACCTGCCGTGGCGCACAGGCAGGCAAGTGTGTCGGCGGTGGCGAGCGTGCAAAGCGAGCTTTGCATATTTGGATGGGAGAGCGAGGCAAACAGACGAACGGTCAGAAGAATGCGGAGCAGTTGCTCGAAAATCTGCACGGTCGCGCTTTTATAGACGCGACGGACGGCGATAAAATAACCGGAGATGCAAGAGGAGAGTGCCATGGCGGGAAGTGAGACCGCCATGATGCGCAGCGGAAGAAGTACCGTCTCCTGCTTCAGACACAGCAGGGCGATCGGTCCCGAGAGAATAAAAAGCAGCCCTGCGGACAGGCAGCCGAAAAAAAGTGCGTAAAAAATACAACAGACGAGCGTACGGGAAATGCCGCCACCGTCCTTTACGCCGAGGCGTTCGGCAACCAGGCGAGTGCAGCCGAGCTGAATGCCGGAGAGCGCCAGCGTGACCGCAAAGCCGAACACGCTGCCAATCAGGGCGGAGACGCCGATCGTCTGCGCACCGACGGTGGAAACGACATATACCTGGAAGCATACACCGATCGCGCGCAGCAGGATCGAAACAGCACCGAGCAGGAGCGCTTGCAGCATAAATTGACGAGAGTGCTTCACAAAAAATCCCTTCCTTTTCTCCTTGTTTTTACCTTTTATGTATACGAAAATCGGGCTTGCATTAGAACCAAAACGCTTATATTGTGCATAATGCACAAAATCAAAGCGAGAATTTCAAAAAAGATTAGATGCATATCCTTGCGTTTATCTGTTGACAAAGCGGTACGTGTGCTGTATTATAAATATGACAATACTGAAAAACGAGGAGTTACATCTGACAATGAAAAAATATGTTTGTGAACTGTGCGGTTATGAATACGACCCTAAGGTAGGAGATCCGGACAACGGAATCGATGAAGGAACTGATTTTGAAGACCTGCCTGCTGATTGGACTTGCCCCCTTTGCGGTGCCGGCAAGGACGATTTTGAAGTTGTGTCAGACTCTTCCTCCTCCGATCCCGACGATCTGGATGCGATCTGATCTAAAACAAAACCGAAAATACAAAAGCACGCTGTCGGTTTGCACGCTTGTGCGCGCCGCTTGGCGTGCTTTTGTATTTTCGGAAAATCTTGCTTGACAAGAGCGCGCTGTGGGTGTTATACTATACATAGACAAAATTCGGAAGAGGGGTACTTCTCTGATGAGCAACGTGAAAAAAATTCTTGCCGTGGACGGAAACAGCATTGTCAACCGTGCGTTTTACGGAATTCGCGCACTGACGACGCGGGACGGTACGCCGACCAATGCAATCTACGGAATGATCAATATCATAACCAAGCAGTGGGAAGTCGTTCGCCCTGATTTTGCAGTCATGGCGTTTGATCTCAAGGCGCCGACCTTCCGCCACGAGATGTATACGGAATACAAGGCAGGGCGTCGCCCTGCGCCGCCCGAGCTGATCGCACAGTTTCCGCTGGCTAAGGAATGTGCCGGTGTGCTGGGCTTTCACGTGTTGGAGCGTAAGGGATATGAGGCAGACGATATTCTCGGTACGGTTGCACGCATGGCGGAGGAGAACGGTGCCGAATGCTATATTCTGACCGGTGACAGAGATGCGCTGCAGCTGATCTCCCCCCGCGTGCACGTGCTGTTGGCAACCAATACCGAGACACTGGATTTTGACGAGCAGACATTTTTTGAAAAATACGGCGTGGCGTCCTCGCAGTTTGTAGACGTCAAGGCGTTGATGGGTGACAGCTCGGACAACATCCCCGGTGTTCCCGGTATCGGTGAAAAAACGGCGCTCAAGCTGATTGCGGAGCACGGCTCGCTCGACGGCGTTTATGCGACGCTGGAGACGGCAAAGCACACGCCCTCCGTACTCAAAAAGCTGACCGAGGGGCGGGAGAGTGCCTATCTGTCACAAAAGCTGGCGCGCATTTTCCGCGAGGTTCCGCTCTCGCTTTCTCTTGATGATTTTGCAACGCAGGGCATGGACTCCTCTGCTGCGCTGGACTTTTTTACCCGCATGGAATTTGCGGCGATGATCAAGCGCTTCGGACTTGCATCGCAGCAGGAGGCAAAGCCTGCAGCGGCGGATGACGGTGCTGTGGGGCAGATGTCGCTGGATGAAGCTCTGGCGCCGCCTCCTGAGAGGAGTGCGGCTCTGTCGGAGGAAGAGATCGTGACGGTTGGTGTAGCGGAGCTTTGTGCGCTGCCGGGGGACGAGCTTCTGTCGATCAGCATACAGCAGGATTGTATGCTTGCATACGACGGAAAGCGGATGATGCGGCTGTCGGCGGACGCTTTGACAGCTGCCGATGCCAAAGCCGCACTTGAGGCGTTTCTGACGGGACACAGTCGGATCATCTGCCATGACTGCAAGACACTTTATCATACGTTGGAGCGCTACGGTATTCACTTCAGAGGCTGCTATTGTGACGTGATGCTGGCGGCTTACGTGGTCAATGCGGGCGAGGGCTCGTACGAGCTTGACAGACTTGCACTGTCCTACCTGCAGCAGCTGATGGAGGAGGATGCGCCTGCGGTCGACGTGATTTATCGCCTGTATCCCGTGCTCCTTGACAAGGTACGTGAGAGCGGTCAGGAATCTTTGCTTTTTTCCATTGAAATGCCGCTGTCCGCCGTGCTTACCGATATGGAACGCGAGGGCTCACGGGTGGACTGTGAGGGGATTGATGCTTACGGCGTACAGCTGGATGCGGTCGCAAGGGAACTGGAAGAGCGTATCTACGGCTACGTCGGACACGATTTCAATATCAACTCGCCCAAGCAGCTGGGTGTGATCTTGTTTGAGGAGCTGTCGTTGCCCGGTCCCAAAAAGACCAAGACGGGCTACTCCACCGGCGCAGAGGTACTGGAAAAGCTGCGAGCATATCATCCCATCATCGCGGATATTCTGGAATATCGCCAGGTGACCAAGCTCAAGAGCACCTACGTTGACGGCTTGCTCAAGGTGGTAGCGGAAGACGGTCGCGTGCATACGCATTTCAAGCAAACGGGTACGGCAACGGGGCGTCTTTCCTCTGCAGAGCCGAATTTGCAGAACATCCCCATTCGTACCGAGCTCGGACGTCAGCTGCGACGCTATTTCATTCCCAAGAGCAGCGATTACGTTTTGATCGACGCCGACTATTCGCAGATCGAGCTGCGCTTGCTTGCCGCAATTTCGGGCGACGACAATATGCGCGAGGCATTTTGCAGCGGACAGGACATTCACACCTCGACGGCGGCGACGGTATTTGGCGTTGCTCCCGAGCAGGTGACGTTGGAGCTGCGTAAGCGTGCCAAGGCGGTCAATTTCGGTATCGTTTACGGTATGGGTGAATTCTCTCTTGCGGAGGATCTCCATATTTCCCGTGTGGAGGCCAAGGAGTATATCGACAGCTATCTTGCAAGCTACCCCCGCATTGATAAATATCTCAAGGATATCAAGGTACAAGCGCACGAGGACGGCTACGTGACCACGCTCTTCGGCAGACGGCGTTACATTCCGGAGCTGTCTGCGAGCAATAAAATGCTGCGGGCGTTTGGCGAGCGTGTGGCGATGAACAGCCCCATTCAAGGTACGGCGGCAGACGTGATGAAGATCGCGATGATCGCCGTGGACCGCAAGCTAAAGGAGGCGGGAATTGACGCCAAGCTGATCCTGCAGGTTCACGACGAGCTGATCATTGAGGCGCACCGTGACGTGGCACAGGTGGCGTTGGATATCCTTTGCACCGAAATGAGGGGCGCGGCGGCGCTGTCTGTTCCGCTGGACGTTGAGGCTGCCATCGGAGATAACTGGTATGAGGCAAAGTGATGGAAACGATGACGGAACGCTTTGCCATCCCTTGCGTGGGGGCAATTATTGAAAGAGAGGTCGATGGCGTACCCTGTATACTGCTGCAAACCCGGGATAAGCCGGGCGGCGGAGACACCAACGGTAAGCTTGAGCTGCCCGCAGGAAAGCTGCGTGAATACGAAGGGGTGTATGATGCGCTGCGCCGCGAGGTATGGGAGGAAACGGGCTTGCGTGTGACCGAGATCGACGGAGAAGCACAGGCGGTGGAGATTGACGTTGAAGGCGTGAGGACCGTTGCTTTTTCCTCTTTTTGCACGACACAAAATCTGTGCGGCGCTTATTCCATTGTTTTGCATACCTTTGTATGCCGTGCCGAGGGAGAGCCGCTGCCTTGCACAGAGGAAACGCGGGACATCGGCTGGGTACCGCGGCAGACGGTGTGCGAGCTGCTGCAACAGCACCCGGAAAGCTTCTTTTTCATGCACGTTTGTGCCTTAAAAAAGTATTTTTCCGCAGTATAAAAAGATCCGTGAGGAACAGGGAGTCCTCACGGATCTTTTTGCTTGATTCAATCTAACAGATAATGGATCCCCTCCGCTACGCCGAATTCGGTTTTGGCGTGATAGGTAGCGATGGAGGAAAGCTCGGGCGGTGCCCATTTCATGCAGATGCCGGTGGGGCAAACGCGGAACATATCGATGTCGTTGGGGCTGTCACCAAAGCAGACGCACTGTTCAATGGGAACGTTGAGCTCGCGGCAGAAATCCAGAATGACGTTGCCCTTACTGCAGCCGTCGGGGAACAGATCGGCATAGCCCGGCAGCTGAATGGGAACAAGTCCGCTTTCGGGAAAGGTGGATGGATCGAGCATGGTATGGATGGATACGTTCGTCAGCGGATTTTCGCGGAAAAGTGTCATGGCCTCCTTACGAAGAAGGTGTTTTTGTTCTTCGGTCAGAGGTTGCTTGTATTGATCGTAGTCCAAAAACTCCAGCCACTCGCGGCCACAGTATGCCAGGCGGAAGCGATGCTCAAGGCAATATTCCAGCCAAATGCGAAAATCCTGCTCGCTGACCGTTTTCAGGCTGATCAGGCGATCCTCGAAGGAGATCTCGGCAGCGCTGAAGCATCTGCCGTCCCACGGAACGGCCTCGGCTTGCGGTACGCGCTTATAGCCGCCGCGCGAGCGACCGGTATTCAGGATCAGCTTATGCCCCTTGGATTGCGCCCATTTCATGGCGTCCAGGTGCTCCTGCGGCAGCTTGGCGTTGACGAGCACGGTACCGTCAAGGTCGAAAAAAAGATATAGCGGTTTTGTTACGTCCATGATGTTAAAATCCTTTATGAATGATCCTTGAGAATGCTGAGCGTTTCGAAAATGGTACGGATGGGGATCAGCTCGATGCCCTCGCATTCAAATTTACGCTTTTCAATGTTACGGTAGGGAATGATGGCGCGGCGGAAGCCAAGTCGCGCAGCCTCCTTGACGCGCAGCTCCAGATTGGAGACGGCGCGACACTCACCTGCAAGCCCAAGCTCGCCAATGGCGACCAGGTCATCGGGAATGACACGGTCGGTCAGCGAGGAGATCAGCGCAAGCGCAACGGCGGTATCCGAGGCGGGCTCGTCGATATGCAGACCGCCGATGACGTTGAGATAGACGTCGTTTTGCGAGAAGCGTTGACCGAGTCGCTTTTCCAGGACGGCGAGGATGAGACAGACGCGGTTATAGTCGATACCGTTATTGGTGCGACGGGGCGCGGGAAAAACGGTGGGGGTGACCAGCGCTTGCACCTCTGCGATGAGCGGGCGGGTGCCCTCCATGGTACAGACGGCACAGTTGCCCGAGATGTTAGTCGGGCGACCTGCCAACAGCATCTCCGAGGGGTTTGCCACCTCGCACAGCCCCGTGTCGGTCATTTCAAATACGCCGATCTCATTGGTGGAGCCGTAACGGTTTTTCATGGCACGGATGATACGGTAGGACTGCTGCCGTTCACCCTCGAAATACAGGACGGCGTCGACCATATGCTCCAGCACCTTAGGACCTGCGATGCCGCCTTCCTTATTGACGTGACCGACGAGAATGACGGAAATGCCCTCGTTTTTCGCTTTACAGATAAAGGAAAGCGTGCACTCGCGTACCTGCGTGACGCTGCCTGCGGTGGAGTTAGAGGAATCGGAATATATCGTCTGCACAGAGTCGACGATCATCACGTCAGGCTTGACCTTGTCAGCCTCGGAGAGGATGCGCTCCAGGTGTGTTTCGGTCAGGATGAAGAGATTGTTGCCCTTGACGCCAAGGCGCTTGGCACGCATTTTCAACTGTCCCGTGGATTCCTCGCCCGAAACGTAGAGCACGCGATGCCCCTCGCCCAGCGCATCACAGATCTGCATAAGCAGCGTGGACTTACCGATGCCGGGCTCACCCGAGAGTAAAATGACGGAGCCTGTGACTAAGCCCCCGCCGCCAAGCACGCGGTCAAGCTCGTTCATGCCGGTCGGGCAGCGCATATAGGTGGGAATATCGACTTCGTTGTAGGGGCGCGCGACGCTTTCGGAGGACAGCTGCATGGAGGTGCGACGGGCTGCGCTCTCGGTCGCAGTGGGCTTTACTGCGATGACGTCCTCGACAAAGCTGTTCCAAGCTCCGCAGGAGGGACATTTTCCCATCCATTTGGGGCTTTTTTGCTCGCACTCGGAGCATATGTAAATGGTTTTGGTACCTTTCATTCTGTATCACCTTTCTCTTGCTTGATCAGGTACTACCATTGTATCACAAAACCATTAAAAAATCAAGGCATATCCTCGCTTTTTACGGCGTTTTCGCTGACTTGCTCCGCAAGGAAGGATCGCAGACCGCAAAAGATGGCGTAGGCAACACGGGTTCGATATTCCTCTGTGTCGAGCAGTGCGCACTCCTGCGGGTTGGATAAAAAGCCACATTCGACAAGGACCGCAGGGAAGGTTATGCGATCCAAAAGATAGATGCTGTCTCCCGCAGCCTTGATTTTACGGTCATTTTCGGGGGCGAGCGCTTTTCTGGCACTATCCTGAATGGCTTGTGCCAGCGTTGCGGAGGCGGCATCGTTGGAGGAATAATAAACCTGCAGCCCACTGTATTCGCTTTGTGTGAAGGAATTCATATGGATGCTGATAAAAATGGCGCTTTGCTTTTCTCCCGCAGCCGCTGCAACAGCAAGTCTTGCCGCCATGTCAAGCACCTTTTTTCTGCCTTGGAAATCAGCGCTGCGGTCGTAGAGCAAGCGATCCTCGGTACGCGTCATGACGACGGTGTAGCCTTGCTCCGTCAAAAGCGTGGCAAGCTGCTCGGCGATGTCGAGATTGAGATGCTTTTCAAGGATCTCGCGGCTGCCGATATGCCCGGAGGTGCCGCCGTCCTCACCGCCGTGTCCCGCGTCAATGACGATGACGGGAGCGTTTGGTGTACTCGGGGTGTAGGTGTCCTTGGAAAAAAGTGAATATTCTCCGCCGAGCAGCGTACAAAGGACAACCATACCAGCGGTACAGGCAAGAAAAAGGAAGATGAAAAGGATGTAAGAAAGCGTTAGGGGAGCTCGTGTTTCAGTACGGTTTTTTGCCATGCATTTGACCTCCGGATGTTGTGTTATTTACGCATTTTATGCAGAAATACCAAAAAAAATGAATGGAAAAAATAAATGTTTCGACTTCAGTCACTTGACATTTGTGCGGAAGTTTGCTATAATAGAAAAAATAAAAAAAAGGGGTGTGAGGTTCCTTATGAGTTTTGAAACTAAATTTGGCAAAGAAGGCTTGACCTTTGACGACGTACTGTTGGTTCCTGCAAAGAGTGAGATTTTGCCTGCAGACATTTGTCTGAAGACCAAGTTGACGGAAAAGATCACGTTGAATATTCCGATGATGAGCTCTGCCATGGATACCGTCACCGAAGCGGAAATGGCGATCGCTATTGCACGCGAGGGCGGTATTGGTATCATTCACAAGAATATGCCGATCGAGGCGCAGGTCGATATGGTTGATCGCGTAAAGAGAAGTGAGAACGGTGTTATTACCAATCCTATTTTCCTCCATCCCGATAATTTCGTTTATGAAGCCGAGGAAATGATGCACAAGTTCCGTATTTCGGGTGTTCCGATCTGCGATATGGACAAGCATTTGGTCGGCATCATTACCAACCGCGATATGCGCTTTTTGAAGGACTATAACCAGCGCATCTCCGAGGTCATGACCAAGGAAAACCTGGTAACCGCACCCGTCGGTACGACGCTGGCGCAGGCACAGGAGATCCTTTGCAAGCATAAGATCGAAAAGCTGCCCTTGGTTGACGAGCAGTTCAAGCTGCGCGGTCTGATCACCATCAAGGACATCGAGAAGGCTACCAAGTTCCCCAACTCCGCCAAGGACGGACAGGGAAGACTGCTTTGCGGTGCTGCCATCGGTGCGACTGCCAACGTACTGGAGCGCGCAGGTGCGCTGATCGCTGCCGGCGTTGACGTACTGGTGCTGGACTCTGCTCACGGTCATTCCGCAAACATCATCCGCAGCGTTGCTAAGGTCAAGGAGGCATTCCCCGACTGCCAGCTGATCGCAGGTAACGTCGCAACGGGTGAGGCTACCCGCGATCTGATCAACGCAGGTGCTGACGCCGTTAAGGTCGGTATCGGTCCCGGTTCTATTTGTACGACTCGTATCGTTGCCGGTATCGGTGTACCCCAGATTACTGCCGTATATGATTCGGCAGAGGTCGCTGCTACTTATAATATTCCGATCATCGCCGACGGCGGTATCAAGTATTCCGGTGACTTCACCAAGGCTATCGCTGCAGGTGCCAACGTTATTATGGTCGGCTCGCTGCTGGCAGGCTGCGAGGAGAGCCCCGGAGTCGAGGAGATCTACCAGGGTCGTCGCTTCAAGGTCTATCGCGGCATGGGCTCCATCGCAGCGATGGAGAACGGCTCCAAGGACCGTTACTTCCAGGAAGCAAACCGCAAGCTGGTTCCCGAAGGCGTCGAGGGTCGTGTTCCTTACAAGGGCCCCGTTGCCGATACCATCTACCAGCTTATGGGCGGTCTGCGCTCCGGTATGGGCTACTGCGGTGCTCCCACCATTGAGGATCTCAAGAAGAACGGACAGTTCGTCCGCATCACCGGTGCAGGTCTTCGCGAGTCTCATCCTCACGACATCAACATCACCAAGGAAGCTCCCAACTATTCCTCTACCAACTGATAAGCAAAAAGAGTGCACGCGCTGCGGCGCGTGCACTCTTTTTGCATTTTGTGAAAAAAAGAACTGCCGGATGGCAGTTCTTTTCTATGTTTTGAATTACTTGTGAGCCTCGAGATAGTTAACGACGTCACCGATGGTAACGAACTTATGGAACTCCTCGTCGTCGATCTCAACGCCAAACTTATCCTCGCACATCATAGCGAGCTCGTACTGCTCGATCGAGTTGATACCGAGATCGCCCTTCAGCTCGGCCTCCATGGTGATCGCATCCTCATCCAGCTGCAGCTCTTCGACGAGCAGATTCTTAAAAGTTTCAAACATTTTTGTATCCTCCAAAAATTTGTTACGAATAGATAATCAATCCGAGGTTATCAGCGATAGCCTCAATGAGCCTTGTACATTATAGCGTATTTGGCAGGGTTTGTCAAGAGTATTTTTCCAATATGCGTAAGAATTTGATCGTTTTTTTGCCGATTGTGTTGATTTTTTTCTGAATTTGTGATAAAGTGTAAGCAGATTATGCGCAAAAGGATACGGAAGGAGGCGAGAGCATGGGCATCGGCATACGGATACCTTTATGCTGCTTTTGCTGGCTGTTTATTTTGACGACGGCGCTTTGTTTACGCGATACACTTCGTTCGTATGCTTGGATCGTGGCTTTGGCTGCCGCTTTGCTTGCTCTGCTGCTTCTCGCGCTTGGCGTTGTAAAGCGACGTCGCATAAAGGCGTTGTTTGCCTCTTTTCTTTGCTTATCCGTGCTGCTTGCCTCTGGTGCGATGCTTTTACGTGAGAGGGCGCTGCAGCGATCGGTAGAAGTATATGCAGAGCAAACGGAAATCATTCACGGCACTGTGCTCACGCGGGAGTATGGCAGCAATTATCGAACCGGATTTACCGTTCATATCGACCGCATTGGTGAGCAAAGCTGCAGTCAAAAGGCTTATCTTGCGTGCGAATTTCTTTCCTCTCTTCAAATCGGTGATCGCTTTACCGCGCAGGTGCTGCTGCAGGATCTGCGGGAGGTTGATGAGGAGCCAACGATCAAGCGGGCGCGGCTTTCGGACGGCTGCCGTTTTCTTGCAACGATGGTGAGCGCGCAGGATTGTCTCAGTATCACAAGCGATGGCAAAGGTACGCGGCTGCTGCCGTCGATCAGGCTTGCTGCAGCTGTGCTTCAGCAGCGCTTGTCGCTTGAGATCACGGAGCGCGTGGACGGGCAGGCAGGTGCCTTGAGTGCTGCGCTGTTGCTTGGGGATAAGTCGCAGCTGGACGGCTTGACGACGCTGGATTTCCGTCGCAGCGGCGCTTCACATTTGCTGGCGCTCAGTGGTTTACATTTGAGCATTATCGTCGGCTTGTTTTCTTGGCTTTTGTTGAAAACGCGTGTTCCGTACGGCGTTCGGATCGCGCTGGTTTCGCTGTTTGCAGTATTTTATCTGTTTTTGACCGGCTGTTCGGTATCGACGCTGCGCGCTACGGTCATGCTGCTTTATCTCAATTTGGCGCATCGGTGCGGACGACCGTCTGACTCATTGACTTCGCTCTCCTTGTTTTTTGCCGGTTGTATCGCCGTTGAGCCCTACATGCTGTACGATGCGGCGTTGTGGCTGTCCTCGCTTGCGGCGTTTGTATTGGTCGGTGTCATTCCGTCTTTTGGAGAGAAAGCCGAGCAGAAGAAGCCTCGGACGTTGTCTCATCGGGTACTGACATCGCTTGGAGCGTCGCTTTTGATCATGGCGGTGCTGATCGTACCGATGTGGCTGATTTTTGGGGAGATTGCGCTGCTGTCGCCGCTTTCCACGCTTTTGCTGACACCGCTCACGGCGCTTTTGCTTATTCTTGGCTTGCTGTTGCTCCCGCTGTCCTTACTCGGCGGATGGATAGTGGCGGAATTTTGGTGCGGTTGGATTGCGCACGCCATGCAGGCGACCGCCACGCTGATGCTGCGCCTTGCGGCGAATTTTTCTGATCTTGGCGATACGGTCGTTTCCTTGCGCTTTGATTTTTGCCGATGGCTGCTTCCGCTGTTTGCCGTTGTTTTTGCCGTTTTCTTACTGATCAAGGTCAAGCGGAAACGGTTGCTGGGTGTCATTCCTTGTACATTTTTGCTTGCGTTTTGTCTGCTTTACGGCACGACGCTCGGGCGTGGAGATGATATGCTGATGACAGAGCACGCAGCAAAAGGGAACAGCGAACTGCTGTTGCTTACGCATGGGAGCACTGCCGTACTGTGTGATATCAGCGACGGCAGCTACAGCGCCTATTCTTTATTGCTTGCCGACGGAATATCAAAGCAGCATACGGAGTTGGATGCCGTGGTGCTGACGCATTATCACAACAAGCATATTTCAAGCATGGAAAAGCTGTTTGCCGCCACCAAGGTTCGTACGCTGTATTTGCCGTTGACTATGCCGTATTGTGAACAGGAGAAGGCGGTGCGCGACGAGGGGATTGCACGCGTGCTGGTGGAGATCGCCGGGGAAAACAGAGTCAACGTGGAGTTTTTCTCACCGGAGGAAACGGTGGCGTTTGATCGGATCTGTCTGAGAGCGCTTCACTATGAGATGATCGATCGCTCGGAGCATCCTGCGCTTGCGCTGTCCTGGTATTGTATACCAAAGGGAAGTGAGCAGCCTCGGTGCGTGACCTATTTTGGCGCCTCGACGCACGAAACCGAGCAAATTGCTCTTCGCTTTGATGATATGCTGCGGCAGAGTCAAGCGGTCATTTTAGGCGGACACGGTCCGCTGATCAAGCAGCCGCTTGTGCTGACGGCGTGGTCGGAGGAGCTGCAATATCTCTTGATTTCAAAAACGGAGGTTGCGGCTGCCTTGACCTACAATGCCGAGACCGCCGCAGCACTTGATGGTGCGACGTTGATTGTAGCCGCTGATGAGCCGAGCGTACTTTTGATCCGGGCGGCGCATCAAGAAGAGGATCGGGAATAAAATCCGATGATTTGGGAATTCTTATCCTATAAAAATAAATTTGAAAAAAGACTTGCAAAAGTCGTTTAAATCTGTTATAATATACCTTGTGAGCAGCGTCGTGCTGCGAAACGAGGCCATACCAGCCGGGGAAGCAGCGGAGCCCTGTACCTGAAATCCGCTACAGCAGGGGGTGATTCCTCTTCTGAGGGCCGATCCTTTACGGACGAGCCGTTAACCGCTGTGTTGAGAAGCGGGTCTTGCGCAATCGGAGGCTGTGAACCATGTCAGGTGGGGAACCAAGCAGCATTAAGCAGTTGATCCGGTGTGCCGCAAGGCAGCCTGCTTTGAGCAGAGGTTGCGGTATCGCGTGGGGGTGACGTTCGATTTTGAGGTGTATGGTCTCGTTTTGCAGCACGGCGTGCTTTTTTTCATGAATATGACTGTACGGAGGATCCACGGTATGAAGATCGGAGTCAGCAGCTATAGCTTCAATAAGCACCGCAGACAAAGCGGCTGCACCTACATAGAAATGTGTCGCATGGCAAAGGACATGGGCTTTGATGCCATTGAATTTATCAATCTGGATGCTGAGGACCCGATTGCCGAGGCGCATGCCATTCGTGAGGAATGTGCAGCGCTGGGGCTGGAGATCTCTGCCTACACCGTCGGTGCCGATCTTCTCCGTGCCGATTTCGAGCAGACGCGCGCCAATCTGTTTTTCTGCATTGACGTAGCCGAGGCTCTCGGTGCGCCGCTGCTTCGTCACGACGTTTGCTATTCCTTGCCCGAGGGGATGGACTGGACAGAGGCGGTCGAGATTATGGTTCCGCGTATCCGTGAGATCACCGCATACGCCAAGGAAAAGGGCATTCGTACCTGCTCGGAAAACCACGGATATATTTTCCAGGACAGCATTCGCGTAAAAACGCTGATCGACCGTGTGGATGACGAGAATTATCGTTGGCTGGTCGATATCGGCAACTTCCTTTGCGTTGATGAGGATCCGCTGCAGGCGGTCATGGTTGCCGCTCCCTATGCCATTCACGTTCACGCCAAGGACTTCCTTTATAAAATGAAATCCGACGCTGTTCCGCCTACCAATTTCTTCGGAACACGTAACGGAAACTACCTTCGCGGTACTGTTGTCGGTCACGGCGCGGTGCCGGTTGCCGCTTGTGTGGATTACTTGCGCAAGAGCGGATATGATGCGACGCTCTCGCTTGAGTTTGAGGGCATGGAGGACAATCTTCCTGCGCTGGATGCCGGCGGTCGCTATCTGCGCGCTTTGGTTGAGGCGTAAGGAGATATTTACTTTGGTTTGATTTTTCAGAAAGGATGCTGACGTTATGCATCAGGCACTCTACAGAAAATGGAGACCGCAGACCTTTGACGACGTACGCGGTCAGGAGCACATTACCTCCATTTTAAAATATGAAGCAGAGCATAATGCGTTTTGTCACGCATACCTCTTCTGTGGCTCCAGAGGAACCGGAAAGACGACCTGTGCCAAAATTTTAGCAAAGGCGGTCAACTGTGAGACGCCCGTAAACGGCTCGCCCTGCGGCGTTTGCGCCTCTTGCCGTGCGATCGATGCGGGGGCTGCAACGGACGTTCTGGAGATGGACGCTGCCTCTAACAATGGCGTTGACAATATTCGCGATATTCGTGATGAGGTCGTTTACGCGCCCAGTATGCTCAAGTATCGCGTGTATATCATCGACGAGGTTCATATGCTGTCCGGCAGCGCCTTTAATGCGTTGCTCAAGACGTTGGAGGAGCCGCCCTCTTACGTTGTATTTATCCTTGCAACAACGGAAATGCACAAGCTGCCCGCAACCATTGTTTCTCGTTGTCAGCGATTTGAATTCCGACGGATCGCAACTCCCGTGCTGCGCGACAGGCTCTTATATATTGCCGAGCAGGAGGGAATTGAGATCGAGCCCGATGCGGCGCTGCTGCTTGCCAAGCTGGCACAGGGCGGTATGCGTGACGCCATCTCATTGCTTGAGCTTTGCGCCGGTGCAAGACAAAGGATCACCCCTGCGCTTGTCAACGATACAGTGGGCTTGACGGGGCGGGACACCATGCTGCGTGTCGTTCGCGCCATTTCCGCACGCGACTACGATGCCTTGTATGCACAGGTGGACGAGGTCGTGCAATCGGCCAAGGATCTTGGTGTTTTCTGGCAGGATCTGATTGCGCTCTACCGCGATATCATGGTCGTGAAAACGACCAAAAACTATGCAACCTACCTGGATCTGACCGACGAGGAATCGCGGCAGCTCAAGGAGGTCAGCGCGCTCTTTACCAAGGAAACCATTCTGTATCACCAAAGATTGCTTGATCAGGCGTTTATTACGATGCAGGGCGCCAATGCGCTCAAGCGGGTGACGGCGGAGATCACGCTGACCCGTATGTGTGACGAGGCGCTCAATACGAGCAACGAGGCGTTGCTTTCCCGCATCGCAAGGCTGGAGGAGCAAATGATCACGGGCGGCTGGCGACGCGCTGCGGCGCCGGAGATCGCTCCGATCGAAGCGCCGGCGGCGATGAATACCGCCGAGCAGACACCGGAGGAAATACCTGCTGAAGTATCTGCGCCTGATATAGCACCGCAGGTGGAAGCAGCTGAACCCAAGCCTACTGCTGCTTCGCCCGTCGATACGACCGGCAAGCGCGTTCTTCGCCCTGTGAAATGCTGGGCAGAGGTCGTACAGCGTGTATCTGCACAGGATCCCATGTCGGGCTCCTTTGTGAAGAATGCACGCGCGTACCACAGCGAGGACGGCAAGATCATTTTACGCTTTGACAATGATTTTTCGTTGATGATGATCGATCGCGATGACACCAAGGATCATTTGCGCGGTGCGCTGTCGGTTTGCTTGCAACGTGAGGTCAAGGAGCGTGAGCTGATTACTGAAGTGATTCCCAAGACACCGACAGGATGTGCGATCGATGAGATCATCGAGGCACTGGAAGAGAATTAATATTTGATAATATAAAAAGGAGACGAAACACATGAGAGCAAATTTACCTAAGGGCATGGGCGGCGGTCCCCAGAATATGCAGGCAATGATCCGCCAGGCGCAGAAGATGCAGGAGGATATGCAGAATCTTCAGGCAGAGCTGGACGAAAAGGAATACGATATTTCCGCAGGCGGCGGTATGGTTACCGTCAAGATCACCGGTAAGAAGGAGATCCTCTCCATCGATATCAAGCCTGAGATCGTTGATCCCGACGATATTGAAACACTGTCCGATATTCTGGTCGCAGCTGTAAATCAGGCGATCCGTCACGTGGATACGACCAACAACGAGGCAATGGAAAAGGTAACGGGCGGTATGAATATGCCCGGCTTGTTCTGATTTCATGGCTGAATACATGGAGTCTCTCCAGCACCTTTCCGAGCAGTTCGGACGGCTGGAGGGAGTTGGCAGAAAAACCGCAATGCGCTTGGCGTATTCGGTGCTTGATATGACGATGGAGGAGGCGCAGGCGTTTGCCGATGCCATTCTGACCGCAAAGGAAAAGATCCATCTTTGCCCGGTTTGTCAGAATCTGACCGACCGAGAGCTTTGTGCCGTTTGTCGCGACGAGGCGCGCGATCCGTCGATCGTTTGTGTTGTTGAGGATCCGAGAACGGTCATGGCGATGGAAAAGGTAAGGGAATACCGCGGCACGTATCACGTGCTGCACGGCTTGATCTCGCCAATGAGCGGTGTAACACCTGACCAGATCAAGCTCAAGGAGCTGCTTGCCCGTATTGGCGAGGACGAGCGTATCAAGGAGATCATCGTGGCGACCAATGCCGATATTGAAGGCGAGGCAACGGCGATGTACATCTCCCGTCTGATCAGCCCGCTCGGCATTAAGGTTACGCGGCTGGCTTACGGAATTCCCGTTGGTGCCGATCTTGAATATGCGGACGAGGTCACGCTGTACCGCGCACTTGCGGGGCGACGTGACGTTGGGGACGGTTCTTCGTCCGATGCATCCTTATAAAAACAGCGGTGGAGTATACGCTCCACCGCTGTTTTTGCCGTAATTGACATGATAATGAAATTGCCGGTGGCGATATTCGGCATAAATTCTCGCTGAAATTTTCAAAAGGTGTTGTAAATTGCGGGAATTTGTGGTAGAATATGCTGGGGTGCGATGGGCACTGCCAATGATTGAAGCTACATACGCCGCAGACTGACAGGATGCGGCAGAGAGGATTGAATAGACTATGTTAGAGTTAAAAAACGTAAGCTATCGCGTTCCGCTGGAAAACGGCGAGAGCGGAGATAAAGAAATATTACAGGACGTCAGTTTTACCATCAGTGAGCGTTTTGTTGCGATCACGGGTCCGAACGGCGGCGGAAAATCCACGCTGGCAAAGATCATTGCCGGCATTGTCAAGCCGACATCGGGACAGATTTTGCTCGACGGAGAGGATGTGACCGATCTTGGTATTACCGAGCGCGCAAAGCTTGGCATCAGCTTCGCCTTCCAGCAGCCGGTGCGTTTTAAAGGGATCACCGTCAACGATCTGATCAACCTTGCTGCAGGTCGCAAGCTTACCATCACCGAGGCCTGCTCTTATCTGAGCGAGGTTGGCCTGTGTGCCAGAGATTATATCAACCGTGAGGTAGACGCCAGCCTTTCGGGCGGTGAGCTCAAGAGAATTGAGATCGCAACCGTTCTGGCGCGCGGCACCAAGCTGTCTGTATTCGATGAGCCCGAGGCGGGCATTGACCTTTGGAGCTTTGGTAATCTGATCACCGTCTTCGAGAAAATGCACAGCAAGATCAACGGCTCTATTCTGATCATTTCGCATCAGGAGCGTATTTTGAATATCGCGGACAAGATCATTGTCGTCGCGGACGGTAAGCTGCGTGCGGTCGGAGACCGCGAGGAGGTTCTGCCCGAGCTGCTGCGTTCCTCCGCCGCATGTCCTACGCTTCTGGACAAGCTTTCGTAAAGGAGGACAAATAAATGGCACTTGATGCAATTCAAAAGCAGCTTTTGCGCGAGGTCGCAGACCTGCACGGCGTTCCCGAGGGAGCGTATAATATTCGTTCGGATGGCAGCAGCGTGGCTCGTTCCACCACTGCCAATATCGATATTGTAACCAAAACGGACAAGCAGGGCATTGATATTATCATTCGCCCCGGAACAAAAAATGAAAGCGTTCATATTCCCGTCATTCTGAGCCAGAGCGGTCTTACGGAGATGGTCTATAACGATTTTATTATCGGCGAGGACGCCGATGTGACCATTATTGCGGGCTGCGGTATTCATAACTGCGGCAATCAAGAATCCCGCCACGACGGCATTCATTCCTTTTTCGTCGGCAAGGGTGCAAAGGTTCGCTACGTCGAAAAGCACTATGGTGACGGCGATGGAAACGGACAGCGCATCATGAACCCGCACACGGTCATTGAGATGGCGGAGGATTCCACCATGGAGATGGAAACGACGCAGATCAAGGGTGTCGATTCCACCGAGAGAAAAACGACGGCAACGCTTGCCGCAGGCGCTTCACTGACCATTCGTGAGAAGATCATGACGCACGGCTCGCAGCTGGCAAAAACCGATTTTACGGTCGATATGAACGGCGAGGGCTGCGCTTGTAATCTGGTATCGCGCTCGGTCGCCAAGGAAAACTCCAGACAGATATTTATTTCCAACATTCGCGGAAACAATCGCTGCATGGGACATTCGGAATGTGATGCCATTATCATGGACAGCGCCAGTGTCAGCGCCATCCCTGAGGTCGTGGCAAACCATGTGGAGGCCTCGCTCATCCACGAGGCTGCCATCGGTAAGATCGCAGGCGAGCAGTTGACCAAGCTGATGACGCTTGGCTTGACTGAGGCTGAGGCTGAGGAGCAGATCGTCAACGGATTTTTGAAGTAATTACTCAATAAAAGAGCCTTGTGGCTGCCTCGCATTTGCGAGGCAGCCACAAGGCTTTTATGCTGTTTTATTTCGCAGGCTTGGTGTAATCCATTTCAAAATAGCGGATCGAGCCACCCCAACCCATAGCGGTATTGGTATTGGACAGGCGCACGTAGAAATAGGGAGTACCCTTGTCTGCATACTCGAATACGTCGATTTCGATGGTTACGTCATTACCACCGGTGGTCAAATGCGGTATCGTGCCGCCCTGGGAATAGTCGGCTACGACCTCCCAGTTCTTGTTGTCGGTGCTGACCTCGAGCAGATAGTTCTGATAAATGCGGAGCGAGAGATCGAAGGATTTCATATCGCTCAGATCGAACTTGTAAACAACCTGGCCGACATTGTCGCAGAAGCGAATGCTGGGGTTGGATGCAGCCGTATTGAGGACAATGAAATCAAGGTCGAGGTTGCTTGCGTTGGTCATGACCTTACGGTGGTAGGTGTTGATACCGTTTGCGGACTTAACCAGATACTTCTTTTCGTCTGCCTGTGCAGCAGGAGTAGAAATGCCCTTGTCGTCGATTGCGGAGGTCGGGTTAATGCCGACCAGCCACTCGCCGGTCTCACCGGTAGTAGCCTCAGCCTCTACCTTATGACGGATAACGATTCTGGATACGGTACCGCCCCAGCCCATCGAGGTATTGCTGTTGCGTACGCGAACGTAAAGGGTACCGGAGTCGTCCACGTCCTCATAATCGATGGGATCGATAACGATGGTGGTAGCGTTGCTTGCATCACGGATATGCGGAACTGTGCCACCCTTGGAATAATCGGCGATCATAGTCCAGTTCTTACCGTCGCCGGAAACCTCAAAGATGTAGTTCTGAGAGGTAGAGAAGTGGTAGACGGGAGAATCATATTCGGTGGTATCAAACTTATAAACAAGCTGTCCTGCAAGGTCGCAGTAGCGCAGGCCGTTGTTTGCCTGTGCGGTGTTTGTGATCAGATAATCTGCATCAAGGTTTTGATTGTTTGCCAGGATCATGACCTCTTCATATACATAGCCGGCAGAGGAAAGCAGCGTTTTCTCGGTGCCCCAGGTTACGGTAACGGTCAAGGGCTTGACGGCCGCGTCGAAGGTAAAGCGGACGGAGTTGGAGTCATCGTCCCATACGAAGGAGAGCATGACCTGCTCCTTGCCGTCCTCGTTGGTGATGGTGACCTTCTGCGGATACTTGCCCTTGGGAGCCAGCAGGCGGTTTGCAACAATAGAGTTGCCGGCGCCGGTGACAACGTAGGTCGTGGTGTTTGCAGTCTCCTCAACCTCACCCTTCAGCTCACCGGAGGTAAATCCGAGGCGAGGAACGGAGAGATCAATGTCGGTGATGTCAACGAGAACAAGGCTGTCCTCCTTGGGAACGGTGGGATCCTCCATGACACAAAGGTAAGGGTCGAAGAGATTGATGTACGTGCCTTCCAGCTCCTCTGCGGTATCAAACGCGTGTGCGATAACGTACTTGCCGCGCTTAACGACCATCATATCGGAGGAGACATAGTTCATGTCGGTGTAATCCAGTGCATACTCGACCAGCGTACGGAGCATGGGGGCACCGCCCTTATAGACGGCAAATGCAGCGGTGGGAATACCGCATACGACGATCTGACCCTTGCCGACGCTTTCTTCAAACGCGATCGTCTTATCGCCTGCCTTAAGCAGAGGCGTCTCGGCGCCCTCAAAGGTGATCGCGCCGGCAGCGTAGGAGGTAAGTGTGTGACCGTTGAAGATTTCAAGGTAGTCATCCACAGCGGAGAGGCGGGAGTTGGATTGAACGCCGTTATCGGTCGTCTTGACTTTGATGTTCTCAAGACCGAGGTGACGCAAGAGGTTATACAGCGGCGTAATGTCATCCGCCCAGAAGAAATAATCGTCGATATCCCAATATTGGTTATAACCGGAAACGTAGAGCAGCGTACCGCCTGCCTTGACCCAATCTGCGATTGCCACATTGACCTCTTCGGTCAGCGGAACAGAGGTATCAAAGCTTGCCAGCAGCAGCGTGACGCCACTGAGATCCTCTGCGGTGTAGATCTGCTCCATCGCCTTCATCTTGACGGGAATGCCATCACGAACCAGCGGTGCGCAAAGACCGTACATACCGTCGGTGGGGTTGTAAGCCCAGCCGGCGCCGGTGTTCATCCAGGACAGAGAATCGGATGCGAGATATGCGATGCCGGGAGTACCTGCTCTCAGCGTGACCTCCTCGCCGCCCAGATCGTTGAGCATCGCAAAGATGGAGGACTGTACCGTGCGGTACGCGCCGGAAACGTTTTCAAATGCGCGGTCGACCCAGGGAAGGATCTCAAAGCGATGGATCTCGGGCTGCATGAGCTGCGCTGCGATAGACTGACGGTACATATACTGGCAGCCCTCTTCGGTTCTGCTGGTGTTATCCATCATCGGGTCAGCCAGTGCATAGAAATTGGTGCCCTCTACAGAGTCTACGTAGGAGGAATACTCAATGAAAGCATTGGTGAAGTTATCGTTAATGGAAGAGCCATTGTAGGGGAACTTGGAATTATGCGTATCTGCCCAGGTCTGACCGATAACGCCGTCCAGGCAATCCAGTGCCAGATAGGTATTCAGACCTGCTGTGATCGACCAGGCTGCGTAGTTGACGGTACTGTGCGTTGCAATGTAGACCTGCGTATTGGGGGAGACCTCTTCAATGCGGGCACACAGCTCCTCAAGGATACGCTCAAACAAATAAGTCTTGAGCAGGTTTGCCTTCAGGTTGGCCGCTGCGGAGGAGTTGGGAGCTTCCCATTCCTCACCGTAAAACGCTTCCCATTCGTCCTTGAAAGTCTGAGAATAGCCGGAGCGGATCCACATCTCGGGCTCCTCCAGCGCGATGGTCTGAGGGTGATACTGCTCGATCATGGGCAGCAGCATGGTGGACCAAACGTACTCGATCCAGTTCTCAGAGGGAACCATATACCAGGAGCCACCGGTAGAGTGCTCGAGATAGTTGCCGGCAGAGTCGGTCTGGATATCGTTCTTGTTGTCGGGATCCAGATTAAGGTAGTTCTGGTTGGCACGGTTGATCGCGATCATCATATCGATGACGAAATCCTCGGAGTCGTACCAGCTCTTGAAGGTTCCGGCAGAGGTCGAATAGACCATGATGGAGTCGGAGTTGATCGCACGGCTGTCCGCGTAGGATGCGCCCGTCTGGAAGGTGGTTCTGACACCCTGCAGATCAAACGCTTTGTAATTCTGAACGTACAGGCCGTTTTCAATGGAATATGTAGGAACGATATACTTGGCGGGGGAGAAGGTGGGCTTGTTCTGCTCGCCCTCTACGGGAGTAAACACGGGAGGAGTATAGGGATCATCCTCAACAGGGGCAGGAACAAAGGTTGCCTTCTTGGAATAATCCTTTTCCATCTGCAGCTTATTGACTGCATAGGTTTCGGTTTCTTTGTTGTAGCCGAGGATCTGAGAAATGAACGCATCGACTGCGGCGATGGTCGCTTCGTCCGTCGAGCCGACGATAACGACGCGGTTGCCGACGACGCTGATGCTGTATTCGTTTTCACCAAGCGTTGCAAGCACCTGCTCGCTTTCGGCGCGGTTGGTAGCGCCTACCAGGATTTCAAGCGTGTCGGCGGGGATCTCCTTACCACGCTCTACATAGTCGGATTCAATGGCGATTTCGACACCGGTTGCGGCAATCAGAGCCTTACGCAGATCGACTGCTGCCATGGTGACATCCTTGGTGCTCAAATCACTGCGGATCACCTTATAATCGGTTGCTCCGTCAATGATAGTAAGCATTTCCTTTGCAGGGGGATCGTCTTCTTCCGGTGTTTTGCAGCCTACAAATGCACTCATCACAAGTGAGAGGCACAGCACCAGAAGGACGACCGTTCGAAACATTTTTTTCATAGGGAACACTCCTTCCTGAAATAAAAATTGCCCATGGGCAATCCTTTCTATCATTATACATGAATTGATAGGAAAAAGCAAGCGTTTACTTAATTTTTTACTTAAATTTTTTATCGGAGCAGGTCTTTGGAAAAATTTGTGTTATTGGTGAATTTTTTATGAAAGTTTTCAATATATATTTGACTTATTCCTGATTTTGTGGTATGATATAATGTCAAGATATAGGTATCATGGATATTTTTGCGAAAAATGAAGCGGAGCGAGGTGTCTTACTTGATTATTTTGGGAATTGACCCCGGAATTGCCATTGTCGGCTGGGGGGTTATAGAATATAACGGCTTCAAATTCAAGACCTTGGCTTACGGTTCGATCCAAACGCCGAAGGAGCATACGACGCAGCAGCGACTCAATACCATTTTTGAGGAGCTGACGGCAATCATTCAGAAATACAAGCCGGTGGCGATGGCGGTGGAAGAGCTGTTCTTCAACACCAACCAAACGACGGCGATCCGCGTTGCCGAGGCGCGCGGCGTCATCCTGCTTGCCGCTCAGCGCTGCGGCTTGAGCATCGCGGAATATACGCCGCTGCAGGTTAAGCAGTCGGTCGTAGGTTACGGACGGGCAGAGAAAAAGCAGGTCATTACCATGGTCACCATGATGCTGGGGCTGGAAAAGCCGCCCAAGCCCGACGATACGGCGGATGCGCTCGCAGTTGCGGTTACGCACGCGCACAGCGGCACCTCGCGTCTGGCATCCTATTACAATCAGGTTTAAACCATCGAAAGGACGGTATATCATATGTGGAGTGCAGAAAACTGGAAGGATTACGAGCTGCTGGACACCGCCAACGGCGAGCGTCTGGAGCGCTGGGGCGATCTGATCCTCATTCGTCCCGACCCGCAGGTCATCTGGAAGAACACGGCAAAGCATCCGGCGTGGAAGCGTGCGGACGGTATCTATCGCCGTTCCTCCTCCGGAGGCGGAGCGTGGGTGAAGAATAACCTTCCCGATCACTGGAATATTCGCTACGGCGAGCTGGGATTTGTGCTGCGCCCCATGGGCTTTAAGCACACGGGGCTTTTCCCCGAGCAGGCTGCCAACTGGGATTGGTTCTCCGGCTTGATCCGCAAGGCTGACCGCCCGATCAAAGTATTGAATTTGTTCGCTTACACGGGTGGTGCGACCGTTGCTGCCGCCAAAGCAGGTGCAGCCGTTGTACATGTGGATGCTGCAAAGGGGATCGTCGCACAGGCAAAGGAGAACGCAGCACTCTCCGGGCTGGCGGATGCGCCCATCCGCTATATCGTGGACGATTGCAAGAAGTTTGTGGAGCGTGAGCTTCGCCGCGGAAATAAATACGAGGGTATTATTATGGACCCGCCCTCTTACGGAAGAGGACCCGGCGGCGAGGTTTGGCGCCTGGAGGACAGCATTGACGAGCTGCTTGGACTGACGGCGGGATTGCTTTCGGACGATCCGCTGTTCTTCTTGGTCAACTCTTACACCACCGGACTGTCTCCCATGACCATGCACTATCTGCTGGATCTCAAGGTGAGAGCAAGATACGGCGGCAAGATCGAGTCGGGTGAGCTGGGGCTTCGCGTGACACAGACGGGAGGCTATTTACCCTGCGGCGCAAGCTCGCGCTGGACGGTTTGATGTGACGATGGATCACAGATAGGAGGTCATTATGGCTGAGCCAATGATCAAAACGGAAAATTTATGGTATTCATATAATGATCAGGAGCCGGGGCGGGGTGAGATGCAGCCCGTGCTTCGCGGTGTCGATCTGACGATCGAGCGCGGAGAATACGTTGCGATCCTCGGGCACAACGGCTCGGGAAAATCAACCTTTGCCAAGCTTTTGAATCTGATCCTGGAGCCGACAAGCGGAAAGATCTATATTGACGGGCGGGATATTACGGCGGAGGCTATGACCGAGCAGGACGTTTTTGATCTGCGCCGCAAGGTCGGCATGGTTTTTCAGAATCCGGACAACCAGCTGGTTGCTACGGTGGTTGAGGAGGACGTTGCCTTCGGTCCGGAAAATCTCGGTATTCCCGCTGAGGAAATCCGCACTCGCGTGGATATGGCGCTGGATATGGTTGGTATGCGCGAATATGCCCGTCATGAGCCGCATCGGCTCTCCGGCGGTCAGAAGCAGCGTGTTGCCATTGCCGGCATTATCGCTATGATGCCCGAATGCATGATCTTTGATGAATCCACGGCCATGTTGGATCCGCTCGGTCGCCGCGAGGTGGTTGACACCATTGAAATGCTGCACCGTGAAAAGGGGATCACCGTATTAACCATCACGCACCATATGAATGAAGCAGCACGTGCGGATCGCATCGTTGTCATTGACGATGGGCGCGTGCTGATGGACGGCACACCGGAGCAGGTTTTCTCTCAGCCCGACGTGCTGCTCGCAGCCGGGCTTGACGTTCCGCAATCTGCCGCGCTCGTTCACGGGTTGCGCAAGCAGGGAATTGATCTGCCCGGGTGTGTAGGCAGCGTCGAGGAATGCATTGCAACCATCGTACGGGCTTATACGTCCGTATGATACGACGATGCGCCAAAACAAGTAAGGAAAAAGAGTAAACAATGGCTAAAATAGAACTACAACACGTAAATTATATCTACGGCGAGGGAACGCCCTTTGAGGTTCGCGCGCTGGATGACGTTTCTCTGTGTGTTCGGGAAGGAACGGTCACGGGTATCATCGGGCATACCGGCTCGGGAAAGTCCACCATGGTACAGCTGCTCAACGGGTTAAGCCGTCCGAGTGCCGGTACAGTCCTTCTTGACGGCGAGGACATCTGGAGCCGCCCCAAGGACATGAGGAGCATCCGCTTTCGTGTGGGGCTTGTTATGCAGTATCCCGAGTATCAGCTGTTTGAGGAAACCGTTCGGGCAGATATTGCTTACGGTCCAAAAAATATGGGACTCTCGGCGCAGGAGATCGAAGAGCGCGTACTGGAGGCAGCAGCCTTTGCCGGGCTTGATCCCGCGCTTTTAGACGAGTCTCCCTTTGATCTGTCGGGCGGACAGAAGCGCCGTGCGGCGATCGCCGGTATTATGGCAATGCGTCCGGAGGTGCTGGTTCTCGACGAACCTGCCGCCGGGCTTGATCCCAGAGGCCGCGATGCTATTTTGCGCGGTATGCGCGAATACAGAGAAAAGAGTGGCGCGACGGTCATCATCGTCAGCCACAGCATGGAGGATATGGCTCGCTTTTGCGACGATATCATTGTCATGGCTCATTCCCGTGTGGTGATGCAGGGAAGCTGCAAGGAGGTCTTTTCCCGCTCCGACGAGCTTGCTGCCGTCGGGCTGGATATTCCCGAAATCTCTTCCGTTTGCAGCCGTTTGCGCGCACAGGGCATCGAGGTTGGCGAGGGAATTTTTACCGTTGAGGAGGCAATCAGATCGCTGACGGATCTGTTTGCTGAAAAAGAAAAAAGCAAGGGCTGAGAAGGAGCATCCGATTATATGAAAGCTATCGCCTTTGGGCAATATTATCCGACGGGCTCCATCCTGCACCGTCTGGATCCGCGGGCGAAGATCATCATCGCTTTGCTGTATGTGATCTGCTCGTTTATTTGTAAAAACGTTTTAGGCTTTGCGCTGCTTTTGATATCGGCCATCGCCTTGATATTGATTTCGAGAATTCCGCTCGGAACCGTGCTTCGCAGCATTCGCCCCGTTCTTTTGATCATGCTCTTTACCATGATCATCAATATTTTTCTGACGCGTGGAGATACTGTACTTGTAGAGTGGAGATTTGTTCATATTTATGCAGAGGGCATCTACAACGCGGTATTTATGATGATTCGCATTTTTGTGCTGATCATCGGCATGAGCATGCTGATGACCTACACGACGACGCCGATCATGCTGACCGATGCCATCGAGCGTCTGCTCGCACCGCTCAAGGTGCTGCACGTGCCGGTGCACGAATTTGCCATGATGATGACCATCGCACTTCGCTTTATTCCGACGCTGGTCGAGGAAACGGAAAAGATCATGGCGGCACAAAAGGCACGCGGTGCTGACTTTACAAGCGGCAGTCTGATCTCTCGCGCGAAGGCATTGATCCCCATTCTCGTTCCGCTGTTCGCCTCTGCCTTCCGCCGTGCGGAGGAGCTGGCGACGGCGATGGAATGTCGCTGCTATCACGGCGGCGAGGGGCGCACCCGCATGACCGCGCTGCGCTACCGCGCCGGAGATTTCGTTTGGCTGCTCGGTGCTTTGTTGTTCTGTGCCTTTGCGGTCGGATGCAACTATTTCGGCATCGGCTATACGCTTTGAGGTGACGGAATATGAAACTGTTTATTCGCTTTGCGTTTGACGGAACGGCATACCACGGCTATCAGGTACAGGGAACACTTCCGACCGTTCAGCGCATGCTGAACGAGGCTGCACGTCAGCTTTTCGGCTTTGAGTGTGACGTTATGGGCTGCAGCAGAACGGATGCGGGCGTTCATGCGCGTATGTTTTGCGCTGCGATCTCCAAAAAGGGAGAGTGCGATCTGCCTGTGACCATTCCCGTTGACAAGATCCCACGCGCGATGTGTGCGTATCTGCCGGAGGATATCAGCGTGTACGACGCCCTTTGGGTGCGTGATGATTTCCATCCGCGCTACTGCGTTCGCTCTAAGGAATATGAGTATCGCTATTATCCGCAGCAGATCCGCGACCCCTTCCAGGGCAAGCGTAGCTGGCACGTTCCGCTGCCGCTGCTGCCCGATGCGGTGGAGAGAATGAACCGTGCAGCACAATACTTTTGCGGTACGCATGATTTTGCCGCTTTTATGGCACAGGGCTCGCAGATCGTTGAAACGACGCGCACCGTGTTTTCCGCTTCCGTGCGTGCGGACGGAGCGTTTCTTTCCTTCCGCGTCCGCGCCGACGGATTTCTGTACAATATGGTGCGCATCATGGCAGGCACGCTGCTTGAGGTTGCACTTGGAAAAATGCAACCGGAGGATATTCCTGCGATCATTCAATCCGGGGATCGTGTCAGGGCGGGCAGAACGGCGCCTGCGGTCGGCTTATATTTAGACTCTGTTGAATATCAGCCCGGATCCTTTGATATCATGTAATTCACTGTTTTTCTCATGTTCTCACGCTATTTTTCGGTAAGGAGGTGTAATGATGAGTCTTAAGGACCGTTTTTTCCGATTGCTTCGGGGAACGACGCCCCACGCTACTCTCACACAGCCGATCACCGGTGAGGTGGCGGAAACACCGTATTACCGTGAGATGTCGCTTCGCTTTGCCTCGGCACAGTTTGTCATTTATATGATGCTCGGTGTCTTTCTTGCGGTCACGCTGCTGACGGGAACCGACCGTCTCTCGATTGAGAACATGACGTATTTTATCAAGGACCTCAACACCTCGGTCATCGTTGGTGAGGCCGGGGCATCGGAATCACTAACCTACGCCTCCGATGAGAACAACGATTACGCGCTTTACCGCGGAGGCTTGGCGGTGCTTGGCAGAGAAAATCTGACGGTGTTTACGGCGACGGGGCGAGAAAGCTACACCGACTCCGTTACCTACCACACGCCGCGGCTGCTGCCCTCGGGACGCTATCTTCTGGCATACGATCTCGGCGGTGACGAGTACGCGCTGTACAATTCCTTTTCCTCCATTCACGAGAAAAAAACGACAACGCCGATCCGCTCGGCTGCCATTTCCGATGCGGGTTATTATTGCATCATTACGGACGGAACCACCTACGCATCCGAAATCGTTTTGTATGACGATATGTTCCGACCGGTGAATACGCTATATCTCAAGGAGTACGCCGTTTGCGCGGCGATCCGTCCAAGCGGCAGGCAGATGGCTGTCGCAAGCGTCAGCTCAAACGTAGGTCAGCTTGCAACCGAGCTTGCGCTGTGCACGCCCGGGGAGCAGCAATACCAAACGGTAACTCTGCAGGATTGCTATCCGATCGCGCTGTCGTATACGAGTGAGGATATTCTGATGCTGTATACAACGCTCGGTCTGTATTGTCTTGATGAAAAGGGAACAGAGCTTGCCTTTTATCCCGTCGATCCGGATACGGTCGATACCGTGACGCTGAATGCAGACGGATGTACGATGCTTTCGCGTTCCAATAATTATAACGCAGGTACCAACGTAACGGTATTTGACAAAAACGGAGATATGAGCTATAATATGGTAACGGACGAGCGCGTGCTCGATGCCGTTTTACTGGGAGATACCCTTTGCCTACGCTTTCAGAACGCCTTGAGTATTTATGAGCAGGCGTCTGTATTTCCGATCTCTGCCGCGCCGATCGAAGGAAGCTATCTTACCGTGCTGCCGTACAGCGACGATGAGGTGCTGCTTTGCGGACAGGCGCGTGCCATTTGCGTAACCGTCGATTTACCATAACGGAAAGGAAGGTTGCCCCATGAAATATTTTCTTGACCTATCACTTGCTGTGATTATTCTTGCTACCGTAATTACCTGCTGGCATCGTGGCTTGATCCGCTCCATCTTCGGTGCGCTGAAAACGGTGCTTGCTGCCATCCTCACCTACATGATCGCGCCGCACGTTTCGACGTATTTGCTCGATCGGCTCTTTAGCGACAGAGTTCATGATTTTGTTTGCACGCGTCTGGTTGCCATGTTTGAGGAAGGAACGGAGAGCTTTGATCTTGCGCTTGCGCTGCAAAAAATTCCGGAGTCCATCAAAATTCTTCTCAACAACTTCCACGTGGACGTCGATGCGCTGATTGAAAAATACGGCGCTATGGGGAATGCGGGCAATGAGGAGCTGATGGAGCTTGCCTCCTCGATCTCTACCCCCGTAGCTTCATTTTTGGCAAGTGCAATCGGATATACGCTGACCTTTGCGGCTGCTTCGCTGGTACTCAGCATTGTCGCATGGGGACTCTCGCGCATCGCCGATCTGCCGCTGATCAAGCGCTGTGACCGCTTTTTGGGACTTGTGCTCGGTATCATCGGCGCGGCATTTTACTCTGCCTTGTACGTTGTGGTCGTATACGCGCTGCTGAGCTGGCTGGAGGCCGCATACGGAACGGTTCCGTTCACGCAGGGCTTTGAACAAACGTATATCTTCCGTCCGTTGTACGACTATAATATTTTCCGTATCATATTCGGATTTTAACCTTTAACCTCAGTTTTTAGCAAGAAAGGAACGACTGCTCTCAAAGGAGCACGACTTGACGATACTACTATGATCAAATGCAGCAGATGCCGTAAAAGAATGGCAATCATTTTTGTAACCAAGGTGGAAAACGGCGAAAAAAAGAGCGAGGGACTGTGCATTCAGTGCGCTCGCGAGCTGGGACTCCCCATTGAAAATATGATGGGTGATGCGCTGAGCAAGATGGGGCTTACGCCCGATCAGCTTGCCGGGATGGAAAGCGAGCTCGGTGCTATGATGTCGCCCGAGGAGATCGAGGATGCAGAGACGGATACCGACGACGAGGAGGGATCCGGTGATGCGCAAAACACCCAGCGCAGCAGCGAAAACACCGTTCCTACGTTTGATTTCCGCAAGCTGTTTGAGCAGGCAGGACTGGTTGCCTCGGGCGACGGCAACGATGCAAAGCCGGCACCGCAGCAGCGTCCTCCTCAGTCGAGCGGAGAAAAGGCCGATAAGAAAGAAAAGAATAACGAAAAGAAGTTTAAGTTTTTAAGTGCGCATTGTCACAATCTGACCCGCAGCGCGGCACAGGGAAAGATCGACAATATCGTCGGTCGTGAGCGTGAGCTTGCGCGTGTGATCCAGGTGCTTTGCCGCCGTCAGAAAAACAATCCTTGTCTGATCGGTGAGCCGGGTGTCGGTAAAACCGCCATCGCGGAGGCGCTCGCCATTCGCATTGCCAAGGGTGACGTTCCCTTCAAGTTGAAAAACAAGCAGATCTACCTGCTTGATCTGACCTCGCTTGTCGCGGGTACGCAGTTCCGCGGTCAGTTTGAGGCGCGTATTCAAGGCTTGATCAACGAGGTCAAGGAGGCGGGAAATATCATTCTCGTCATTGATGAGGTGCACAATCTGGTCGGAACGGGCAACAGCGAGGGCAGCATGAATGCCGCCAATATCATGAAGCCCGCACTCTCTCGCGGTGAGATTCAGGTCATCGGCGCAACGACGCTGACCGAATATCGCAAGTTTATCGAAAAGGACGCGGCTCTGGAGCGCCGTTTTCAGCCTGTAATCGTCGAGGAGCCTTCGGTCGAGGATACCGTCGATATGCTGCGCGGCATCAAGCACTATTATGAAGATTTCCACGGAGTTATCATTCCCGAGGAGCTGCTGCTTCGCACGGTAACGCTCTCCGAGCGCTATATTACCGATCGCTATCTGCCGGACAAGGCGATCGACCTTTTGGACGAGGCCGCATCCTATCTTTCGCTCAACACGGCGCTGATCAACGAATCCTATGAGATCCGCGATAAGCTGCTGCGTCTGAAGGCAGAGCGTGAGGCATTGGAGGGCGAAACGGCGGCAGACGATGCGCTTTCTCAGCAAAGATACGAGCAGCTGGCACGCATCCGAGCGCAGGAGCTGTCGCTTTCCGAACGCTTGCATGAAATTGAGCCCGAGTGCGCCAAGGTCGCACTCGGTGTTAAGGATCTGGCGCAGGTCATCGAGGTCTGGACGGGAGTTCCCGCAAGCACGGTCAGCGAAAACGAGTACGTGCGCCTCAATCAGCTGGAGGATCAGATTCGCTCCCGCATCATCGGTCAGGATGAGGCGGTCAGCGCGGTCGTCAGAGCCATCAAGCGCAATCGCGCGGGCATTTCCTATAAGCGCAAGCCGGTTTCCTTTATATTCGCAGGACCTACGGGTGTTGGTAAGACCGAGCTTGTCAAAACGCTGGCAGCACAGCTGTTCAACTCCCCCGAGACGCTTATCCGACTCGATATGTCAGAATTTATGGAAAAGCATTCCGTATCCCGCATCATCGGAGCGCCTCCCGGATACGTCGGCTATGACGAGGCAGGGCAGCTGACCGAAAAGATCCGCAGACGTCCTTACAGCGTCGTTTTGTTTGACGAGATCGAGAAAGCACACCCCGACGTTATGAACATTCTCTTGCAGATCCTTGACGACGGTCGCATTACCGATGCGGGAGGAAGAACGGTCAATTTTGAAAATACCGTCCTGATCATGACGACCAACGCGGGCTCAACGCATTCGTCCGGCACGGTAGGATTCTCCGGAAGTGAGCAAAGCAGAGAAGAGCAAAAGACGGAAAAGGCACTGTCGGCATTCCTGCGCCCCGAGTTTTTGAATCGTATCGACGAGATCATTACCTTCCGCTCGCTCGACGAGCAGGATTTTGTCAGAATCGCCCGCATTATGCTGGGAGATCTGACGACGGCGCTTGCCGAAAAGGATATGACCTTCACGTATACCGAGGAGGCGGTTCTGCTGATCGCAAAGAATTCCTTCTCGCATAAATACGGTGCCCGCAATATGCGCCGTTATATCCAGCGAAGCGTGGAGGATCCGCTCGCTGAGCGTATCATCGCAAGCAGTATGCTGGCGATCACGCAGGTGCGTCTGTCCGTTCGTGACGGCGAGCTTGCCATTGATTGTATGTAACCGTAGGACACGGGGTGAGAGTGTGGATTTGACTTTCACCCTGTGTTCGATTTCATGTATGGAAAGGAGGCGATCCGTTTGAGCAAATACGCAACCACACCGTGGCACGCCATGGAAATTGAAGAACTGGAGCGGCGTCTGAAGACGGATCGCAGTCGGGGGCTCGGACTCAAGATCAGTCGATCCCGCCTGGAACGGTTGGGAAGAAACGAGCTGTTTCATCCCGAGCCCGTCAGTACAGGCGCCTGCATCAAAACGATCTTCTCCGATACGTCACTGTTGCTGTTGCTGCTGATTTGTGTGATCGCGCTGTGCTTCTCCCGCTGGAATGCCGTCATTGCCGTGCTGATCGTGCTTTGTGCCAGCACAACGGTTACCGTTATCGCATACCAAAAAACACAGCAGATCAGAGAGGCGATGGCCGGACTTTCTGCGCCGCGTGTTCATATTATCCGTGCGGGGCAGCACCTGCTTGCCGAGTCGACCTCTATCGTTCCCGGCGATCTGCTTATCCTTCGTGAGGGTGACGTTATCCCTTGTGATGCACGTATTGTCAGCGCGACGGATCTTTTCGTCAAGGCGTTGTATTATGGAACAGATCACGCACTGCAATATACAGCTATGGGCAAGCGTGCTTGCACGCTCGATCCCGTAGACGATGGCACGCTTCCGTCGCTGAGAGAGAACATGTTAACGGCGGGCTCGGTGATTCTTGGTGGAAGAGCGGTAGCCTTTGCCGTAGCAACGGGAGAGGATACCTATCTTGCCGCCTTCCTCGGTCCGCACGCGCTATCCTGTGAGGTAGGAGAGGTGCCGAGCGTGGTCAAAATGAAGCGCTACGTCAGCCGCTACAGTCTCGGTATGTGCGCTCTGCTGCTTCCCATTACGCTGATCGGTCTTCTGTCCGGAGGCGGCGAGCTGCAGATCTTTGACGTATTCTTTTTGGCGCTGTCTCTCGGAGTTGCCTCGATGAGTGAGCAGCTGATGGTCATGGGGCGCATTGTTGCCGCCTGCGGATTGGTTCGTGCGGCACTCAAGCAACCGCAGGAAAAGGCGGCGATTATTAAAAATTACGCCTCGCTTGAGCAGCTCGGTCATATGTCGGAGCTGTTTGTCTATGATACGATCGCGGCTACCGATGCAAAGATGCACCCACATGCGATTTATACGTCAGATGATATTTATCACAGCGGTCGTTGGAGCAGCGAGGCCATCACGCACTTTTTTACTACGGTCTATCTGTATGAAAAGGCGATGCGTATGCAAGCAGGCTCTGCTTTGGCGAGTGGGGAGGGCTCTCCCCTGACTGCTATGATGCAGGGAATAAAGGAGCTGCAGGAGAATATCGCCTTTGATCCTGTGGCGCTTGATATCCGTACGCTTTCACTGGCTCCTTCGGACAAGTATACGGGCGGTGTCGAGGTCGCTCTTCGCTCCCGTGACAACGTACAGGAGCAGCGGTGTATTCTTTGCGGTACCGACGATCTTTTGCTGGAGCGCTGTGAGGCAAAGACGGTCGGCGGTGAGACAGTCGCGCTGGACGAGAATGCCAAAGCTATGCTGCAAGGGATTTATCGTAAATTTCACGTGCAGGGAAGCCGCACGCTGCTGTTTGCTTCTGTGCAAAACGAAACAGTCGTTTTTGAGGGAATGATCGTATTCAAGCAGGCGTATGATCCGGATCTGATCGAAAACCTGGAGCAGCTGCAAAGCAGCGGTGTTCGCACGACCTTGTTTTTGTCAAGTGAGGATGCCTATGACGTGCAGCAGCTGCTGAACAGCGGATGGATCCGCAAGACGAGCGAGGTCAGCTATGCTTCAAAAATCAGACAAAACGGAGAATCGCTTACGGAGGTCTTTGAACACTCACGCGTGATCGCCGGACTGACGGACAGGGAAGTGGAGTCGTTGATCGGCTATTGTCACCATAAAAAACGAACGGTTGCCGCACTTTCCTTACGTTGGAGAGATGCACAGGAGCATCGGGCAGACCTCCACATTTGCTGCGATGATCACATCTTCCAATCGGACGTAGTGACCGAGCGTAAGCCAACGCCACTTGAAAATGACTCACAGCGTCGCAACCGCAGCGGCGATACGGCTGCGCTGAGAGAGGCGGACGTTCTGGTTCGCCGTTGCACGGAATCGGGCGGAACGCTGGACGGTGTGATCAATGCGCTGTACACCGCTCGTGCCATTCGTAAAAACATGGTGCTGGTGCTGCAGTATTTGATATTTACACAGTTTTTGCGCATGACTGCCGTATTGTTGCCGCTTCTGTTCGGTGTTGCGGCGCAATCGGCAGCGCTGCTTGTGTTCGGCGGTCTGATCATTGATCTCGGTTATATTCTGATCCTTGCTTTTCACAGATACGATGCTGCCGAGCTGCAAACGGTACAACAGGACCGTGGGTATTTTCACTCACCGATCAAAAAAAGACCGGCTTGGATCTGTGCATCCATCGCTACCGGCGTTTTGATCACGGTGCTGGGCGCTATTCTGCGAAGCTGCGGCGTGGCATCCTCGGGCGCCGGCTACGAGGTCTTCGTCTTTCTGTCGCTTGCCATTACGCAAACCATGGTGATCTTGTTCTTCCTGCAATCCTCCTCGCCTGCATCAAGCTCCAGATTTTCCCGCATTACCGTAGGCACAGTGCTGTTTTTGGTTCTTGGCTTGGTGCTTGTTGTCTCTGCGCTCCCCGGTCCGGCGGCCTTGTTTGGCTGTCTCGGATTCTCATGGAAAATCTTACTATTTTCCTTACTGAGCATTCCGTTCTTTATCGGGAGCTTGCTGCTTTCCCGCCTCGTTTGCCCGAGGATCAAGGGATGGATTCACACGTTTTTAAAGGAAAAACTCTTCCGTGAGGACATATGAGAATAAGGCGTCATGTGCTGCATAAAATATACCAACTGTAAATTCGGGAGGGAATATCATGCGACAAATGACGACGGCTTCTCTTTGCAAAAAGGAAATTATCAATTTGTGCGACGGACGACGGCTGGGATTTGCAACGGAGATCTCTTTTGACCCCAAATGTGCAACGGTGCTGTCCCTGATGATTCCGCAGAGTAAGGGATTTCTTGCCTTTGGAAGAACGGAATATCTCTTCATTCCGTGGTGCAAGATCGAATGCTTTGGTGACGACACCATTTTGGTGCGGTTGACCGAGCAGGAGATATGCAGCATGGTTATGCCGGATCCCGGAGAACGGGAAGAAAAACGAGATAATTGTAAATAAATTGTAAATTACGAGATCCGGTATTGCAATTAAGATGTGATTGTGATATAATCACTATATCTGTGCGGGCAAAGGGATATCTATGCCCTAAACGCACGGAAAATAAAAATACACACACATGAATGGGTGTGATCGGTGCCCGGAATCGGGTGACAGCACAAGACTCATGTGGTGGAAAAAACCGAAGGAGGACATTGAAAATGTCTATCATTACCATCAAGCAGCTGCTTGAAGCAGGTGTTCATTTCGGACACCACACCAGAAGATGGAACCCCAAGATGCAGGAGTACATCTTCACTGAAAGAAACGGCATCTATATCATCGACCTGCAGAAGACCGTTAAGAAGTTCGAGGAGGCTTACATGTTCGTTCGTGAGCTTTCCGCACAGGGCGGCACGCTTCTGTTCGTCGGAACCAAGAAGCAGGCAGCAGAGGCTATCAAGGAAGAGGCTACTCGCTGCGGCATGTACTACGTCAACAACCGTTGGCCCGGTGGCATGATGACCAACTTCAAGACCATCAAGAAGTCTCTGGCTCGTCTGAACAACCTGACCAAGATGCAGGAGGACGGCACCTTCAACCTGCTTCCCAAGAAGGAAGTCGCAGGTCTGCAGAAGGAAATGTTCGACCTGGAGAAGAACCTTGGCGGTATCAAGACCATGGATACTCTCCCCTCTGCTATTTTCATCATTGACCCCCACAAGGAGAAGAACGCAGTTCTCGAGGCTAAGAAACTGGGTATTCCGGTTATCGCTATCGTCGATACCAACTGCGATCCCGACGACGCTGACTATATCATTCCCGGTAACGATGACGCAATCCGCGCTATCAAGCTGATCTCCTCCGTTCTGGCTGACGCTATCATCGAGGGCAAGCAGGGCGAGCAGGATGCTCCCGAGGCAACCGAAGAGGCTGCTGACGAGGCAGAGGCATAAGTTTTCTTAAAAAATAAATCGTATAAAAATACGGAAAAGAGGTCTATTATGGCAAATATTACTGCAAAAGACGTCGCTACGCTTCGTGCAAAGACCGGTCTTGGTATGATGGACTGCAAGAAGGCACTGGTTGAGGCTGACGGTGATATGGAAACCGCTGTTAAGATCCTGAGAGAAAAGGGTCTGGCTACTGCTGCAAAGAAGGAGAGCAGAATTGCTGCTGACGGTATCGTTAAGATTGCCAACAAGGGCAACCTGTATGCGATCATCGAGGTTAACTCCGAGACCGACTTCGTTGCAAAGAACGCATCCTTCCAGGAGTTCGTTGACGGTGTTCTTGCTACCATTCTGGCAAACAAGCCCGCTGATCTGGACGCTCTGATGAAGCTGACCTATGAGGGCACCTCTGCTACCGTTGAGGCTACGCTCGTTGAGAAGATCGCTATCATCGGTGAGAAGCTGACCATCCGTCGTTTCTCCATCATCGAGGGTGACGCTGTTGCTACCTACGTTCACGGTAACGGCTCCATCGGTGTTATCGTTAAGTTTGATACCGACGTTGCAGGCAAGGATGGCTTCGATTCATTCGCAAAGAACATCGCTCTGCAGATCGGTGCATATCCCACTCCTTACCTCGACAGAACGCAGGTTCCTGCTTCCGTTATCGAGGAGGAGAAGAACATTTTGCTGGCTCAGATCGCCAACGATCCCGCCAACGCAAAGAAGCCCGATGCTATCAAGGAAAAGATGGTTCAGGGTCGTATCAACAAGTTCTACGACAACAACTGCCTGGTTGACATGACCTACGTTAAGGACGAGGACATGAAGGTTTCCAAGTACGTTGAGACCGTCGCTAAGGAGCTTGGCGGTAAGATCGCAATCGTCGAGTTCGTCCGCTATGAGAAGGGCGAGGGCATCCAGAAGAGAGAAGAGAACTTTGCTGAGGAAATCGCAAAGATGACCGCAGGTAAGTAATCTCGTCTTGTATTCACAGCATTTCCGAGTCGCCGCGCATTGCGCGGCGACTCTTTTTTGCTTTTTTGAAAAAATCTTTGATTTATTTACAAAATTCCTGTTTACAAAAAGCGGATTTTGTAGTAAAATATTAGAGTAAATACTTATGTCAATTTTTAGGAAGGAAACTGATCTTTACCATGGAGAATAACGAACCGAAATACCGTCGGGTGCTGCTCAAGTTATCCGGTGAGGCACTTGCTGCAGGCGCTGACGGCATCTTGAATTTTGATTTTATCGGACAGGTCGCAGAGGTCGTAAAGAAATGTACCGAGGCGGGTGTTCAGGTCGGCGTTTTGTGTGGCGCCGGTAATATTTGGAGAGGCAGACAGGGCGGGAAAATGAATCGCTGCCGTGCGGACCATATGGGTATGCTGGCTACGACCATCAACGCACTGGCTCTGCAGGACAGCTTTGAGCAAGCAGGCATCGACTGCACGGTCATGAGTGCCGTAGAAATGGATACCTTTGCAGATCATTATACCTCCCGCGATGCAGTTGCTGCCCTGAATGCGGGGAAGGTCGTTATATTCGGCGGCGGCTCCGGCTTGCCCTTCTTCTCGACCGATACCGCAGCCGCTCTGCGAGCTGCAGAGATTGAGGCAGACGTTATCCTGATGGCGAAAAACGTTGACGCAGTCTACAGTGCAGATCCCAAAGTAGACCCCAACGCTACAAGATACGAAGAGATCACATATATGGAAATCCTGGAGAAGGGCTTGCGTGCCATCGATACGACTGCCATGTCCTTCTGCATGGAAAATCACATTAAGTGCTACTCCTTCGCACTGGCTGATCCGAACAACATTTACCGTGTTGTTATGGGAGAAAAAATCGGTACGGAAATTCACAACTGAACATTCCGAGTGCTACTATGCTCTGTTTTTTTGAGAATATGACCGAGATCATCAAGCTCGCCCGTGAGCTTGGCAGATATTAAGCGTAGATTTTTAATTAAAAAATAATAATACAATCAACACAAGAAAGGAAAGTCAGGACACTCTCCTGACAACGGTTTTACATCATGAAGTACGATACCAAAGCACTGGAAGCCAAGAATGAAAAGGTCATTGCCAACTTCGAGGGCACACTCGGCTCGGTTCGCGCCGCACAGGCCAACGCAGCTGTTCTCTCCCGCATCACGTTTGAATACTACGGCTCTGCTACGCTGCTGACCACCATGGCAGACGTTCGCGTTGCAGATGCAAGAACGCTGACCATCTCCCCCTACGATGCTTCCACGCTCAAGGCGATGGAGAAGGCAATTCTGATGTCCGATATCGGCATTACCCCTGCAAACGATGGTAAGGTGATCCGACTTGTCTTCCCTCAGCTGACGGAAGAGCGCCGCAAGGAGATCCGCAAGCAGGTACTGAAGTATTCCGAGGAGGCAAAGGTCGTTATCCGTAACAACCGCCGCGACGCCAACGAGGATGCCAAGAAGCAGAAGAAGGATGGCGTTCTGACCGAGGACGAGCTCAAGGCTGCAGAAAAGGCAATCCAGGATATGACCGATAAGTATATCAAGCGCATCGAAGAGATGACTGCAAAGAAGGAAAAGGATATCATGGAAATCTGATATAAAAGCAAGCAATTTGCTTTTGTAAGCACTCTGTGAAAATCCCATAAGAGAGATTCTTGGGGCGAAATATCACAGTATTTCGCCCTATGATTCTATATTCGGAAAGGATCATTGACCATCATGAGCAATCAAGCCTCCTTTGAAAACATGGCAAAGCTGGACGAGCGTCTGCGTCATATCGCGTTTATTATGGATGGAAACGGACGCTGGGCCAAAAATCGCGGCATGCCCCGAACGGCAGGACACCGTGCAGGCGCAAAAACCTTTCAAAAAATCGCTAAATATTGCGCAGATCGCGGGCTTCGTGCGATGACGGTCTATGCCTTTTCCACGGAAAACTGGAAACGCCCCAAGGAAGAGATCGATGCCATCATGGATCTTTTGGAGCAATATCTCAATGAAAGCGAAAAGGCGCTGAAGGAATACAGTATTTCCGTGCGCGTGATCGGTGATATTACCGCCCTTCGTCCCTCACTTCAGCAAAAGATCAATGCTTTGCAAAAGCGGACGGAAGGGAACGATATGATTTTGAATATCGCCATCAATTACGGTGCGCGAATGGAGCTATGTCATGCGTGTGAGCAGTTGATTGGCCGCGGTGTTACCAAGGTCACAGAGGAGGACATTTCCAACGCGCTGTATACAGCGGGATGTCCCGATCCCGATATGATCGTCCGCACGGGCGGAGATTATCGGATCTCGAATTTCCTTTTGTGGCAGGCTGCGTATGCAGAGCTTTATTTTACCGACGTTCTTTGGCCCGATTTGACCGAGCAGGACGTTGAGAAGGCAATTCAAGCCTTTTATTCAAGATCGCGTCGCTATGGCGGCGTTTAATGACCGTTTCATATAAGATCACCTTTGATTTCAGTCACCGTTTTCGGTAGTTTGGAGATGAATTTATGGTAAAGCGTATAATTACCGCAATTGTTGCCGTTGCAATTTTATTGCCTGTTATTTATTTTTCCGATACCTTTGTTTTTCCGTTTTTCGCTTTTTTGTGCACACTGATCGCTGTCGTTGAGATGCTCAAATGCTGCGGATTGCTCCGCAAATGTGGCCTTTCCGTGCCTTTTATTGCGCTCTCCGTTGCACCGATCTTATGCTGGCTTTGGAGAGAAACGCAAACCCTTTTGCCTGCTGCAATGGTTACGCTTTTGGTGCTGGCACTGTATCTGTTTGCACTCGTTGTCTTTTCACATGGAAAAATCCAGTTTCAGGACGTCTGTATTGCATTCCTGACTTGCTTCTATATTATCGCTGCATTTACCTGCATCGTATATTTGCGCTATCTTGAAAGCGTCGGTCAGTACGTCTATCTGATCTGCTTTATCGGTGCGTGGATCACGGATATTTTCGCATACTTTGCCGGACGTCTGTTCGGCAAGCATAAGCTGATCCCCGAGGTCAGCCCCAAGAAAACGGTGGAGGGAAGCATCGGCGGCATCGTGTTCTGTATCCTTTCCATGCTGCTCTTTGGTTTTATCATTAACCGAATTGCCAAGGACACGCTCTCTGCTAACTACCTCGTGCTTGCGATCAGCGGTCTGTTTGTTTCTGTTGTCTCCCAGATTGGAGACTTGACGATGTCTGCGGTCAAGCGCCACTACGGTATCAAGGACTTCGGCAAGATTTTCCCCGGACACGGCGGTATGCTTGACCGTTTTGATTCCGTCATGGCAGTTGCTGTTGTGCTGACGGCGATCACCTCGGTGACCGATCTGTTTACCGTGCTTTGAGCGGAGGAGAACAGTGATGCAATCCACTATGATGCAGCAGGGCTTGATCGTTCTCGGATCAACCGGCTCGATCGGCACGCAAGCGCTTGATGTTGCAGAGCATCTTAAAATCCCTGTAGAAGCGATTTGTGCAGGGAAGGATGTCGATACCGTCTCGCAGCAAGCACGCCGTCACCGCGTAAAATTTTGCGCTATGGGCGATGAGCACGCAGCTGCAGAGCTGAAACTGCAGCTGCGTGATACCGATATTAGGGTACTGTCGGGCGCTGCAGGAATCAGTGAAATGATCCGCCAAGCCAAGGCGCCGCTGGTCTTGAACGCCATCGTTGGTCAAGCAGGGCTTGCACAAACCTTGGCAGCACTGGATGCCGGCAAGCAGCTTGCGCTGGCAAACAAGGAGTCTCTGGTCGTCGCGGGGGATATCGTGATGTCCGCGGCAACGAAGGCTGGAATTACCATCCGACCTGTGGACAGCGAGCACTGCGCGATCGCACAGTGCCTGCAGGGACATCGCGCAGACGAAGTGCAAAAGTTGATTTTGACGGCTTCGGGAGGTCCGTTCTTCGGTAAAACGGGAGAGCAGATCAAGGATATGCGTGCCGAGGATGCTCTGGCGCATCCCACATGGAGCATGGGGGCGAAAATCACCGTTGACAGCGCCACCATGATGAACAAGGGCTTTGAAATCATTGAAGCTTGCCATTTGTTTGGGGTTCCCGAGCAGCGAGTCGACGTTGTGGTTCACCGTGAAAGTATAATTCATTCTATGGTCGAATATATTGACCATAGTATTCTTGCACAACTGGCAGTGCCTGATATGCGTCTTTGCATTCAAAACGCGATCACGCATCCGTACCGTCTCCAATCGCAGTTGAAGCCCTTGGATCTTCCTACGATCGGGAAGCTGAGCTTCTATGCACCGGATGATGAAACCTTTGTCCTTCTGCGCCGTGCACGCGAATGCATCGCCGCCGGCGGTGCGCTTCCTGCAGTGTTAAACGCGGCAAACGAGATCGCAGTATCAGCATTTTTGAGTAACAAGATCCGCTTTGGAGATATCGCGGACACGGTAGAGCATACGCTCTCCGTTCTTACCGATGCCTCGGGCGGTAAAACGTTGGACGAAATTCTTGCATACGATGGTATGGCACGCCAAACGGCAAGCGACTACATCGCGCAACACTTCGATTGATTTTTAAACTATCGGTTTATTTTCACACCCGGTAGGAGAAAAAGGAGATTTTAAATGACTGTTTTTTGGAGTATTCTTATCGCCGTGCTTGTCTTTGGCTTTTTGATTATGATCCATGAATTTGGGCATTACACGGTAGCCAGATGGTGCGGAATTACCATAGATGAGTTTTCCATTGGTATGGGACCGAAAATCTATGGAAAAAAATCACAAAAAACGGGAACGCTGTTTTCTTTACGAGCGCTTCCGATCGGCGGTTACGTCAGCATGGTCGGTGAGCAGGAGGAGTCTGATGAGGAAGGCTCCTTTGGTAAAAAGAACGTTTGGCAGAGAATTGCCGTCGTTGTTGCGGGAGCAACCATGAATCTGATCATAGGCTTTGTGATCGTTTTTGTGATCGTTTGTATCGCGGCTGCCTCCGGAAAGATCGCCACGACGACGATTGCAGATTTCCAAGAGGGAGCTACCAGCTCACAGGAGGGCGGTCTGCTGCTTGGCGATACGGTAATCAAGGTTGGCAACGTGCGGGTTCATACCGGCGAAGAGTTGACCTATGAAATTACAAATCAAGGTGACAAGCCCATTGATCTGACAGTCATCCGAAACGGAGAGAAGCAGGTCTTGGAGCAGGTGCAATTTCCGACGTCGGTTGACAGCGGCATCACCTTTGGATCGTATGATTTTTACGTGCTTGCCTTGAAGGATCCCGGATTTTTTGATCTGATCAAGCATTCCTTCTGGCGTTCAACATCACTGATCAAGATGGTTTGGGATAGCTTGTATAATCTAATCGTCGGGAAATACGGTGTCGCACAGCTTTCCGGTCCTGTTGGCGTAACGGCTGCCGTGGCGGATACAGTTGCCAACAGCAATTGGAACGGCATGCAGATTCTGAATTATGCACTGAATATTACCTCGTTAATTTCCATCAATTTGGGCGTCTTTAATCTCATTCCGTTTCCCGCGCTTGACGGAGGGCGCTTGTTTTTCCTTTTGATCGAAGCCGTAACCAAAAAGCGTATTCCTGCAGACATTGAAGCAAAAATCAATTTCGGCGGCATGATGCTGCTGATGGCTTTGATGTTCTTTGTGGTTTGTAAGGATATTGTCAATCTGTTTTGATTAGCAGGAGTATTTATCAACCGGTGGTTTAAAATGAATTATCAAAAAATCAGAAGAAATGTAAAAACGGTTTGTGTGGGGAGCGTTCCGATTGGCTCCGGGCATCCTATTGCTATTCAGTCGATGACCAACACCGACCCACACGATATAAAATCAACCGTGAGGCAAATTGCACAGCTGCAAGAGCGCGGCTGCGATATCGTCCGCATCACGGTCCCCGATATGCAGGCAGCCGAGGCTATTCCGGAGATCAAACGACAGGGAATTCGCATTCCCGTTGTGGCGGATATCCACTTTGATCATCGCATTGCTCTGCGCTGCGCAGAGCTTGGGGTGGATAAAATACGCATCAATCCCGGTAACATCGGTGGAGAAGAGCACGTTCGCCGCGTGGCCGAGGTTTGCCGCGAGCGTCGAATTCCCATTCGGATCGGTGTCAACAGCGGTTCGCTCGAAAAGGAATTGGTGCAAAAATACGGCGCTCCTACACCGCAAGCTCTTTGCGAAAGTGCGCTGCAGCATGCCGCTCTGCTCGAAAAGTATGACTTTACGGATATTGTAATTTCAATCAAATCCTCCGATGTTTCCAATATGATTGCAGCCAACCGCCTGCTCTCAAGCGTATGTCCGTATCCGATCCACCTCGGGGTAACGGAGGCAGGAAACGGAAACACGGGACGAATCAAGAGCGCGATCGGCATCGGTAGTCTGCTTTGCGACGGCATTGGCGACACACTGCGCGTATCGCTGACAGACGATCCGCTGCAGGAGATCGACGCTGCACGCGACATTATCGACTCGCTGCACATTGAGGGACAAAGTGGTATGGATATCGTCAGCTGCCCGACATGCGGCAGAACAAAAATAGATCTGGTCGCTCTATCCGAGCAGTTCAAGCATGCTGCAAAGGAAGAGGGGTTGGATCGCTTACCCATCCGTGTAGCGCTGATGGGCTGTATCGTCAACGGTCCCGGTGAAGCGCGCGAGGCAGACATTGGTATTGCCGGCGGGCGCGGCGAGGGACTGCTGTTCAAAAAAGGACGGATCATCGAAAAGCTCCCGGAATGTGAGCTCATCCCAAGACTCATCCGTGAGATTAAAGAAATGTATCAATAAAAATCAACCGACAGAATAATTTTGAAACCGATGCTTGACTCCCTGCGCTGCTTTTTAATACAAAGCATGACGTAAAGTCAACATACGAATGGAGATGTAAAAATGCAAGAAAACCAAAGATCTATATTTGAAATACTGAAAAAATATCAGCCGAGCGCATATGCTGACGGCATTTTGAGCAATGTGACCGATTTTTCCGTGCGTGCGGATAAGGAAAAGCGCCTCCTTGAAATTTGTGCAAGCTTTCCTTCGCTTGTAGATAAGGACGATCTTTACACCATCGAGGAGGAGATCTGCCGTGCGTACGACCTGCAGTATGTCAAAATACTGCCTCATTATCCGCAAACTCTGTTTACGCAGGAGTATATTCCGCAAATTCTCAAAGAAACCGAGCGCATCGGCATTGTCGCGCGCGGCTTTTTTGCACAGTATAAAGCGACGCTGAATGAGCGATCGCTGGTGATCGAGGTTCCATTTGAGGTGGACGGCGGTATTCGTCTGATGGAAAACGGACAGACACCGCAGGTCATTGAGAGGATTATTTTCAGCGAATTCGGTCTGCAGTGCCATGTTGAGATCAAGCACAGCCAGCAGCTCTACCGCAACACCGTAGAGGAAAGCCGCAACCGTCGCTTGGAAACGATCGATCAGCAGATCGCCAAGGCCGAGGTGGAATACAACCGCATGATGGAAACGCGTCGCGCCAATCCGGATTACGCAAGGGATGGCGGCGAGAGCGGAGGGGATGACAAGCAGGTCTTGCCTCGTATCTCTTCCATTTATACCGAAACGCCGCCGCAAGCCGTCGTTGAGGACGGAATTTGCACCATTGGCTTTTCTAAATTTGATCTTCGGGAGCCCGAGGTACTGATCGGCGACGCCTTTGAAATTGGCACGCCTGCGGTTATCGCCTCCTTCAATGTGGCGCAGCGCGGACTTGTCATCGTCGGTGACGTGTTCGGCTATACCGCCGATACCACGCGCTCCGGCGATAAGTATAACGTTGTTTTCTCTGTGTTTGACGGAAATTCCTCCATTGAGGTCAAAAAGTACGGACTGACACCGGAGGAAGCAAAGGAGCTCGGTGATACGATCAAGGACGGAATGTCTGTCGCGCTCTACGGCTACATAAAAAAAGAATCGCATAAAAATGGACTTGATCTTGACTTCTCCTTTTTCTACAGTGCTGCGATGAAAATCAAAAAGATCAAGCGCGTCGATAACGCTCCCGTCAAGCGCGTGGAGCTGCATCTTCATACGACGATGTCCTCTATGGACGCGCTGATCCCACCGGATACCGTCGTTAAGACCGCCAATGCATGGGGAATGCCTGCTATCGCCATTACCGACCACGGCAACGTACAGGCTTATCAGAAGGCGATGCTGGCATCGGAAAAGCTGGGGCAGAAGGTGATCTACGGTATGGAGGGGTATTTCGTCGATGACAAGGCGAGCGCTCTGTTTGGCAGATACGAGGGCGCCTTTGACGATGAATGCATCGTTTTTGACATCGAAACCACCGGTCTTTCCAACCGAACCTGCAAAATTACCGAGATCGGAGCGGTTCGTATCAAAAACGGTGCGGTCATTGATAGCTTTAACACCTTTGTCAACCCCGAGGTTCCGATCCCCGAGGATATCGTAAAGCTGACCTCTATTACCGATGAAATGGTAGCCGATGCACCCAAGGTCAAGCAGGCGCTGGAGGCATTTTTCGCGTTTATCGGCAACGAAGAGGGCAAGCAGCCTAAGCTTCTGATCGCACACAATGCCGAATTCGACGTTGGATTTATCCGTTACAATGCCGAGCTGTGTGGGCTGCCGTTCCCGAACGCATATCTGGATACCGTCGCGCTGTCCCGCTTTATCAATCCCGATCTGAAATCTCATAAGCTGGACGTTGTTGCCAAATATTACGGTCTTGGCGATTTTAATCACCACCGTGCCTGCGATGACGCCGACATGCTTGCACAGATCTTCTTCTGCATGGTCAACAAAATGAAGGAAAGCGAACTGCATGACTATGCGGCACTCCAGCGCGAAATGCTCGCCAATGCCAATCCGCTTAAGCTCAAGACCTATCACCAGGTTCTGCTGGTAAAAAACAAGGTTGGCTTGAAAAATCTTTATCGTCTGGTCTCCTTCAGTTATCTCAATTACTATCACCGTCAGCCGAGAATACCCAAAACCGAGCTTGAGAAGTACCGTGAGGGTCTGATCATAGGCTCTGCCTGTGAATCGGGCGAGCTGGTACAGGCCATTCTGGACAACAAGCCCGAGGCGGTCATCGAGGATCTGGTCAATTTCTATGACTATCTTGAAATCCAACCCATTTGCAACAACCGTTTTTTGGTTGCGGAGGGGAAAATTGCGGATGACGAGGGGCTGCGCGATCTCAACCGCCGCATCGTCGCACTCGGTGAGCGGTACGGTAAGCCGGTCGTAGCCACCTGCGACGCACACTTTCTCAACCGCGAGGATGAGGTCGGCAGAAAGATTCTGCTTGCCGGTATGAAATTCAAGGATGCGGACAGAGACATCGGCTTGTATCTCCGCACGACCGAGGAAATGCTGGAGGAATTCTCCTACCTTGGCGAGGAAAAGGCTTACGAGGTCGTCGTGACCAACACCAACATGATCGCGGATATGATCGAGAGCGATATTCGTCCGTTCCCCAAGGGAACCTTCACACCGCACATGGACGGTGCCGAGGAGGATCTGCAGCGCATCTGCTACGAGCATGCCGAGGGTCAATACGGCAAGCCGTTGCCCGAAATTGTCGGCAAGCGCCTGGAAAAGGAGCTGACGTCCATCATTAAAAACGGCTTTGCCGTTCTTTATATGATTGCGCAAAAGCTGGTTTGGTATAGCGAAAGTCAAGGCTATCTTGTAGGCTCGCGTGGCTCGGTCGGTTCTTCCTTTGTCGCCTCGTGCGCGGGAATTTCCGAGGTCAATCCGCTTCCGCCGCATTATTATTGCCCCAATTGTAAGCATTCCGAGTTCTTTACCGACGGCAGCGTCGGTTCCGGCTTCGATTTGCCCGACGCGAACTGCCCTAAGTGTGGCACCAAGCTGGTCGGCGACGGACATGATATCCCGTTTGAAACCTTCCTCGGCTTTTACGGTGATAAATCTCCCGATATTGACCTGAACTTCTCGGGCGAGGTACAGGGAAAGGTCCATAAATACACTGAGGAGCTGTTCGGTGCGGAAAACGTCTTCCGTGCCGGTACCATCGGAGAGGTTGCGGATAAAACGGCGTACGGCTTTATCCTCAAGTACCTGGAGGAAAAGGGCGTATCGCTCAGCCGCTCCGAAATGAACCGTCTGGTTTCCTGCTGCGTGGGCGTCAAGCGTACCACCGGTCAGCATCCCGGCGGTATCGTCGTTGTTCCCAAAGAATACGAAATCTATGATTTCTGTCCTGTACAGCATCCTGCGGACGACCCAAAATCCGACATCGTCACCACGCACTTTACCTTTGAGTATCTGCATGATACGCTGCTTAAGCTGGACGAGCTTGGACACGATATGCCAACCAAATACAAGTGGCTGGAGCGTTACTCCGGTACGAGCGTAATGGACGTTAAAATGAACGATGCTTCTATTTACGAGCTGTTCCAGTCGACCGCTCCGCTCGGTATTTCTCCTGATGATATTGGCGGCTGCCAGGTTGGTACCTGGGGAATCCCCGAGATGGGTACTCGCTTTTTGCAGCAGGTTCTGATTGATGCAAAGCCTAAAAACTTCGCTGACCTTCTTCAGATCTCCGGTCTGACACACGGCACGGACGTTTGGCTCGGAAATGCACAGGATCTGATCAAGGAAGGTATTTGTGATATTTCCAAGGTTATCGGATGCCGTGACGGTATCATGCTTGACTTGATCCGCTACGGACTTGATAATGCCATGTCCTTCAAGATCATGGAAAGCGTCCGAAAGGGTAAGGGGCTGACACCCGAGTGGGAGGCGGAAATGCGCGCGCATGACGTACCCGAATGGTACATCGGATCGTGTAAAAAGATCAAGTATATGTTCCCCAAGGCACATGCAGCTGCTTATGTTATGTCTGCCATTCGTCTTGGCTGGTATAAGATCTATATGCCTACGGTTTTCTATGCAGCCATGTTTACCGTAGCTCCCAACGGTTTTGACGCCGAGATTGTTCTTCGCGGAAAGAAATACGTCGAGAATTATATCAAGGACGTTGAGAAGCGAGGAAAAGAGGCTTCTCCCAAGGAGCAAAGCTCGATCTCGACCTTCCAGTTGGTCATGGAGGCATATGCAAGAGGCATTAAGTTCCTTCCCATTGATATCAATAAATCCGAGGCACATTGTTATCGTCCCGAGGGTGACCGTGCCATCCGACTGCCGTTCTCGTCCTTGCCGGGTCTTGGCGATACGGCGGCAGAGAACATTGAAAAGGCGCGCACCGAGGAGCCCTTCTTCTCGGTCGAGGATCTGCAGATCCGCGCCAAGCTGACTAAGGCTGTCATTGAAATTCTTCGCCGTAACAACGTACTGGATAACATCGACGAAACGGATCAGATGACTCTGTTCAGCTTCCTGTAATCTCTATATATAAAACGGCCACCACGATTTTTCGTGGTGGTCGTTCGCGTTTATGGTTGTAATTAAACGTAATCCTCTGCAGCACGCTCGGAGAGCGAGATGGTCAAGTTACCGTTGCGGCAACGAATGGCATCGATCAGCTCCTTTTGCTTGGCAGGATCATTGATCTTGACCAGGAAGCGAAGCTCAAGCAGCGTGCCGTATTCTGTACTGCGTACCGATTCCAGATGGAAGCTTGCGCAATGCTCCTTGAGAATAGGATCGAATACACCGTAATAATCCATGTTCTCGGGAATAATGATGCGGAGCTTCATCAGTCTTCCGCGGGCACCATCGAGATGTACGAGATGTGCGACAATAAGAACAAGAGAAACCACAACGGTAACAAGCACTGCATAGGTCAGCAGACCGGAACCGCAAGTAATACCGATGACCATAGAGAGAAGCAAGTATGCCAGATCACGCGGGTCATTCAGTGTGGAGCGGAAACGGATCAATGCAATACCGCCACCGAGACTGACAGCACGGGCAAGGTTGTTACCAACGACCAGGAAGAGAACGCCGGCAATGGGACCCAGAATAATAATCGTCATAAGAACTGCGGGCTTGATCACCGACTTGCGGTGAGTGAACATATAAACAAGCGTAATCAGAAGTGAGAGTCCCACCGAGGAGAGCAGCAGTAGCAGTGCTTCACCCACGGTAAGCTCGGTCAAATCTAAAATGTCCAATACTGTATTCATGTCATGTTATCCTTTCATACATAGGGAATTTGATGGGTATCCCACAAAAAATGCTTATATTCGGTGCCATATTTCGAAAACGAACCGAAGGTCAGATGATATTCACTCATAAGATTTGCCATCCAAAGGGGAAGTGCGCCCGTGAATTTGATCTCAAGCAGTGTTTTTCCCTCGGGGAGCAGGGGAGTGCCATAGCGTTCGCCATCGAGCACGAGGTTATCCCTTCTCGTCAGTATATCCTGATCGATGGTAATGCGCAGGGAAGGATCCTCCATACCGAAATAGGCATTGCGCTGGTAGCTGATATAAACCTTCGGTGCGGCGTTGGTAACGCTGAGATAATAGTCGATCTCTCGCAGCACCTGTTCGTCAAGATAGGATAAGCCTTCGGGGTGTCGCCCTGTGGCAATATACTCCTCAGCTTGTCCAAGCGTCAGAACAGCGCGTCGCTTGGTGCCTACGCGATTGAGCTTTTTCTTCAGTTCAATAAACGCCTCGGAATCCTTGGTCGGAGAGAGACCGTAAACGCGCAAGCGAAGCTTTTCCTTAAATGGGGGCTTGGATATGGAGTGGCGGATGGAGTCGTCACAATCGTTGTCAAAGTACAAATTAGAAATGACGTAGGGTAAGCCATCCTTGTTGTGCTTGTCGGGTCTCATGTATCGAAGGAACTCTTGCTTGAGCACGGGGATCAGTTGGCTGTCAACAAGCAACTTCTTTTCCCTGCGGCAAAAGGTATTCTCTTTCAAAAGGGCACCTCCTTCCAGCAACGCTTTTATTATACCGATAGGTTGTGATGAAATTTTGAACAAAGTATGACTAATATAGAAATAAACTTGAATTTCGCGCAAAAGATAAGGATGGTTCCCGTGAGAATACCATCCTTATTTGTTTTTAATTTGAAAACGTGTGAAAACCGAGATCAGCGCGTCTGCTCCGCTTCAATAAACGAGCGGATGCTTTGGATCTGGCGCTCCACGGATGCGGCACAGGGACCACCGTAGACCGTGCGGTTAGCGACACAGGTGTTCATATCGATCGCGGCATAAACACCTTGCTCAAACGCATCGCTGATGCTGTGATATTCATCCAGCGTCAACGTCTCCAGCGTTTTGTCGTTGGCTATACAATACGCAACGAGCTGACCTACGATTTTATAAGCAGTACGGAAGGGAAGACCGCGACGAACCAGATAATCGGCACAGTCGGTGGCATTGATAAAGCCCTTAGCGGCTGCTCGGCGCATTTGCTCGGGACGAGCGGTGCAGGTTCGCAGCATGGCTTCAAACAGCTCAAGGCACATTTTGGTGTTGTCCAGTGCATCAAAAATGGCTTCCTTATCCTCCTGCATATCCTTATTGTAAGCGAGAGGAAGCCCCTTCATCATAGTAAGCAGCGTCGTCAGATCACCGTATACGCGCCCCGTTTTGCCACGCACCAGCTCGGCAATATCTGGGTTTTTCTTTTGCGGCATGATCGAGGAGCCGGTAGAGAATGCATCATCCAGCTCTACAAAGGAGAATTCGCTGGAGCACCAGAGGATCATTTCCTCGGAAAAGCGGCTCAGATGCATCATGCACAGAGAGAGCGCGGAGGCAAGCTCGATAACGAAATCACGGTCGGATACACCATCCATGCTGTTTTCGGTAATTTCCGCAAAGCCAAGCAGATCCGCAACCATGCGTCTGTCGATGGGATAGGTAGTACCGGCCAGCGCACAGGATCCGAGCGGCATCACATCCGTATGCTCGTAGACCTCGTTGAGGCGAACAAGATCGCGGCGAAACATCTGGGCGTACGCCATCAGATAATGGCCCCACGTCAGCGGCTGTGCACGCTGCAAATGCGTGTATCCCGGCATAACGGTGTCAGTATGCTGCTGTGCTTTATCTGCGATGGTCTGCAGCAGGCGGAGCACCAGCGCACGCAGCTCAAGGATCTCTCTCTTCAAATACATATGAATGTCAAGAGCGACCTGATCGTTACGGCTGCGCGAGGTGTGCAAACGCTTGCCGGTATCGCCAATGCGTTCGGTCAGAACGCTTTCCACAAACATATGAATATCCTCAGCCTCGGGATCAAATGACAGAACGCCGGACTCTATGTCTGCAAGAATCTCTCCGAGGGTTTTACAGATCAGATCCGCCTCACTCTGCTCGATGATACCGCATTTGCCAAGCATAGTGGCATGCGCGATCGAGCCCGTAATATCCTCGCGGTACATACGGCAGTCAAAGCGAATGGAGGAGTTAAAATCGTTGACACGGCTGTTGAGCGCTTTAGAAAAGCGTCCTTCCCACATTTTCATAACGGTAATTCCTTTATATCAAAAATAGTTAGATACAGGCATCCTCCCCGCAGCCAAGGCCGGCGGGGAGGAGCATCTTATGGTTATCAGTCAGAAGCGAATCAGTTTGCGCCGTTCTTTCTCTGAGCATCCAGCTTTGCGCGAACCTTGATGGGAAGTCCGTACAGATTGATAAAGCCTGCGCTGTCTGCCTGGTTGTAATCCTCGTCCTCGCCGAAGGAAGCAGTCTGCTCATCATAGAGCGTATAGGGAGAGGTCACACCGGCATTGATGATGTTCCCCTTATAGAGCTTCAGACGAACGTCACCGGTAACGGTTTCCTGCGTCTGATCAACGAAAGCGCAGATCGCATCACGCAGAGGCGTGAACCACTGTCCGTTGTAAACAAGCTCGCCCATCTTTTGTGCGACGATTGCCTTGAAGTGCGAGGTTTCCTTATCCAGCGTAATGGTCTCAAGAACGTCGTGTGCGTGATAGAGAATGGTGCCTGCGGGCGTTTCGTATACGCCACGGCTCTTCATACCGACCAGTCTGTTTTCAACGATGTCAAGAATACCGACGCCGTTGGCGCCACCGATGCGGTTGAGCTCTTCAACCAGTGCAACAGATTCCATTTCCTTACCGTCGAGAGCGGTAGGAACACCCTTTTCAAAGTGGATGGTGACGTAGGTAGGCGTATTGGGCGCCTGCTCGGGGGAAACGCCAAGCTCAAGGAAACCTTCCTTCTGATAATCGGGCTCATTGGCGGGGCTTTCGAGATCCAGACCCTCATGAGACAGATGCCAGATGTTCTTATCTTTGGAATAGTTGGTCTCGCGGCTGATCTTAAGCGGAATGTTGTGTGCCTCGGCGTAGTCGATCTCCTCGTCACGGGACTTGATATCCCATACGCGCCAAGGAGCAATGATGGTCATATTGGGAGCAAACGCCTTGATGGTCAGCTCGAAGCGAACCTGGTCGTTACCCTTACCGGTGCAGCCGTGGCAGATGGCGTCAGCCCCCTCTGCAAGAGCGATCTCAACCAATCTTTTTGCGATGCAAGGACGTGCGTGAGAGGTGCCCAGCAGATAATCCTCATACTTTGCACCTGCCTTCAGGCAAGGCCAGATGTAATTCTCAACGTAATCCTTCTGCAGGTGCTCGATGTACAGCTTGGAAGCACCGGTCTTGAGCGCCTTTTCCTCCAGGCCGTCAAGCTCGGTACCCTGACCGACATCGCCGGAAACGGCAATGACCTCACATCCGGGGTAGTTTTCCTTGAGCCACGGAATGATAATAGAGGTATCCAAACCTCCGGAATATGCCAAAACGATTTTTTTGATTTCCTTTTTCATGATAAGATATCCTTTCTGATCAAACAGAATTTCAATAAATATAACGGTAATATTATATAGCATAAATATACATTTTTCAAGCGGTAAATGTAACAAACTTATTCCATCAAAGCCAAGCTTTTCTATGCCATATGTCACAGTTTTGATCGTTATATTTCTTTGATTTGGGGATGATAAGTATGAAAGGGGTGAATTCATGTATAAATATTCAATATGCAGAGCGTTTCGTTGCATTGTTGTAACTTTAATCATTTTCGGCATTCTTCCAACAGCCGCTGCCACCTCATACAGCTGGTATTGTGTGCACGCAAGGGATCAAAGGCGCCCCGCGATCGGAGCGGATTTATCCTGGGTTTCGGAGTATGACGGATATTATATGGATCCGAAATGCAGCGATGAGGCGAGTGAGGAAAACAAGGTGCTGTATCTGACGTTTGACGTGGGATATGAAAACGGAAACGTAGCAAAAATCCTGGACATTCTTCAGGAAGAAAAGGTGCCTGCCGCATTTTTTGTTCTTGAGCACGTCGTGGAAAAAGAAACGGCGCTGGTTTTGAGAATGTTTGAAGAAGGGCATCTGGTTTGCAATCATACTGCGCATCATAAGGATATGTCAAAAATCAGCGATCCTGTTGCATTCGAGAAAGAGGTGATCTCGCTTGAATCCCTGTGCCTTGAAAAAACGGGGTACAGCATGGCAAAGTATTACAGACCACCGGAAGGGCGCTTCAGCCGAGAAAACCTCTCCTGCGCAAAAAAAATGGGGTTCCGAACCATTTTTTGGAGCTTTGCGTATGCAGATTGGGATAACGGTAAGCAGCCCGACCCGCAAGCGGCAACACACAAGATCTTGGAAAACATTCACAACGGTGCCGTGCTTTTACTCCATCCTACGTCAGCAACCAACGCAGCAATTTTACAGGATGTAATACGGCAATGCAAGACGATGGGGTATCGCTTTGATACGTTGGATACCTTAACGGGAGGTTGTCCGACGCAATGAATAAGCACCGACCTCGCTTTTGGCTTCTGTTTTTTTCCTGTACCTTGATTTTACAGGGGGCAACGCCATACGTCCATGCATCGCCGCTTGGGGTTTATCACTCGCATGAAAACGCAGGAAATAAGATTGCTTTGACCTTTGACGACGGCCCACACCCACGCTATACGATGGAAATTTTATCCGTTCTGCAGGAATACGACATTCGTGCAACCTTCTTTTTTGTAGGAGAAAACGTGTTGTATTATGCTGATACGGCACGTGCCGTCGCGCAAGCGGGACACGAGATCGGAAACCACACCTATTCACACGCGCGACCGGATAAGCTGGATCGAGCGGATCTTGACAGAGAGCTTCGGCAATGCGAGGAGATCATACAAAGAGTGACAGACACAAGTCCAAAGCTGTTCCGACCGCCGCAGGGAAACTGGAACAGCAACGTATATGCGCTGGCAAGAGAGCGGGATTATGACATCATTTTATGGAATATCGATACGCTGGATTGGGCGCACACGCCGTCAGAGGAGATCTGTACGCACGTGCTGGAGCGGATATGCAGCGGAGATATTATTCTGATGCACGATTATCACAGCAACGGCTGCACAACGCTAACGGCGTTGCGTACGCTGATACCGCAGCTGATCGAGCGTGGCTTTCATTTTGTAACCGTCAGCGAGCTGATCGGCTCCGTATAAAAAATCCGCGAGCGGAGGTATTCCGTTCGCGGATTTTTCAATTAAATTTACTCTACGTCGTACAGATCATCTCGCGGATCCTGTACTTCAGGCTCCTCACGGCACGGTTCGATCATATAGCGGTCGATGATGGGATATACCGCATAATTGACGGTAAACCCGGCAAATGCACAGAAATAGAGAAGCGGAAGGATGAGCGTGACCTGCATAATGGCGGCGGGGGAGATCATGACCAGCGCCAGATTCAATCCGGCAACCAGAACGATGCCAAGCACTGCCATGATGTTGCGCTTGATACCGAGCGCGGAAAAGATCAGTGCATTCTTGAGAATCTTCGAAAGCTTCATGTTAAAGGTAATCAGCATCATGTAGATATACGGACGCATGAAAAGATACAGAATGATCAATGCTGTGATCGCCCAGAACATCAGGTTGTTGCCCATTGATGTGCCGGTTCTTGCATAAAAGAACATAAAATCAATGGCGAGGACAATAATGATCAAGGCATCGATCAAGCCATAGACAAAGCCTTCCTTGAAATTCTTTTTGATTCCGTAAAAGAAATCGGAGAATACAAAAACAGGGTCATGACGCACCATACCACGCAACACGTAGGTCGCTCCGACCGTTTGCCAGCCAAGCGTCAGCACAAGAAACAGCGCGCAAATTGCGATTACGATATAGGCAGGGTTATTGAAGATCGGAATCAACTGCTGAATTCCATGACCGGAGAGCAGCGTTGCCGTTGTAATCGAGGGATCGATCAGGGATACGCCATAGACGGGCGCAAAAACGGCAGAGGTCTGCGAGGTGGTCATATGTGTGAAAAAATAAGCCAGAATGGCAACGATAATGGGGATGATCTGAAAATTCATCAAAAGATTCAAGCTCAATAAGGAAGAAAATCTGCGCTTGAACAGCTTGAAATAGAACTTCAGCGTAGGGGTAGTATCCTCACCCTTTTCAACGCCTTTACCGTCGCGGTTCATGTCAAAAAGCTTAAACTTCTTTTTCTTTTGGCTTTCCAAAACAAAGCTCCTTTCGCGAAGAGGAAAATCAGCATTATGCTGTAAAATATTGAAGCATCAGAATACTGTAAAACAAAAACAAATTGGTAACAAACGATTGCACAATATAACGCCGGGCAGCATTTGTGTAGCGCCGAATGTCCTGCCTTAATCCCTTTGCTGTTGGCTGTTCATAAAATGCATATCGAATCGCACCGTTTCCTCGAATACACGGAATCGGAAGCCCTCGGGCAGCGATGCGGTTGGACTGCAACAAAGACTGAAGCTCGAACGCAAAGCTACCGAAAAAACAGATGATCGGCAAAGCTGCAGCCATCACGACCCATACGCCGCCGTACTCCGATCCGTTGCTGTAAAGCCGGTCAAGCATCTGATAAAATACAGCTCCGTAGGAGGCGCAAAATATGAAATTCCATATACGGGAATATGGAAAAAAATCATACCGTCGAACACCCAGCACATATAAAAAAAGAATGGGGAACGACAGGGAAGCGGCCGCAGTCAGAACAGCAGGAAAATAGATAACTATAACACGAAAAACAGACGGGCAGACTTGCTCATAGCAGATCGCCTCAGCAAGTACATTGGGGGGCAAACGAATGTGCGCATCCGGAATGCGTGAAGCGATATAACAAGCTGCAACGCCCAAAAAGAAATCGACAGAGCCTTTGATCATCAAACGGATGTAAAAAGAAATGACGGGCGTGATCGGAATACTGCGGTTCGTTTGTTTTCGTACGTGCGTGCGACGTGGCGACATAGGCAGCCCTCGCTTTTCATTGTAGTAAAAACAATGTATGAGCGAACTGCCATGTGTAGACCTACGCCAAAGCATCTTTATTTATGTTACCATATTTGAGCAAAAAATGCAAGAGAAAAATAAAGAATTCAAGGATTTTGCCATAAAAATTCACAAATTTCAGAATTCTTATTTTTGTTGATTTTGATTGCGCAGCACCTCAAATGCCAGGACCGTTGCTGCGGAAGCCGTGGAAAGTGAGCCTCGGAATTCACGGCCATAATCAATTCTTACGATCTGATCGGCAAGACGCAGCACCGAGGAGGAAATGCCGCGCTTCTCACCGCCGACAATCATCAGTAGGGGGGCACGCAGGTCTGCCTCTGTTACGGAAACAGAATCGCGTATTCCGGCACAGACAATGCGGACACCGTTTTTCTTCATCAAGCAAACGGCTTGTTCTGCATCGGCTATCGCCATGGGAAGCTGCTCCGAGGCGCCTGCCGAGGATTTGGATACGATGCCGGCAACCTCCATCCAGTTTCTCGGTGTCAGAATGATCCCATCCACGCCTGCAGCATACAACGAGCGCAGCGTATATCCGAAGTTATACGGATCCTCAATGCCTTCCAGCATAAAGAAAAAACCGTCCTTCTTGGAAAATACACCGTCAGCGGCGCTCATCGCCTCAGTAAGAGAGGGAAGTGTTCGCTCGGAGCAATAGGCGATGATGCCTCCGTGTGTTTTTCCTGTGGTCAGCTCATCCAGCGTTTTTTCGTCGGTCAGATCAACAGGGAAGCCGTACGCAGCAGCTTTGGCTTGTAAAAAACGATATTCTTTTTGTTTTTTTGCTAATTTTTCACGGTCAAAAAGCACGCGCAGAACACGTCTGTCGTTGATGCCTTGATCAATTCCGTGAAAGATAGCAGAAATAGAGGTCATGCCTTCAAAAATTACAGTTTTTTCCATAAATTCACCATAAAATGATACAAAATCATGTTAAAAGCCTAATTTGAGAATGATAGCTCAAGTACGCAAAAAAGCTCCAAAGACAGGGTATAAAAAAGATTGCGTACACATAGTATATTATAACAATAATCGAATAAAAAATCAAGTCCATATTATGAACGAGGTATTGAATATGATGTATATTTCTTCGGGCAAAGAGCGATGTGTGTTGCTTGGCAATTATCTGGTTGAAAACAAGACAACGGTTCGTGCTACAGCGATTCGATTCGGAATCAGCAAAAGCACCGTACATAAGGACATTACAGAGGTGCTGAAGCGCATCAATTATCCGTTATACGAAGAGGTACAGCGTATTTTGGATCAAAACAAAATCGAACGGCATCTGCGCGGCGGTGAAGCAACCAAGAAAAAATATTTACATAAAAAACAAGCAGAACACCCATGCGGTGTAAATGAATGTATTTGTTGATACACATATAGAAGATCAAATTATATTTTAATATAGTGAAGCTCGCAAAAAAACGAAAACGTGCGAAAGTGCCTCAAAAATTCTTTTTTTGGTCCCCTATTTGATACAAAATTTGCATTTTGTATCATAATTGGCGTATATAAACGGGCCTCCCCTTTTTCATGAGATTGAATTTTTGAACTATGGCGGGTTGCTATGATCGTCAAATAAATTACAATAAGGCTGTTGCGCGCCGGCAGCGAATATATCAACATTCAAAAAAAAGAATTCCGAAGAACACGCTTGTCCGGTGATCACCGGGAATATCATTCGATTTATTGGCAGAATTCACAAGAATGGAAGTTAGAAATTGTAGGATATTCCAAAGATTGAAAAGTTTGAAAAAACACTTCCCTTTTTGATCAAAATATGCTACAATATGATGGTAGAGATATTTGTGCGTCGAGGACGCACACAAACAAAATTCAGGAGGAATTTCCAAATGGCTATCAAAATGCGAATTCTGCATACCCCCGGAAAAAAGAAGCTGTATAACATCGCTAACATGATCAAGGCTGAATACGATCTGAGCATCAACTCGGTTGACAAGATCCCGCCCGCATATTCTTGCGACAAGGAGCGTATCGTCATTCTCGCTCTGACCGGTAAGGGCGACGTTCCGGATGATCTGCGTCTGTTCTGCCGTGAGCTGACCAAAGCTCGCGCGGCAAACGTAGCGCTGATGATCGACGGTACACCTGCATATGCAGATCAGCTGAAGGCGATCCTCAAGGAAGCCGGAACCAACGTTATCGACGAGGTCCTGTACATAAAGCTTGGTCTTCCCTTCCTGGCATCGGTAAAGCCAGAGGAGAAGGCCACCATCCTGGCATGGGTGCAGAAGGTTACCGAAAGCCTGCAGTAATTTAAAATTCAAAAAGCCGATAAGCACACCAACTGTGTTTATCGGCTTTTTCTTTATTGCAGCGTGATCCAAAAGCGCTTCAGATATACGTCTTCGGACTCCAGGTACACGGTAGACTCATAAACACCGCCACAGGACAGAATCGTTTTTTCGCTGCCGATATTCCCATCGATACAGGAGATCAGAACACGATCAAGTCCGATTTCCTTGCAAAACGGTAACGCCGCACGCAGCATTGCTTTGGCGTAGCCCTGTCTGCGCTCACTCGGACGGACGGAATACCCGATATGTCCTGCATATTTCTCCAGATATTCATTAAAGTAGTGGCGCACCTGTATCATGCCTACCACACGGCAGTCCGATGAGCGAACGTAAAGAAACTGCGTCGCCTGCACAAGCCCCTCCGGTACGGTTTCTTTACGCGTCATTGCTTGGCTGCGCTCGATATATTCGATTGGATCCTCGATGCGGCGCAGCGAGCCGCATCCATCCATGGAATCTCCCGCCGCGAGAAATTCCTGCCGATATGCGGCAATCTCGCTTGCGTACGCTTCTGAGGGCGGCACTAAAATAAATTCATTTTTCATCAATTTTCACTCCTTTTACATCAAAAAAACAAGAGCACGATACAAGCCTCTATACGTTGGCTTGTACCGTGCTCTTGATACTTTTATATCAGCAATTCATTCATCGAATGAATTTTGAGAACGACGACAAAGCCCGTATCGATGCCGCATAACCGGCATTGACGCGAGAGACGTACAGATGATTGCTATAAACCATTGTCACGTTCAGCATTGTCGCTTTCTCCTTTGCTTTACTCTTTTAAGATTTAAGCCTTTTTGTTTGCCAACTCAGCCTTGTGCTTGTCCACAAGCGTATGGATACGCTTAACGGGATCCAGCAGACCGCTGATGGTGGTGTCGTGATTGAGCGTATCAATCAGATATGCAACGTATTTGCACATATTGACCTCTCCGTACCAGGGCTTGGTAAGCAGCTCGGGACGGCGGTAGATCAGGTTGGTGGTGAAGATCTTATCGATCAGACCCTCCTCATACGCCTTATCAAACTTATCGCAGCCCTCGGTGAACAGACCGAAGGTGGCAAAGTTGAAGATTCTCTTGGCGCCCTTTTCCTTAAGCTGAAGTGCTACATCGATCAAGGAATCACCGGAGGCGATCATATCGTCAACAATGATGGCATCCTTACCGCGCAGATCGTTACCAAGATATTCGTGAGCCTCAATGGGGTTACGACCGTTGACTACGACGGACTAGTTACGGCGCTTATAGAACATACCGATATCCAGACCAAGCACGGAGGAATAATACATCGAACGCTGCATTGCACCCTCATCAGGCGAGATCATCATCAAATGCTCCTTCTCAAGCTCGATGTCGGGATAAGAACGAACGAGCGCCTTGATCATCTGATAGGTCGGAAGAACGTTATCAAAGCCGTGCAGCGGGATCGCGTTGCAGACTCTGGGGTCATGAGCGTCAAACGTCAGCACGTTGGTAACACCCATCTGAACTAGCTCCTGCAGCATCAGTGCGCAGTCCAAGGATTCACGGGAGGAGCGCTTGTGTTGACGGCCCTCGTAAAGCATGGGCATAATGACGGTAATTCTTCTTGCCTTACCTGCGATCGCAGCGATGACACGCTTGAGATCTGCATAATGGTCATCGGGGCTCATGGGTACGGTCTGACCGTACATTTTGTAAGTAACACCGTAATTGAAAATATCGCAATAGATGTAGACGTCGTGACCGCGCATGGAAGAATGCAGCATTCCCTTGCCCTCGCCCGTACCGAATCTGGGGCAATCCGCATCAACCAGGTAGGTGTCCTCACCGGCGTGTCTGCGCCAGTCCTTCAAATAGTAGTCAACCTGTGCAACAAACTGCTCACAGCCCCTCATGCCTATGACGCTAAGCTCTGCAATTCCTTCGTCTCTCATGTTCATGATATCCTTTCGTCTTTACAAATTTCGTTCCTTTGAACCGCTTTACCGTATGGCATACGATCTCAATTATCTATAGTATACCATAGAAATTTCAAAAAGTAAAGTGGTATTTAAGAAATCATGGTGAGCAGGAGTGAAAAAAATTGCGAAAGCGGTTGGTTTATTTTGACATATTTACGCAATCTACGTCGTACTTCATGGGATACGCTGATGCAAAATCGGTACGGACGGTCTCAAACAAGGCATCCTCAACAATATCCTGCAGCGTACACGGCGTCACTTCCCCTTGTACGATCATATCGTAAAGCGAGAGTGCCAGTGCGTGATCTGTGCCGACGTAAGCAAGCTTTTGCTCCTGCTCCAGCCGAACGCTGATATAGTATTCCGGCGTGCTGCAGCGTTTTGTTCTTAACAGACGATAGCTTAATTGGTGCGTTTCATTAGCGGTAGGCGTGGGATAGTAAATCGAGCGTTCGGTTTTCATGACTTTCTCCTAACAAGTTACAAATACTGTGCCTTTTTGCACTGCATTTATTATACCACAACGCAAAAGTGCGATTTCAAAGCAGTTAGGAACCGATTTGTAAAATAGTTACAAATCGGTTCAGCAGTTTGCACAAAGTCAATGCCTTTCGAATTGAATAGTTATTCACGAATCAAACGATTTATTCAGCATTTTAACTTGAATATTCATTGCATATATATTTTGTTAACAATTTGACCCATAATTGTTTACATTTAAAGTTGGGCCGCGCCGAATTGTATACATCAAAGCAAAGGAAGTGGCTCCCTCTTTTTCCGTCTTTTTTATAAAGACAACCGAGATATTTCGTGCTATAATTGTAAGGTAAGAGCAATTTTTGATTTATTTTTCTGCCGATAGCGAAAGGTGTGGAGCAGAAAAAATTTTTTAAGGTAAATGTATACAAAGGATATGGTATAATGCACAAACAAAGGAAAAGAAAGCATATAAGTAATACAAGCGAAAAAATCAGTACCTCTTCCCTGTTGATCCTTCACATCGGGATCCCGATGGTCATCCTACATATGCTTGCCATTGCTATAGTCATGCAGCAGATGCTCAGGATCGATCCGAACTATGTCCGATATATCTGCGCTCCGTATCTTGAATACAGTGCAATGTCCTTAGTACTGGTGCTCATGGGAAGCTTACTGTACGAGATGCTGGAGCGTTATTATAAATGAAAAAACCAAGGGAAAGACAATCGCCCTTCCCTTGGTTAAAGCCTATTCAAAGTGCTGATCACGAACCGCCGTACAATTCCTGTTCCCACAAGAGGATTCGTGCAGAAAGTTCGTCCGCTCTCAAACGGTCGATAGCATACGCGCGACGCAGGAGATCCAACGGAACACAGTCATCGTATTTGTCGAAAACAGGGATCTCACCGTGCTCGACCAACGACATGGGATCAATCCCTTCGTTGCGAACGATCTCTGCCAGGCGCTCGACAAAGAGCGCAGCATTGCTCTGCTCCATTTTAAAGGTAATATAGCAGCAGCCTTCAAATTCAATACCGGAGATCCGAAGCTCCGCCGCGTGCTTTTTGATCAGCTTGCGACAGGTTCTGAAGGAACGCGTACCGAGCCAAGGAAACAAGCACCACGAATACCCGCCGAGATGCACCAGCGAGTGCTGCAGCATCCCCGTATTACGGGCAGTATGGCGCGCCGTTTCCAAACGCAGACGAGCATTCTCCTTCAGATACGGATATACGGTATCCTCCTGCAGGACCTGCTTCATGCGCTCCAGAATGCGGGTATGGATCTCACCGTAATCACCGGGCCAGGAGATCTCCATTTTCCCCTGAACACCGCGGACGTAAATCAGCTTATGCGCGATATCCAGCTCCTCAACCTCCCAGACCCGTCCTGCCAATGCAAAGCGGTCACCGACGGGAGGTGGCGCGGAGATTGTACCGATCTCGTCCGAGCCGCAGCGCACAGTATAGTCCTCGGAGTCCTTGAACACAGCATAAAATTTAAAGCTTTTGATCAGCTGCTCGCCGCGCAGCCCTACAATCAGTCCCTTTTCTTCGGTCATTTCAAGATAATCCTGCTTGACCATGGAAATGATCAGCGTGCGATAATCCTCTTTATCAACCGCGGCAAAGGGCGGCAAGGAGAGGATACGCTCCGCCAGCCGCTTGGGTGTCAGCTCTCCCGAGGCGGCGAGCGTGCTCAAGGTTTGATGGAACAGCAGGCTCATCGGCATTTTGCGGATCTGCGGAGGCTCGATAAAACGCTCCTCAATATACAGCTGCACAATGGCTATAGCGCGAAGCAGCTCCCACGGCATCAGCTGTGGCAGCGGAGTGTTGGGCAGCGGATCCTCCTCGCGAAAGACCATCATCATTTCGGGCGGCTGTCCGCGGCGCCCGGAGCGTCCGAGACGCTGTAAAAAGGACGATACCGAATGCGGCGACTGGCTTTGCAGTACGCGCTCCAATCGCCCGATATCAATGCCAAGCTCCATTGTAACGGTGGCACAGGTCACGGCGTGGAAATCCTCATCCTTCATTTTCATTTCCGCCTCTTCCCTGATGGATGCGGAAAGATTTCCGTGATGGATCAAAAAAATATCACGGTCGCCGCGGCGCTCGGCAATCTGACGGAAGGTTGCCGTCAGGTATTCCGTTTCCTCGCGCGAATTGGAAAAGACCAAGGATTTTTGATCGATCACGCAATCGTACATATATTCGTAGCCTGCGTCAAGCTCCGCACGCCGTACAGGCTCGGTCTGCTCGGGTTCCGAGGTCGTTTGCTGTATTTCCTTGGAAATGTTTTCAGCTTGAATGCTATTCACGACAGGAAGCTCCGTCGTCGTTTGTGTTGTCGGTGCGACGGGAGACGCTTGTTTCTCATTCAGATTTTGAATATAGAAATGCTCCATACCGAGGCGCCAACGGATTTTGTTTTCCGCAAACGTCGGAACGTCGATAGGCAACGACGAGCCTCCCGCAAGCCAAGCTGCTGCAAGCGAAGGATCTCCGATGGTTGCAGACAAGCCAACACGGCGAACCTCATGCCCGATCAGACGGGAGATCCGGTTGATCTGACAAATGATCTGATTTCCTCTGTCGCTTCCCGTCAACGTATGAATTTCATCGACAACAATATATCGAAGATCGCAAAACAGACGCACGATGTCATTAGAGCGATTCATCAGCATGGATTCCAGTGATTCAGGAGTGATCTGAAGAATACCCTCGGGCTTGTCCAAAATCTTTTTCTTGTGCGACATGGCAACGTCTCCGTGCCAATGTGTCACTCGAATCCCACTCTCGTCAAGCAGCTCCTCCATGCGGTTGAACTGGTCGTTGATTAGGCTTTTCAGCGGTGCGACATAGATTGCTCCGATACTTATGGGCGGATTTTGCCAAAGATCCGCAAGAATGGGAAAGAAGACGGCTTCCGTTTTTCCGCTGGCGGTGCCGGAGGTCAGCAGCAAATGGTGATTGGTCTGAAAAAGAGTGCGCGCCGCGGCAATTTGCACTGCACGCAGACTATCCCAGGAATGACGATAAATAAATTCACGGATGAAATCGGGAAACAGATCAAATATCTGATCCGCTTCGGTTGCGGTATTTATTTCGTAGTCGCTGCGTTGATCGTTCATGATTTCTCCTTTTCTTTAGAATTCAATATCCTCCGGGTTGAATTTTTGTACCTGCGGTTGCGTTTGCGCGGAAGGAGATGCGGTTGAAGCCGCGCCGATATTCTCATCGTCTGTTTTCAGGGTAACCGTTTTGCCTACCACGTCAGCAAACGTAGCGTCACTGTTCTGCATCAGAATATTCAGCAGCGTCATATAGTCGCGCAGCATTTCACGCGGCGTGATCATACTATCTGCCCCCGCACGTGTCAGGCAAAGACGCAAAAATTGTTGCATTTCCTCCGAGGTGATACGAGGTTCCCATCGATAATACTGCGCATACAGCTTGGTAATACGAACGATCAGCGCCAAGAGCTCGTCGTCGCTGAGTCGACGCAGACGGATCACAGGGCCGATCAGATTTTTGAACCCTTCCAACGCAAAGCGACTGTCACACAGTCGACTGCGAAGCGCCTCATAGCTGAAGAGTCCGCGGCGTGTGTCCTCAAGGAACTGCGGCGTTCCACCCAAAATCAGCTCCAGACCGGGTGCTCTTCCTTGCAGCGTGTCATTGAACATAGAGAGAATTTTTTCGTAGTTATTTTCGCGGCTGACACGATTGACGATCTTATACAGGTTGACACATTCGTCAACAAAAACAACCAATCCGCGATAACCCATCAGGCGCACGAGTGCCGCCCAAAGCTTGAGAAAATCATACCAGTTATCGTCGTCAATAATGGTGGAAACCGCAAAGCCGAGAGCGTGCTTGGCTTCCGTTTTGGTAGAAAACTCACCACGAAGCCAACGCAGACAAGCGCTCTTTTGCTCCTCTGCTGCCAAATCCTCGCCACGCCATGCTTGATAGTACGCGACAACGACCTTGGTGAAATCAAAGCCGCCGACCAAAAATTCCACGCTGCGCAGCTGCTCGTATACCAGTGCATTCATGCGATCGGTGAAGCCAGGCGAATCCAGCGAAATTCCCTGCTGTTCCAGCGTTGTTTGCAATGAAGACAGCCATCTTGCCAGCAATCTCGGCAGAGCGCCGCCATCCGGAGAGGCTTTGGAAGCCAGGTTTTTCATCAGCTCACGGTATGTGGCTACGCCACTTCCCCCGCTGCCGTAGAGTCTTCGTTCGGGGGAAAGATCCGCATCGGCGGTAACGAAATCTCGCTCCAATGCGTAGCCGCGGATCAGCTGCATCAAAAAACTTTTGCCGCTGCCGTAACGGCCGATCAGAAATCGCATTCCGCCGCCGCCCTCGCTGACAGCTTCAAGATCAGAAAGAAGAGCACCGATCTCATCCTGTCTGCCTATGGCAATATAAGGGGCGCCGGTACGGGGAACGACACCGGCGGATACCGATGCCAACAGCGAACCTAAAATGCGCTTGGGCACTTGCTGCACGTCGGCAGCACGCGTGCTTGATTGTTGAATTTCAGACATCATTTATTTTCCCTCTCTTTTCGGGATCCTTTCAATTTATCATTTCTGCAATCTCTTGTCGGTACTCCTCGATGACAGAAAATCCACCGTCGTCATTTTGCTCGAGAACAATGTCGCCCATTATCTCAAGCGCCGCCTCGTTGATCTCGTCCGCTAAGCTCTCCGGCATTTTGGAGATCTCACGGCAATAGCGCTGTTGCGAGACAGTATCATTTTCCAAAGCAAACCGAACAAAGCCAATCCAACGGTCATTCGAGCTCAACCAGCAGTTGCTGTTTTGGGGCTGATGGTTGATTTCCGCAGCAACAACCTCCTCTGCCAACGCAGAATACGACACCTTCTCTATGGGCGATTTCTCGGACAAATCCGGAGCTTCATCCTCAAAGGCCTCTACCAGCTGCTTAGTCACCTGCCAGGAGTGCTCCTCTATGCGCTGCGCCTCTTCAGAGGACATGGGTACCGCAGGAGAATCGTATAGACGCTCGTATTCCGGTCTGCTCTCCGCCGTCTTTTTTGCCGTGCTTTTGGGAAACACCTGCAAAAAATACGCATCGATCGCCTTTTTTGCGACCTCGGGAAGTGCGTAAATTGACAATCTGGATTTCAGTCCAAGTACTGCGCGGAGCTTGTTTTCCGAATATTTGACAACGTCCGTAATAAAAAATCTCAGTTCATGCGAGCGCGAAAACGAACGATAACGCAGCTCGATTTTCTTCTTGATACGATAGGAGCAGAGCGCCCCGACAAAAGCATCGCGGGTGAGAGCGGTTGTTTGCATTTTGATGCTTTCAAACAAGCGATGCTCCGGTGTGACGGTCTTTAACACAGCACGAAGCGCCGATGGAATGTGCAAATCCATTTGCACGGCATGCTCGGCGTTCCCTCGGTACACCTTGCTCTTTTTATAGTCATAATTTGAACAGCATCTGAGATAGATCAAAGCATCTGACTCAGCTTGCGCGCCCGATGCACCTACATAAAACTCGCGAAGCTGTGCCTCCTGAGCCAACGGAATAATTTCATCCGCAAGTTGATATTTTGAAAGCGACAGTTGGTGAACCAAGCAATAATCACAGATCCATTCACAAAAATAACGGTCGAGAATCGGATGCAGCTTGTGGTAGTTCCTCCAGAGATCACACATCATACTCAATCCGACCTCGGGTTCAATAACATCCGGCAGGTTGATAATTTCAAACACAAGTAGAAAAATATAACTGTAATCCGTCTGCGGATATTCGCCTTTTCGGACACAATCCCGCAAATACAAATACCATTCCGTTTGCGCGCGGTTCATCTGATCGTATTGCGGCATATAAGAGAAAAACGGAACGTGGGTAGCGGCAGATGTACCTTTCTTCTGCTGAAAGGCCCGTGCCATATGGCAGAAACGCTCGTAATACGGGAAGCTGTTACGCCACGGATGCAGTGTGACCTCCTCGATCAGAGGATGGTCTGGGCGGTAGGTGGTGGCCTCTTGCTCCGGCGATATGCCTCCCGACGTTGGTGCAGCGGAGCCGCCTCCCTGTTGCTTGTGCAGGCGGAGAGGAGTGTCGGCCGCGAGCGCAGTTGTTGATGCACTTTGGGTATTTGTCGGGAGCGCAAGATCAACCTCAACCGCCGAAGTATTCCTGCTGCGTGCGGGGGATGGTGTGCGTGCGGGCTTGACGACAAGCGAAGAAATATCCCAGAAATCATCCAGCTCCTGCTGCCGTGATGCCGAACGATTTTCTTTATCGTTATTGCTCATTTTGCACCTCCCGAATGGTTATTATATAATTATATCATAGCCGTTTTTAGTTGTCAATGCACTTGCTGCGACATTCATTGACAAAATTAAAAATATTCCGCGCCAAAGACTTGAAATCCGCTTCATTTTGGGTTATAATGATAGCGATAAATGACTTTTCCGGAGGTTACTCATGAATCAGAACGAAAATTTTGACCGTATTGACGGTGAGGAAACGACATCGGCAGCTGAACAAACACTGCTTGAGGTCTACCGTGCACTTTCCGAAAAGGGATACAATCCGATCACGCAGATCGTTGGCTATCTTTTGACCGAGGATCCCACCTATATCACCAATTACAGTAACGCCCGCGCACTGATCCGTCGCGTAGACCGAGACGAGCTGCTCGATGAAATCGTTCGCTATTATTTTGAACATCGTTGAGGTACCCAATTGGCTATTGATATTCGCTTGATCGATCTGGTCCGAGGCTGCGAGGTTTGTATTCCGGATGACGTGGATTTTGTCGTTGCACTCGGCAATTTTGATGGCGTTCATCGCGCACATGCCGCTCTGCTTGATACCGGACTTTGCTTGGCAGAGCAGATCGGTTACCATCAAAGAAAGCACGTGCTTTGTGCTGCCTGGACGTTTGCTGCGCCGTCGGGAGATTATTTTTTAACGCCTCCTCCTGCGCATTTGACCACGCTTCAAGAGCGACTCTCCCTATTCGCTGCCAACGGAATTACGCATGCCTTTCTTGCCGATTTTGCATCGCTGCGCGACTGCTCCCCGCAAGCTTTTATGGAGGATGTCCTGATCAAGCGCTGCCATGCGATCGGTGTCGCTTGCGGATATAATTTTCACTTTGGAAAAAACGGTATGGGCGATGCCTCTCTTTTGGAAGAGCGCTTCCGAGAGTGCGCCGCTGTGCTTCCGAAAACCTGCTTTTCGGAGAAGGATCCCACCGCCATCTCCTCCTCGCTCGTACGGACGCTACTTACAGAGGGCACCGTCGAACATGCGGAAGAAGCATTGGGATATCCTTATTTTCTTCATGCTCCCGTACTCCACGGCAAGCAGCTTGGCAGAACGCTGGGACTGCCAACCATCAACCAATGCTTCCCGTTCGACAAGCTGATCCCCAAATGCGGCATTTATGCGACACTTTGTATTCTGCCGGACGGTAACGTTTACCCCGGCGTATCCAACGTAGGACGACGCCCGACCGTTGACGGCAACGGTGCCGTTAACTGCGAAACGCATATCCCGGATATTTCGCTTGATCTCTACGAAAAAAACGTTACCGTCTGCTTTATTCGCCGCTTACGTGATGAACAGCAGTTTCCTTCCTTAAATGCTCTTCAACACGCGATCAGACAGGATGTCGAGCACATGAGGTCTGCACTATCCCCATTTACACAATCGGATCTTTCCGCTCGCTGCGACCGTGTGAAATCCACGATTGCGCGATTACCGCTCATGCTTTGATCAGAGCTTATACGATTCACTCGTATAAGCTCTTTTTTATGCACTTATTTATAGCAACGGTGTATTTTTTCTCTTATTGGTTGATTTTTCTGTTGTCACGCCTCGTTGCTTTTGCATATTCTGTGAAGGAATATCTTTTTTCAAAGGAGGATATGATATGGAAAACACTCCGACCTACAACCAACCGTTCGACAACGGTATGGGCTATCTGATCGTTCGTGTGAGTACGGCAAGCGGTGCCATTCCCGTCGAAGGCGCGACTGTAACGGTCAGGGATGATTTGAAGGTTGATAGCGGAAACCGAGGGGATATTTACAAAGTTCTCGTCAGCAATCGGGACGGCCTAACGGAACGAATCGCGCTGCCTGCGCCGAGGAAAAGCACCGCGCTCTCGCCCGAAGGCGGTATCCCGTACACCAATTATCAGATCGACGTTGTCGCTGACGGCTATTATTCTCAATATTTTATTCACGTGCCGATCTACGATACGATCACCTCGATCCAACCGGCCATGCTGACACCCAAAGCCGACACAGCCGCCCCCGGCGATATCCGTCCGGGCGATCAAACGATCATCGAGCAAAGCAATCCCAATCTCCAATAAGCAAGAAAGGAGAATGTTATGCCGAGCCTACCGTTTATTCCGGATACCATCACCGTACACCTCGGTGCCCCCAACGACGCCTCCGCCCCCAACGTAACGATTCCCTTTGTGGATTACATTCAGAACGTCGCCTCCAGCGAGATCTACCCAACGTGGCCGGACAATGCGCTTCGTGCCAACATTTACGCACAGATCTCGTTTGCCCTCAACCGTATCTATACCGAATATTATCGTTCTCGCGGCTATCCGTTCGACATTACCTCCTCCACCGCATACGATCAATCCTTTGTTTACGGACGGGATATTTTTGATAACATTGCCAATATTGTCAATGATATTTTCAACAGCTACATTCGCAGAGAAGGTAACGTAGAGCCGTTATATGCACAGTTTTGCGACGGAATCCGCGTCAGCTGCCCCGGCGGACTTTCGCAGTGGGGCTCGGTCGAGCTGGCACAGCAGCAATTGACGCCCTTTGAAATTCTGCAGCGTTATTACGGCAACGATATTGAATTGGTCCAAAACGTTCCCGTTGGCAGTATTGAAGCAAGTGTGCCCAGCTTCCCTTTGCGTATCGGGAGCACCGGCGATGAGGTACGAACGGTACAGATCCGCTTAAACCGCATCTCGGACAATTTTCCATCCATTCCGAAAATCGTAGCAACGGATGGAATTTTCACCACCGATACCGAGGCGGCTGTTCTTCGCTTTCAGGAAATTTTCAACTTAACACCCGATGGAATCGTCGGTCAGGCGACGTGGTATGCCATTGAGCGCCTTTACGCCAGCGTTAAGCGGCTGAACGAGCTCGATTCCGAGGGAATCTCACTCGGAGAGGTCACGCTCCAATACCCCAGCGTACTGCAGGAGGGCTCTGTCGGTCTTGGTGTGAGAAATCTGCAGTTCTTTTTGCGTTATTTATCCGATTTTTATCCGTCGATCCCCTCCGTCGGAATTGACGGAGTATTTGGGCAGGAAACGCTGCAAGCCGTCAGGGATTTTCAGTTGACCTTCGGTCTGCCGGTTGACGGTATTGTCGGAGAGCAGACGTGGTATGCTTTGTACAACGCTTATCGTGGCATCGTCAACACGATTCCTCTGCAGTATATCGAGGGAAACGTTCTTCCCTTTCCCGGCCAGCTGCTGCGACTGGGATCAGAGTCGGAATCCGTTCGCATCCTTCAGCAATATCTGAATGTAATCGCATCGGTCTACTCCGAAATTCCGACAATGGAGGCAACAGGATATTTCGGAGAGATCACAAGAAGCGCTGTGCAGGCAGTGCAAAACCTGGTTGGGCTGGAGCCCAACGGCATCGTCGGCGTTATCACATGGAACGCCATTACCGATCTTTATTCTGATATCTATAATGGCAGCCGACTCAACGACGGGCAATATCCCGGGTATGAAATCGGCGGCAGCGACATAGAATGAAGCCACAAGGAGGAGTGAGAATGACGACAAATATCAACGAAAGAGTTGCCGTGGAAAACATACAGCGCTATCTGCGGCAGCTTTCTTTATACGATGAGAGCTTACCCCGCGTTGCGATTGACGGCATCTACGGCGACGAGACCCGTGCGGCTGTTTACGCCTTTCAGCAGCTTGCGGGGCTTGAGGCAACCGGAATTGCCGATTACACCACCTGGACGGAGCTATACGAGGCATATATGCGCTCGGTGCTGTTACATTCCTCGCCGCGCTGCTTTTGCCCGTTTCCGCGATTTCCCGTCAACTACTCGGTCGGTCGCGGTAACAGGCAATTTCTCGTGGAAATCATACAGTATATTCTCAACGAGCTGACGCTATCCTACGATGATATTCCACGAAACGATCAAAGCGGACTATACGATGAAGATACTGAAAACGGCATTCTGGCTTTTCAACGTACCCATACCCTTCCTGCAACGGGAAAGGTTGACAAAATGACGTGGAACGCCCTGGTTGAAGCTTACAATGTCATATCCGAGCACGACAAAGAATAATGCATAGTACGGTTAGCGTTGGTCGAAAATGCTTATTGCGGACACAGGAAAGGAGCGGGATATTTTATGATCAATCATTTAACAAAAAAAGCCGAGGCTGCCCTCAACCACGCCGTCGAATTTGCCCGTGAAATGGGGCATACCTACATCGGCTCGGAGCATCTGCTGCTGGGGCTTTGTGCAACGAAGGACAGTATTGCCCTGCGCTTGCTGACGGAAAGTGGTGTCAGGGAGAGCGATATTCACGAGATGGTCGTCTCTTGCACAGGGCTCGGGATGCGTTCTCACGTAAGCTCTGCGGATATGACACCACGCTTGCAAAAAATTATTGAGGGCTCTGCGCTGGAGGCGATCAAGTACGGCAGCTTCCGGGTCGGTACGGAGCATCTGCTGATGTCTCTGCTCAAGGAGCCCTCCGGAATGGCGCTGCATTTACTGGAGGAATGCGGAGTGCTGATCTCCGATTTAAAAGCTGAGGTTCGAAAATTTCTCACGATTTCCGCCAAAACGCAAGGAAATGCCAAAGAAACGCTTCCCACACTGCAAGAAAATAAGAGCACAAGCAAAAACACCCCGCTGCAAAGCTACACCAAGGACATGACCGCTTTGGCTGCAGCAGGAAAGATCGACCCGATGATCGGTCGCGAGCAGGAGATCGAGCGCATGATGCAGATCCTGTCGCGGAGAAACAAAAACAATCCTTGCCTTGTCGGCGATCCCGGTGTTGGAAAAACCGCAGTAGTCGAGGGGTTGGCTCTTATGATCGTCAAGGGGCAAGTTCCTTCTCATTTGAAAAGCAAGCGATTACTTGCGCTGGATCTCCCCGGGCTGCTTGCGGGCGCAAAATACCGAGGAGAATTTGAGGAGCGGTTCAAGCAGCTCCTGCACGAGGTCAGTAGCAGTGAGGATGTCATTCTTTTTATTGACGAAATTCATACCTTAGTCGGTGCCGGTGCTGCGGAGGGGGCTATCGATGCGGCAAACATTCTCAAGCCCGCGCTGGCTCGCGGCGAGCTGCAGCTGATCGGTGCAACAACGCACACGGAATATCGCAGATATATCGAAAAGGATGCTGCTCTGGAGCGAAGATTTCAACCCATTCGTCTTCAACCGCCGGATGCACAGCAATGTTTACTGATCCTCAAGGGTTTGCGCGAAAAATACGAGCAATTTCACGGTGTCATCATCAGTGATGCCGCTCTTGAAGCCGCAGTAGAGCTCTCCGTTCGCTATTTACCCGAGCGATTTCTCCCTGACAAAGCCATTGATCTTTTGGACGAAGCGTGCGCAGCGCTGAAGATCGAGAGAAAAGAGAAGCCGGTGGATCTTGTATTGAATGAAAACAAAATTGCAAGACTCCAGGAGGAAAAGGAAGATGCAATTTTAGCGCAAAACTTTGAGCAGGCGGCAATCATCCGTGACGAAATCGAGAAAATGCATGCAGAAAAGGAAGCCCTTCTCTCCGATACGACGCTTAGGGAGGATGGCAACCAATGTTCCTATCTTGAGCCCGAGCACATTGCCCGTGTCGTCAGTGGATGGACGGGGATTCCCGTGACAGCCTCCGAACAGCAGGAAGCGGAGCGGCTACTGCATCTGGAGGAGATTCTGGAGCAGCACGTCATCGGTCAGAGCGCGGCAATCAAGGTCCTCTGCTCAGCCATTCGGCGGAACCGAACGGGAGTCCGCGATCCTGAGCGACCGATCGGATCATTCCTCTTCTCCGGCCCCAGCGGCGTCGGAAAAACAGAGCTGTGCCGCGCACTTGCACGTGAGCTTTACCACACGGAGGATGCACTGATCCGCTTGGATATGTCCGAGTATATGGAGAGACACAGCGTCTCGCGTATGATCGGTTCCCCGCCCGGCTACGTCGGCTTTGAGGAGGGAGGACAGCTGACCGAGCGCGTGCGCCGCAGACCGTACAGCATCGTTTTGTTCGATGAGATCGAAAAGGCACACGGTGACGTTTACAATCTGCTTTTGCAGATCATGGAGGACGGAATGCTGACCGATTCCGGCGGTCGACGGGTGGATTTCAAAAATACAATTCTGATCATGACTTCCAATGTCGGCGAGCGTGATTTCGGCGCAAGGCTTACCACCGGCTTTTCGGGTGATTCGCAAAATGAGGCAACCGATAAAAAAGCGGATGCCCGACGTGAGAAAGAATTGAAAAAGACCTTTCGCCCGGAGTTTCTCAACCGATTGGATGGGATCGTTTATTTTTCTCGCCTCGGTCAGGAAGAGCTGTATCGGATTGCCACTTTGCTGCTGGAAAAAACAAAGAAAAGACTGTTTTCCCTTGGAATTCAACTCACGGTTGATGATACGGCGATCAACGCGATTTGTCAAGCGGAGCACGAGTACGGAACCGGTGCGCGAAATCTACGCCATGCCATCGTAACGCAAATTGAAAACAAGCTGGCATCCATGCTGCTTTGCGGTCAGCTTTCAGCGGGAGATATGCTTCAAGTCATCTTTCAAAACGGTGAATATCGCTTTATTTCAAGCAAAAAAAGCGCCTCGGTGGATTAAACCGCAGACGCTTCAATTCAACCGTGCGTGGATTTCTGCAGTTTTTTAAAGTTTTTTATCATAACCGCTTGCTTTTTTAAAAAAATCTGTTATACTATTGTTAGAGATATAAACCGCTGGTTTAATTACAATATATAACGGAGGTATAAAAAGCATGAGTCATGCAATTGGTGAAAACATTAAAAGACTGCGCCGTGAGCGCAAGGTAACGCAGGAGGCACTGGCATCCCAGCTCGGACTTTCCTGTCAGGCGGTCAGTAAATGGGAAAGAGGCGATTCCCTGCCCGATATTTCCGTCATCGTTCCCCTTGCCAATTTCTTCCGCGTTTCTACGGACGAGATTCTGGGACTCGATACGGCAAGACGCGAATTTGAAATTCAAAACTACCTGGACGATTATGCAGCCCTTGACAAGGAAAACGACGTGGAGGCAAAGTATGCGCTGCTTCAGAAGGCGTATATGGCATACCCCGACGATTATCGCCTGATCAAATTGTATATCGATTATCTGTGCAACGATCCCGAGGTTGAGGACGGCTATCTTGCTCATAAGCCCGAGCTGACTCGCCTTTGCACACAGGTACTCAACGGCTGCTCCGTTGAAACCATCCGCCGCCATTCCATTGACGTTATGGCACAGCTGTACTATCTGGACGGCGAGGACGAAAAGGCGATTGAAATGCTGGAAAAGCTGCCGACTGCCTTCCATACCAGAAACCAAATGATCTCGCTGCTGTTTGAAGCAGGCAGCAAGGAGCGCCTTGTATACGGTCGCCGCGGTCTTGCCGAAACGCTGGAGAACATGCTGATCCAGATCCGTCACATCGCGCTGGAGGACACCTCCTTCAACCGTGTGGAGCAGTTGACCTATCTGAAGCGCGCCGTTGCTGTCATTGAGCAGTTTGTCCCCGCAGACGATCTTGGCTTCTTCCATTATCATCTGAGCGACTTCTACTTTTGGATGGCAAACCGCTACGTTATGACCGAAAACCCCGATGCTGCCATCGAAAATATCGACAAAGCATTTGCTCATGCAAAAGCTTACGACGAGCTACCCGAGACTTACACCTACACCTCTGCCCTGCTCTCCGGCTGCACCTCCAGCCGTGCGGATCGCGGCGCTACCGGCTATGAGAAGAAGGTTGAGAGTCAGATGACCTACCTTGAGGAAACCTGCGCTCGCCTCTACGCTCCCTTGATGAACAAGCCTGCGCTTCTCAAGGTACTCGATCAGTATCGCTGACGTCACACCAACCCGAAATATTATGTGTTAAGGAGATTTTCATGCATAGCACCGAATCTGCAGAAATGTATCTGGAATGCATCTTGATCTTAACACAAAAGCAAGGTACGGTTCGTGCCATTGACGTTGTCCATCATACCGGATATTCCAAGCCGAGCGTCAGTCGTGCGATGGGCTTACTGAAAAAAGTAAATCATATCGCGGTCGATGAAAACGGCTATATCTCACTGACACAGGCAGGAAAAGAGATCGCCGATAAAATCCTCGAGCGCCACCGGGTGTTGACCGGCTGTCTTGTTCGCTTGGGCGTAGATGAAGCGATTGCCTCCGAGGATGCCTGCCGCATCGAGCACGTCATCAGCGACTCTACCTTTGAAAAGATCAAGGAATTCATGCAAAAATAAACATTTTGATTGCCGCCACGAATTGTGGCGGCAATTTTTAATCAAAAGAGAAAAAGCTTGACCCACAACTGTGAGTCAAGCTCTTTCTTTTATATACTTACGCTTTGATTTCTGCAAGAATATGGGCTGCATCCAGCTTCATAGCCTGCAACAGCGTTTGTCCCTTTTGAGGAGAAACAAAAGGTGTGCGGATGGCAAAAACGTGAAGCGCGGGTATTTGTGCGTCATTGCCGATTGCCTCTCTGATCGCCTCCGCGAGATTGACCGCCCAACCGCCCTGAAGGATGCCCTCCTCCAGTATAAGGAGTCGCTCCGGCTTGTGCTGTTTGATATAGGCAACCACCGCATCAAACGGATAGAGCTTTTGCATCAAAACAATGCCGCAGGATTCACCCAACTTCTCCTTAACACGGATCGCCTGTTCACAAATTCGCCCTGCGGTCAAAATAACCGTCTTGGGAGGCGTTTGAGGATCAAAGTCGCAAAGGACACCGTCTGTGATCAACCGTTGCTTATCGGAAGAAAAATGGGCATTGACGAGCGCGGATTCCTTTCCGGATGGATAGCGGATCGCGCAAGGATGGGAAGGCATTTCGTTGCATTTTTTCTTCAGGACCTCCTGCAGTCCGCCATAGGAGGTCGGCTCCCAAATTTCAATATTTCCCGCTTGCATCAAAAAGGCAACGTCAAAAATACCGTAATGCGTCGGTCCATCGGCAGCGTTCAATCCTGCGCGATCGATGCAAAACAGCACGGGAAGCTGCTGCAAGGCAACGTCGTGCAAAATGCTGTCATAGGCGCGCTGCAAAAAAGTAGAATAGACGGCAACCACCGGAAGGTACCCGTTTGCAGCAAGGCCGGCGGCGAAGGTAACGGCGTGCTCCTCTGCGATCCCAACGTCAAACAAGCGATCCGGGTGCTTGGCGCCGAATAAAACGAGCCCGGTGCCGTGCTTCATAGCTGCAGTAATGGCGCACAAGCGCTTATTTTCATCGGCAAGCACCGTTAGTGTCTCACCGAACACTTTGGAGAAGGTAGTGGGCTGCTCCTCTGTATCGGTGCTTTTTTGGGGTTGTACGGCATGATAACGGTCGGGCGCCTGCATTGCCGGCTCATACCCCTTACCCTTGACCGTTTTGAGATGCAGGACACAGGCTCTTCCGCTTTCTTTGGCGCGGCGAAGCAACGCTTCCACCTCTCCGATATCGTTTCCGTCTGCGGGACCCAGATACTTCAGGCCCATATTTTCAAAATAGTTACTTCCGTACAGCGAATTTTTCAACGCCTTTTTCATTCGGCTCAAGCCGTGGCGTGCCGGTTTTCCGACCAACGGAAGACACTCAAGTACATTTCCAACGGCGGATTTGGTTTTCAAATAACCGGGGCGTGCACGGAGACGTGCCAGCTGTTGCGCGAAATGACCGATATTTTTGGATATGGACATTTCATTTTCGTTAATGATCAAAATCAAACGCAGATCGTGGCGGCAGTTATTCAGCGCCTCGTGGATCATGCCACCGGTAAAGGCACCGTCTCCCATTACGACAACCGTATAGCTATCGTTCCCCTGCAGGCGATCTGCCTGTGCAAAGCCGAGACCTGCCGACAAGGAGGTGGAAGCATGTCCGGTACCGAAGGCATCGTGAGGGCTTTCCTCTCTCTTGGGGAAACCGGATAGTCCTCCAGGTGCACGCAGGGTGGAAAATTCCGCTGCTCTTCCGGTCAACAATTTATGAACGTAGCTTTGATGCCCTACATCAAAAATCACATGATCCTTTGGGGAGTCAAAGACACGGTGAATGGCAAGTGTCATCTCAACGACGCCCAAATTGGATGCGAGATGACCGCCGCCGGAGGTCACCTGTCGGATCAGCGTTTGTCTGATTTCCGCACAAAGCGCCTTGAGCTGCTCCTCGCTCAGTGTCTTGATATCCTTTGGTGACGTAATATGCTCAAGATATGCCATTGGCTTCCTCCCTTCTGAGAAATGTTTCTTTACTTAAGAAAAGACGGCTATTCAGCCGTCTTTTCAGTCGTCGTATTTACGTTCCTTCATTCGACGGTCAATATCGCGGTTTGCTTGCCGTTCGGCGGCAGCATCTCGCTTATCATATAGCTTTTTACCGCGACAAAGCCCGACCTGGACCTTGACGTGTGAGCCCTTGAAATACAGTTGCAGCGGAATGAGCGTATAACCCTTTTGCGCAACCAACCCAAACAGCTTCAGAATTTCTTTTTTATGCATCAGCAGCTTTTTGGGGCGTAGAGGATCACGGTTAAAAATATTGCCGTGCTCGTACGGGCTGATGTGCATCTGGTAAACGTAAAGTTCACCCTTATCAATGGTACAAAAGGCATCCTTGAGATTGACATTACCGGCGCGGATGCTCTTGACCTCCGTACCGAACAGCTCGATCCCTGCCTCATAACGTTCTTCTATAAAATATTCATGCCATGCTTTTTTGTTTTGAGCAATAATGGCGTTTGCTTGCTTTTTTTCCATAGTTTAAACCTCAGAGTACACTTGGTTACTCCGTTTTCTGTTCGTTGTAAAATACCGTTTCATCGGGGAAAGCAAGGTTCAACTTTTCTCTTGCAATTCTCACGATATCCTCATAATCAATGGGGCTGTTGATACGGTAATTCAACTCGGCGATTTGTTCTTCGTAATATTCCTTTTCGCTCTCCAGCTGCTCCAGTTCACGGGTCAGCTCTGCATACGAGATCATTTTTGAGATAAACACGCCTGCACTCACCGTCAGGATCAACAGCATAAAGCAGCGCAGGATCAGACTGATTCCCTTGCGTTGATTGCTTTTTTGTTGCATCATGCTTACCTCCTCTGCTTAATTTGGTTTTCGTTTACGGTTGTCTTGATTTTCCGAAGCAAAATACGTGCTTTCCATCGGGAACGGGACGCGGTTTTCGTTCGCAGTGGTTGTCCGACTGCGGTTGATGTTTTCGTTTTCGTAATATGCCCTTCACGCGTGTGAGCCACTGCCTTACGGCACCCCGGATACGCTGATAAAGCGGTGTCAATAGCGTATGCAACCAAAGCATCAGCCTAATGGGCAGATACGAAACCAAGGCAAGCAGCCAAAGAATCCCTGCGCGTACGATCATAACTGCCGTACCGTATACGGGAAGCGTCAAGCGCCCTGCCGTTTGAATGTAAATGAAAAAGCCTGCGACCTGTACAAGCAGCGTAATAAGCCGAAATTGCCCGTCAGCGGTCAGATACACCGTAAGGATCAAAACAACGGATGCCAGTATCGCAAATAGGATATCCTCCAGCGCGATGATCACGGCCGCAAAAATCCGATTTACACGTCCGGAGCGCTCAGAATGTCGAAAGGCAAGCGGGTGCAAGGCCTGCGGCACTGCTGCTTTTTCTTTTATTTTTTTTACACATGAGGGAACGTTACAGTCAAGAAAGAGATGTGTCAAACGAACAAGATCGTAAATAATACCAAGCGCGATGCCGGACAGCAGGCAGGCAAACAGCATGCGCGCCAGAGAAAGCTGCGATACCTCCATCCGTTTAATGGAACAGCCTTCCGAACCAGCCCTTGGTGATCTGCTTGCTCGTAGGGTCGAAATAATAGATACAGTCGATATGTCCGTCCACGCTGACGTTTCCCTCTTTTACGTCAAGAATGTTGATCTTCAATCCCGAGCCCTCAATACTCATATTTCCGCCCGTAGTCTGAAGAATGACGGCATTTTCATCAAAGCTGATGACCTCTGTCATCCCTTTGATCTCAACGTGTGTTCGTTGCTTGACCTCAAAGGCGTGTTCCGCACTCTTCTGGTCATTGCGTTGCATATAGTCGCTCATAATAGCCCTCCCGCATATATTCTGATGAATTATATGCGGGAGTAGCATGTTTTATTCCACGACCTCGTAAAGCTCGGCTGCCGCTGCCTTTGCAACGTGCTCCTGTACGTTAAGCACACGGATCTTCAACGTGCGCTCACCAAAGGTGATCTCCAAAATATCACCGATCTTTACATCATAAGAGGCTTTCGCAGGTCTTCCGTTTGCGGTAACGTGTGCGTTGTCGCAGGCATCATTGGCGACAGTGCGCCGCTTGATGATACGGGAAACCTTGAGAAATTTATCAAGTCGCATTTATTTTTACGGATGATCAGTTGATCTGATCCTTGAGAGCCTTGCTTGCGCTGAAGGAGGGGTGCTTGCTTTCGGGAACGGAGATGGACTCACCGGTCTTGGGGTTGCGGCCCATTCTTGCGCTGCGAGTCTTGACCTCAAAGGTACCGAAGCCTACGATCTGAACCTTTTCGCCTTCCTTCAGGGCGTTGATGATAATATCAGTGACAGCGTTAACAGCAGCCTCTGCGTCCTTCTTGGTCATGCTGCTCTTTTCTGCAACGGCAGAAATCAGTTGAGATTTGTTCATTATGGTATTCCTTTCATAAAGCAAAATATAAATTAATGTCCGTATGGACACGCTTTTTTATAGTATAACATATTTTCTCTCTTTTTTCAAGAGCTTTTATGGAATTTTATGACTTTTTTAACAATTCCATCGGCGTTCTTTTTTGTTTCATGCTTGCTTTTTGCTCACGTCCTCGATCCACCGCTCCGTCTTTTTGGTCAAAGCCTCTTCGGCATCGACACCGCAAGCGCGACAAAGCGCAGTCACGTCAAACAGCAGCTCTCCGAGCATCCGCGCAGCCGCGTCGGTGTCGGCAGCGTTCTCCTGCGAGAGGGCGAGAAGCTGTTGATTGATCCGTGCTATCAGCTGCTCGGCTCCCTCACCTGCAGCATATTCCGATTTCTTGATGACCTTAGAGGCACGCATCAGCGCGGGGAGCATGGGCGGGATCGCACGGAGCTTGTCCGAAAGAGAAACACGCTGCTTTTCCTCGCTCTTGATGATCTCCCAGTTTTGCAGCACCTGCTCCGAGGTATCGGCCTTAACCTGTCCGAACACATGGGGATGGCGGTGAATCATTTTTACGCATTCGTCATGTGCAACGTCGTCGATAGAAAAGCGCCCCGTGTCCTTTTCAATATCCGCATGAAAAACGATCTGCAGCAATACGTCTCCCAGCTCCTCACGCAGAAGCACGGGATCATCGCGATCGATCGCCTCAACGACCTCATAGCACTCCTCGATCATGCCGGTACGGATGCTGTGATGGTTTTGTTCCATATCCCAAGGACAACCGCCCTCACCGCGCAGTACGGTGATCACACGGCAAAGATCGTCAAAATTGTATCGTTCCTTACTCAACAGCTCCTTGATTATTTGCGCGCTTTGTTCCTTTGTATTCATTTGATGTATCCTTTCCGTTCAAGTCTTGAACGATATGTTTTCCCTTTCCGCAGTATGCGGAAAGGGATTGAAATCATAATTTTTTCGGCAAGAGAAATCGCAGCCGCCGCTGCAGCAAGCGATATATTTTTCCGTTTGCGATCCCTTCGAGCTCCTGCGCTCCGAGAATTCCGCTTTTGAGCGATAAAGCTGCCATCATCACAAGCGTCACGGGTACCATCGCAACAAACAAAACTCGCTCATTCCAGCCATACGAGGACAGTAACGCAAAAAGCAATGCGGGCAGCCCCACGGACGGCACGGCAGCCAGCAGCGGTCGGAGCAGCACCCTGCGCAGGGACGCTGCAATGCTACTGTGCTTTGCGATCATATGCAGGTTGATACCAACGATCACGCTGTTGCATAGCAACGTGCTCAGCGGTGCACCGTAAATATTGACGGAGGGGATCCCTATCAGTATTGCAGCGGAGAGCAGCTTGATTGCAGAGCCGATCAACATAGAGATGATGGGAAGCTTTGCCTGCCCATAAGCCTGCAGAATGGCATTGGTTGTTGTGATCATCCCGGAAAACGCCACCGAAACAGACAGAGCCGTCAAGAGCGAAGCAGAGGTGCCAAGCTCCGTGCCCGATATGCCGAACAGCAGCGAGATGATTGGCTTACTGTACAGCGCAAGCGCCAAGGACGCCGGGATGGAGAGCAGTGCGGTCAGGCGCATAGCGGTATTGACCGTTTCTCCCTGCCCTTGTACATCCTTCGCCTCGATCTGTGCGGAGAGCGTGGGAATGAGCGGTAGTGCGACAGACGTCAGCAGCGCGGGGATCAAATTAAAGATCGGAACAGTAACCGTGGTGTAAATGCCGTAAAGTGCATTGGCAGCCTCCGATTCCATACCGAGATGCTGCAGCCGACGCAAGATCAAGGTCATATCCACGATCTTTGTCAGCGAAAAAACGGACGAGCTTACGGTAATCGGAACGGCAAGCAGCACCAAACGGCGCAGCAGCTCCCTCTGTCTGCTCCCGTGCGGCAAAGAACGAACGGCCACTTTGGCTGCGCGTTTTACATTTACCCCCTGTTTCATGCGACAGATCATCAGATACAGGCAAGAAAGCGCCACGCCGATACTCAATCCCAGCATCGCTGCAGCAGCAACGTACGGCGTTTGCCATCCTTGCCGCAACGCCCATAGAGCAAATGAAACACCGAGCACCAGCTTTGCGACAGCCTCGATCAGCTGCGAGAGCGCCGTGGGAAGCATATTTTGAAAGCCTTGGAAATAGCCGCGATACGAGGCACTAAGGCAAGAGAAAAGCACCGTCGGAGCAACTGCCATCAGCGCGGGAGCTGTCATGGGGCTACCGATGGAGCGTGCGATCCACGGCGCACCGAGCAGCAGCACGGCGCACCCCACCGCACCGATGATCGCAAATATTTTCAAGCAGATTCGCTCGATTTGCAAAACACAGTACTCGGATGCCGCTTCTCTTTCCCTGCCTCGCTCCTCCGCAATCATCATAGAGCTCGCAATCGGTAGTCCTGCCGTGGCAAGCACGCTGATCAACGCGTACCACTCGTACGCGGCGTTAAAATACCCCATGCCGACTGACCCGAGGCAGTGCAGCATGGGTATTTTATATAACAAACCGACAATTTTCACAAGGACGGTGGAAAGCGTTAAAATCATGACCCCCGAAAAGAAGGTGTTTATTTTCTTGTTTGTTTTTCGGATTTCTTGACTTTCCATCATGTCGGCTTACCGTTCCTTAATCGAAATAGCGACGAATGACCTGTCTTGCTTCAAACTTCAGGCACTCGATATCGATCGAAGTATATGCGCCGTTTTCGTAAAGTATACGTCCGTCACACATGGTAAGTATTACGTTGGAAGAATTTGCACTGTAGCACAGCGTTTCTGCGGCACCGTAGCTTGGGATATTATTGATTGCATTCATATCGATCATCACAAGGTCTGCCTTGGCATCGACAGCGATCAGACCGCAATCCTCTCTTCCTTGCGCCAACGCTCCGTTTCTCGTTGCCATCGGCGGCATCTGCGCTGCCGTGGTGATGGCAGGATCACGGGAAATCCCCTTGTGCAAAATCGCAGCAAGCTGCATTTCCTTAAGAATATCCAGCGTATTGTTGGAGGCGGCACCGTCGGTACCCAGTGCGATCCGCACGCCTGCCGAGGCAAGACGGTCGATCGGCATAATGCCGCTGCCAAGTTTGAGATTGCTGACCGGGTTATGAACGGCGGTCACGTTTTTCTCACGCATGATGGCGATATCCTCATCGGTCACGTAAACACAATGTGCTGCCGAGGTCGGAACGTCAAGGACACCCATATCATTCAAATAAGCGATGGGAGTTCTGCCGTCGCGGCGCTCCATACATTGCAGATGCTCTGCCTCGGTTTCCGATGCGTGCAGCTGCATGAGCAGACCGTGCTCCTTGGCATATTCGGCAACGTAGCGGCAGGTCGCATCAACGTTGGTGTATTCCGCATGCAGGCTCATATCGATCTTTAGTCGACCGTCACCCGCGCCGTGATACTGCTCTACCAATCGAACGGCTTCTGCAAAACGGGCATCCTCTTCTTTTTTGATCCCGTCCTCAAAGGAAACGATACTGCGGGCAAGATTTGCCTTGACACCCGTTTCCAAAACCGCCTCAGCCGTAGCATCCTCAAACATATACATATCCGAAAACGAAATGATACCGTTTCTGATCATCTCAGCGATGGCAAGCTTGGAGCCGAAATAGGTGCTGCGGAAATTGAGCTTATCCTCCGCAGGAAGAATCCGCTCATTGAGCCAGCGCTTCAGGGGAAGATCCTCACCATAACCGCGGAACAGCGTCATGGCAGCATGGCAGTGCGCATTGTAAAAGGCGGGAATGACCAGATTTTCTCTGCAGTCGATCGTACGGTCAAACTCGTCCTGCGCAGGAGCCTCCTTACCGATATATGAAATTTTGTCTTCAGTAATAACCAGATACAAGGGATCTTCACCGTAACCCGCTTCCTTCAGAAGCTTGGCGTTTTTCATCAGAATTTTCATTTGTCTCTCCTTGAATTTTCTTACGGTTTAGTGGGAAACGCCGACACGGCCGACAAATTCTCTGTACAGCGAATCCTTCGGCAGAAGTATCTCCGACAACGGCTGTATTTCCTTGACATCGCGAAGGATGCCCTCTGCCACGGCATAGCTTGCATTGGTAACGGGCAGCAGCGGAAGAATGTGCTCAAGATAAGGGCGCAGCATGCTGAGCTCGTAGCCCATCAAGGAATCCATTGTGGCATCGCACGCATCGGCAAACGGGAAAATATTGTTTTCCTCGTTTTCTCTGACGCTGTGCCATGCAAAAAAGGTGAAATCCGGAGGTGAAGATCGGCGGTAATAATCTCTGACCAAGCGGCGAAGCAATCGAATGCGATTGGGCTCAAAGGAGATCCCGTTGGCATTCAAGGACGTTTGTACGTTGATAAACATACTGTAATAGGGATATTCACGCAGAAGTGCGTTGATCTGCGGATAGACCGTCTGAATTCCCTCGAACAAAAAGATATCGTCGTCATCATGCGCCGTCAGTTCGTAAACGCCGCTGCGAAGTCCGGTGCTCAGATCAAAGCGCGGAAGTTTGGCATACCCGTTGGACATGAGAGAGATCACACTCGCGCGAAGCAAGGGAAAATCCAGCGCATCGATCGAATCAAAATCAATCTTCTTATACCCATCCTTCTCTTCCATCAAGCGCTTGGCATGCGGCTGCTCGTAAAAAAAATCGTCTATGGATATCATATGCACGCGCTTGCCTGCCTCCTCCAAATGGCGGATCAGAAGCTTTGCCGCTGTGGATTTACCTGCGCAGGTCGGACCACCAAGTCCAAGCAGGCGCACGTTCTTTTGCTCTAAAATGCAGTCTGCAATATGATCAATGCGGGCACGAAACGCCGTTTCGCAAGCGCGAATGTATTCTTTTGCCTGTGCATCGGATGCAAAGGCGGTTTTTGCGATCATCTCTGACATAACGCACCTCCTGTGTTCATGGGTTTGGGCGAACCGTTAATCCAAAAGACCTCTCTTTTGATAATAGTCCGCGATAAAATCAAGCTTGGCTTTCATTTGGTTTTCTCTGTCACGCAAATACTCAAATGGATATTTGTGATCAAAGAAGCGAGCGATCTGCGGCGCACGGCTTCCGTCGGGCGTATACTCGACCGCCTTGGTCACGGCGCCTGCTCCCGCAGCAAAGACGGAGTGGAATTCCTCCATCATATATACGTTATAGCGTCCCTCGTATCCCGGAAGCGAAAAGCCGACGTTCTCAAAATTACCGACGGTATTCTTCTGACGGTACATATAGTAAGGAACATATCCTGCCATTGCCGTGCGGATCTGGGTATAATCGACGCATTTTCCTGCATCACCGCCCTGGCGCGAATATACCTCCTCATTCTGACGAAGAATATCAGCCGCCTTTTTGACACAGAAGGTGTGTACGGTAACATTTTCCGGACGAAGCTCCATGATCTTGTCAAACGAGCGGGCAAACGTACCGAAGGTATCTCCCGGCAGACCGGCGATCAGATCGGTGTTGATACAAGATATGCCGGACTCCCGCGCGATGTGATAAGCGCGCAAGAATTGCTCCGTCGTATGGCTGCGACCGATCCGATGCAAAACCTCGTCGCAAAGCGTTTGCGGGTTAACACTGACACGCTCTACGCCGTATTCCTTTGCCACCTTGAATTTTTCAGCCGTAATGGTATCGGGACGACCGGATTCCAGGGTATATTCCTCAAGCGAGGCGACATCACAATGCGCTGCAATGGTAGAAAGCAGCAGGCGAAGCTGATCGGGCTCAAGGATGGTCGGCGTTCCGCCGCCGATGTAGATGGTTTTCAAATGTAGACCAAGCGTGCGGATCTGCTCCAGGATCTGACTGACGTCTTCAACAAGGGCATTCAGATACTCCGGGATCAACGACAAAAGGCGCTGTGAGGTATAAGAAACAAAGGAACAGTATGCGCATCTTGTCGGGCAGAACGGAATGGAAACATACAGGCTGCAATCCTTTGCCGTATGATTTTCCAGCATTTTGCGTTCACGCAGCGCAACCTCCGTAGCAAGAGCAGCCTTTTTGGGAATGGCAAAGAACTCCTTTGCCAATGTCTGGCGGGTCTCCTCGGCAGATTTGCCCTTGAGTAGCAGCTCCATGGCATGCTTGGAGGGGCGAACACCGGTCATCATACCCCACGAGGGGCGGTAACCAAGCAACCGCTCGCCGGCCTTCATCACGGCGCCGCCTGCTGCCAGCTTACGGGTGCGTTCCTTTGTCATATCCTTGGTAAAGGCAAAGCGCTGTACGGCAAGCTCTTTTTTTCCGTCAGCAGACATCTCGGCGTATGCAGTGCAGGCATCCGTATCCTCCTCCAGGCGCAGGGATAAGGCAGGTGCGCCCTCTTCCTCCTGTGCCTCCTTGGAAAATTTACTGCCCGGGAAAAAGATCATGCACAGCGTTTGCACATAATATGTATTGATATTCCCTTCCAAATGTAACCGCATTGCACCAAACCGTGCCTTTCACTCAAATTTTTTATCGTTTATTTTTTGATCCACTGTGCCGTATCGAGGATCAGCGTCACAGGTCCGTCGTTTTCAATACGAACCAGCATATCGGCACCAAAGCGTCCGCTCTCCACGGGAATGCCCTGCTCGCGGATATCCTTCATGCATTTTTCATACAGAGCATCGGCGTGAGTGGGATCGCCCGCACCAATAAAGCTGGGGCGATTTCCGTGAGAGGTATCGGCAAGAAGCGTAAAATTGGATACGACCAACATACTGCCGCCGATATCACGGACGGAGAGATTCATTTTATCGTTTTCATCGCAGAAAATACGAAGCTTGACCAGCTTTTGCGCCATGATGGCGGCATCCTGCTCGGTATCGTCTGCGGCAACCCCCAGTAAAACCATAAGCCCGTGCGAGCATTTTCCCGCAATGGCACCGTCGATTTCCACGGAGGCACATTTGACACGTTGAACGACTGCTTTCATTGATAACTCCCTATTGCTGTACCCGCGGAGTATCAGGACGAAAATCCGCGAGTGATGTCGATCACACCGTCCAGGTTCTTCAGCGAAGCGACGATGGACTGGTAGTGATCGGTATTTTTGCAGGTAACCTTCATGGAAATAATGACGGTTCCGTCCGAGCAGTTGGTACAACCGATCGAAAGAATGGAAACACGCATTTCGGCAAGAGCGCTCGTCACGCAAGCAAGCATACCGATGCGATCCTCCATGTGAAGCTGCAACAGCGCCTCGTAGAAATCCTTGGAGGATTGCGTGGACTCCTTTTCCCAGTATGCACTGACCCAGCGGTCAGCCTCGTCCTCCTTCAATAAGCCGCGCTCCACGTTGGGGCAATCGCGCTTATGGATAGAAATACCGAAGCCCTTGGTAATAAAGCCAATGACGCTGTCACCCGGAAGCGGATTACAGCACTTGGCGAATTTAACGGTACAGCCGTACTGACCGTCGACTACGATGCCGCTGCCCGAACGAACACGCTTATTCTTGGCGTTGGCGGAGGCTGCATTCTGGCTCTCCTCCAGCACCTGCTCGTCGCTCATGGTACGACGCTGCTCGATCTGCTGTGCGCGCATCTGGCGCTTATACTCATCGTGCAGCTTGATGGCGATCTTGGACAGCGAAATACCGCCGTAGCCGACCGTATTGTAAAGGTCGTCCGAGGACATATAGCCCGTTTTCTGTGCAACGCTGTCCACGATCTCCTGCCGCTCTGCTTCTGTCAGAGTACGCGCGTACTTTTTCATTTCCGCATCGATAATCGCCTTACCTGCGGCAATATTTTCTACTCTCGTTTCCTTCTTGAACCACTGGCGGATCTTATTGCGCGCCTCGCTGGTTTTTACAATGTTCAGCCAGTCGCGGCTGGGGCCCTTGGAGGAGGACGAAGTGATGACCTCAACGATCTCACCGTTTTGGGGAACGCTGTCGATCGGAACGATCATACCGTTGATCTTGGCACCCGTCATCTTATTACCGACTGCCGTATGAATGGCATAGGCAAAGTCGATGACCGTAGCACCCTGCGGCAAGGAAACAACGTCGCCTTTGGGAGTGAAGACGAAGACCTCGTCATGGAAAATATCGGTTTTAAAGGCATGGAGAAACTCATCGGGATCACGCGTACCGTCCTCGGTCTCAATCAAGCGAGCGATCCACTCCAGCTTTTTATCCATTTCTTCCTTAGAGGAGGATCCTGTCTTGTATTTCCAATGCGCCGCCATACCGTATTCAGCGAAATGATGCATTTCACGGGTACGGATCTGCACCTCGAACGGAATACCGTTCTGACCGATAACGGTGGTGTGGAGCGAACGATACATATTGGGCTTGGGCGTGGAAATATAGTCTTTAAATCGACCCGGAATAGAGTTGAACATCTCGTGAATGATACCGAGCGACGTATAGCACTCCAGCTCGTTATCAACGATGATACGAAGCGCATAGAAATCGTAGATCTCATCAAAGCTCTTATTCTGATTATACATCTTGCGATAAACGGAATATACGGATTTGATGCGCCCCTCCAACGTAAAGGGGATATGATTTGCCGTCAGCTTGTCGCTGACCATTTTACGAATATCCTCGATAAAATCGACGTTTTGTCCGTATTTCTTTTCAATATCGTCCTTGACCTCCTTGTAGCCGATGGGGTCAAGGTAGGAAAGACTGAGATTTTCCAGCTCGTGCTTGATCTTTTGCATACCGAGTCGGTGTGCAAGCGGCGCATACACCTGCATGGTCTCAAGCGCCGTCAATCTGCGCTTACCCTCGGGCTTGGCATCCAGCGTGCGCATATTATGGACACGGTCGCAAAGCTTGATAAAGATGACACGGACGTCGTGCGACATAGCAAGCAGCATTTTACGCAAAGACTCGATGTGTGCCTCTTCCTTGTCATCGATCTGCAGCGTTACGATTTTAGTCAGACCGTCCACAAGCAGCGCAACGTCACTGCCGAACTTCTTTTCGATCTCCTTGAGGTTGGTCTTCTCGGAGCAATCCTCAACGGTATCGTGCAATAGTGCCGCGCAGATAGAGTCCGTATCAAGCTCAAGCCCGGCTACGATCTCGGCAACCGCGATCGGGTGTGAAATATACGCCTCGCCGCTTGCACGCATTTGCCCCTCGTGAAGCGCGTTGGCATATTCAAACGCACGTTGAATTTTTTCAATCTGATAACTCTTTCCCGTTGCTTCAAGAAGTGCAAGCAAGCGAGTTATATCGGTATGAACGGGACTGAGCATTGCCATAGGAACAACCTTTCTCGACCCTGACGATCGACTACAGGAAAAGGATCAATCCTTCTTACGGCACTGGCTCTTCAGCTTGCGAAGAATGGACGATTTATCGATCGACGTTTTGGTCGGTGTAAAATAAATATCGAATATATAATAGCCCTTTTGAGGCTCCATGACGCCGCAGATCTGCAGCTCCTGGAAAATACGAAGAATGAATTTCAGCTTGACGTAATTATAACGTCCCGGTGCGTTTTCCTGCATCAGCGAGAGCAGCGCACGCTCACGGTATGCGGAGTGCCCCTGGCGGTACTCCTTCCGAAGCACGGTATAAACAAGCGCACAATCCTCGCGGGTCGGGATCACATGCTCAACCTCATCATCAAAGGCTGCACCCGCAGCGATTTCCTCGTAACGCTCGCTTTCCCTTGTCTCCTCAAGACGGTAGCTTTCGCTAACATGGATATCCTGTACGAACAGCTGCACCGTTCTCTCATTCTGAAATTCGTTGATGTTAAGCTGGAACAAAATATCCACACGCTCGTTCACGTGGAATTTGAACTGTGCCGTAGGTGAGCCGAAGCAAACGGCAACCATACTGACACCGTCTGCGGAAACAATCAGCTTGGTATGCTTACCGTTCCCCATGGGAACGATACGGGTGATGGTAGCGTCACGCAAAACAAACTGCGGAACGGGATTGGCAACGCCGAACGGCTCCAGCAAATTGATCTGCTCAGCAAGCTCCATGCTGATCTCCTCGGTGGTCAGCTCGCAATCCGCATCCAAATGCACAGCCAGCGCCTCCTCATTCAGGCGCTCCCTTGCATACTGGTTCATCAAAGTAGTAAAGTAGTTGATACTGCCGCGCTCAATCGAAAGTCCGGCGGCCAACTCGTGCCCGCCAAAGCGAACCAGCTCCTTTTCGCAATGGGCAAGTGCCTCGACGAGGTTCAAACCCTTGATACTGCGTCCGGAGCCCTTACCAATGTCCTCCGGCGTCGGTCCGACACTGCGAACAGAGCCATCGAAGGAAATCAAAATTGAGGGCAAGCCGTACTTTTCCGTAATACGGGAGGAAACGATTCCGATGATTCCCTGCGGCCAATGGTCGTTATCAAGAATGATCACGCGATCGTTTTCAAAATCAAAATGCTCGTCGATCATGGCATACGCCTGCTCGGCAACACGGTTTTCCTCGATCTGTCGCTGAAGATTGATCTCACAAAGCTCGGCAGCCATGCGCTTGGCCTCGTCCTCGGTCTCGGAGAGCAGCAGCTCCACAGCCTTGGTCGCCGTGCTGATGCGCCCTGCCGCGTTGATACGAGGAGCAATGCCAAAGCCGATAAAGCCGGAATTGATACGCTTACGGCGCTGTGCCGCACGCTCCTGCGGTGTCAGCGGGATTGCCATGCCGCCGATATTTTTGGTGGCGGGCAACGATGCGTCAATCAAAGCGGAAAGCCCCACGCGATCGGTGTTGGTGATCATACGCAAGCCAAGCGTTACGATCAGTCGGTTTTCATCGATGATAGGCATAACGTCCGCGATGGTACCGATGGCAGTCAGATCCGCATATTTTTCGCAAATACGGCGCACACCGTCGATCGGTGTCAAGCCGGCCCGTTGACATTCCGTAATTTCATAAGCACAAAGCAGCTTGAATACGACACCGACACCGGCAAGCTCTTTAAAAGGATATGCACAGTCCGGACGATGCGGATTAACGACAGCACACGCCTGCGGCAGCTCGGGGCGGCATTCATGGTGGTCAGTGATGACCATATCAATACCGCGATCGTAAGCGTACAGCACCTCTTCGTTTGCCGTAATGCCGGTATCGACGGTAATAATCAGCTTGACGTTCTCTTCGTCTGCGAGATAATCGATCGCACGAGCGGAGACACCGTAGCCCTCCTTACATCTGCTGGGTATGTAGTAGCAAACGTCGGCACCGTGCTCCTTGAGATACAGGTACAGCAAGCTGACGGCAGTAACACCGTCCACGTCATAGTCGCCATAAATCGCAATCTTTTCGTTGGATTCCAACGCTTTGCGAATGCGGTCAATGGCAGGAACAATGTCGGTCAGTAAAAACGGGTCGTGCATTTTTTCCTCGCTCTGGCGAAGGAAAGCAACCATCTCGTCCGACGTATGAAAGCCTCTATTGTAAAGTACCTTAGCAGACACAGGATGCAGACCAAGCTCTGCGGCAATCTCGTCGATCCGCGCCCGGTCCTCCTCGTTGCTTCGGTATCGTATATTCCAAATTTTTTCTCTGATAACTCTCTTATTTGAATCCATTATAACCCTTCTGTCGGATACCGTCACGCCGCTTTTCCTCGGTGGCGTGGGACTCCGTAATCAACATATTCTCAATATTCCGAAAAAGTTCATTGTTCACTTTGGTTCGTCGACTCCGTATCGACAGGCGTCAGGACTGCGACAATGCGCACATCATCGCGGTGCTTGATACAGGTTTCCGAAAAAATACGGATGAGTAAAAATGCCAGAAAAAGCGATGCGATCGCGCTGCAAGCACCGCCAAGCGTTGAAGAAAACAATGCAACGCCAAGATAATATCCGCCGATCATACAAAGCAGCGGAAGCAGAAAGACCAAGACCGCATAAAGCGTCATGCGGCGAGAATCGGAGGTCAGCTCAACGACGTCTCCGACCGCAGCACCAATGCCATTATAAGCGACGGTATCAAAGGCAGAGCCGTGCGACATCAAAGAGCAAACGGAGCACTCGCCATCCTGCTTTTTGTGGCATTCGTCACAGGCAGAGCTTCGCTTACAACGCACCGTTGCACGGCTTCCGTTCAAAGCAATGACCGTTCCCTGCGTCCTCAATCCAAGCCCTCCCCTCGGCGTTACTCCAGCGGAGCATATTCCGCCATAATCGATTGTGCAATGCGAATGCCGTCAACGGCAGCGCTGGTAATTCCACCGGCATAGCCGGCGCCCTCACCTGCCGGGTAAATCCCGTGGTGTCCGAAGGCACGGCACTGCTCATCGCGCAAAATGCGCACCGGAGCAGAGGTTCGTGTTTCCGCACCGGATAAAACGGCGTCCTCACAGGCAAAGCCGCGAATTCTTCCGTCGAACACACGCAAACCGTATCGCAGCCCCTCCGTCACATAGGACGGAAGAACACGTGAAAGATCGGCAACGCGCACGTGTACGCCGTCACGGTAGGTGGGAAGGATCCTTGATGGCTCGTGTTGAACCACTCCCGAAAGAAAATCCCCGACCGTTTGAATAGGTGCGCTGTAATCACCGCCGCCCACCGTAAATGCTGCTCGCTCAATGGCTCGCTGATAAGCAATTGCGCCAAGCGCTGCATTTCCGTCGACGCTTTCATAATCCTCCGGACGTACCGATACTGCCACAGCACAGTTCGCGTTGACGCCGTCCCGTGCATGATGACTCATGCCGTTGACAACGACACCTCCCTGCTCAGAGGCTGCCGCCACCACTGTTCCGCCGGGACACATGCAAAAGGTATAGACACCGCGATCTGTACGCGTATCGGAAAGCGCATATTCCGCAGGTCCGAGCGTGGGGTCTCCCGCGTAATCTCCGTACAGGGCACGGTCAATATCCGATTGAAGATGTTCGATACGAACGCCGATGGACATCGGCTTCGGCTGGATCATAAAGCCCTTTTGGATCAGCAGCTGATAGGTATCACGCGCGCTATGCCCGATGGCAAGCACGAGCGTTTCACACAAAAATTCCCCACGATTGGTCTGCACACGCAGCGAACCGTCGCTCTGCTCGGTCACATCCGTCATTTTGGTGCGATAATAAACGTCTCCGCCCAGTACAGAGATGCGCTGCAGCATGGAATCCACGACGTCACGCAGCACATCGGTCCCAACGTGCGGCTTGGCTTTATACAGAATATCCTCGGGAGCACCGAATTCATGCAGGCGGCGCAGCACATAAGCGCCCCGCGCATCGCCGATTCTTGTCAGCAGCTTTCCGTCGGAAAAGGTACCCGCACCGCCGGCGCCAAACTGGATATTGCTATCGGTATCCAAAGCACCGGTACGACAAAAATGATCCACGCATCTGGCGCGATCCTGTACACAATCACCGCGGTCTATCAATATCGGGCGATAGCCCTGCTCCGCAAGAAGCAGCGCGCAAAACAAGCCTGCAGGCCCCATGCCCACAATCAGCGGGCGGTAGCGACTCGGCGTTGTGCCATGCTCAACGGTCAGCGCCGCTTCCGTCATCGTCTTTGCCTTCAGGGCAGTCAGAATGCGCGGAGAAAGCTTGCCGAGCACGTCGGTGTCGCTCTCGACGATCACCGAACAGACAAGCTTGATATCGTCCTTGTGCCGTGCATCGATCGAGCGCTTATATAAACGAAAACGGAGGGATGCGGACGATATCCCTGCCCGTCGCATCCGACTCCCGGCAATATCTATAATCTCTCGGATCTGTGTACCGACCGGAACCCGGATATCTCCGAGCAGCAATCGAACGGTTGTGGTTTTCTCGGACATACGAGCTCCTTTCTCTGCAAAAATCAAGTATAAAAATGCCTAGGGAGTTTTCTCCGCAACCGTGATAGCCACAGTTGCGGAGAATGAAAAGAATATTCAGTCGTTCACATTGGTTTCCTGCACCTCGGGAAGGTCATTCGCTCCATCAAGCGCAAGCTTTTCACGGTAGCTTTCCAGACCGCTCATCAAAAGCCAAAAGACGACGGCAAGGAGAAAGCAAGTGATCTTCGCAAGTATATGGAAGCTGCGGTGCTTTTGATGAAGCTCAACCGCTTCCGCGCTGTTATTACTTTGAACGCTTTCAAAATTATATTTTTTATTCATAACGTAACGCTCCTCCCCTGCTTATTTGCCCTTACGCTTAGCCGATTTCCCGTTATCACCCGTCAAAAGCAGGAACAGGTCATCCTTGAGCGTACCCGAGGTATAGCCACGCTTCAAAACACCGTTGTTGGCAATGGAAATACCGCCGGTCTCCTCACTGACGACGATAACCACCGCATCACTCTGCTCGGAAATACCGACAGCAGCGCGATGACGGGTTCCCAACTCCTTGGGAAGTGCCGTGCTCTTGGAGGACGGAAGAATGCAGCCTGCAGCACAAACCTTACCATCGCGGATAATGACGGCACCGTCGTGCAGCGGCGAGTGATTATAGAACAGGTTGCCCAGCAGCTCGCAGGACAGAACGCCATCGATCATAACGCCGTTCTTGATGTATTCGCCCAGCTTGGAATTACGCTCGACCACGATCAGTGCACCCGTACGCTCGCGCGACAGCTCGACCGCCGTATCGGAAAGCACGGCAATGGTTGCGGTCACGGAAGCCAGCGTATGGGACTGGCGCTTACCGATATTACGAAGGCTGAACATACCGGAGCCAATCTTATCCAGGAGGTCGCAGATCTCCTCGCGGAATACGATCAGTACAACAATCGCGCCGATCTGATAAAAAGCGTCAAAAATCGCATACGACGCCGACATTCCCAGTGCTCCGGAAACGAAATGCAGGATATACAAAATACCAAGTCCGAGCATAAGCGTTCCTGCACGCCGTTCTCTGACATGTGCATAAACCACGTAGAAAATATAGGTGAGCAACAAAATATCTATGATATCAATGACGCCGATATTCATAATCGGTGTCAAAACATATTCGGAAAAGGCATTTGTCAACCGGTCAAATAAAACCTGAAAGAAATCCAAGACGTTCACCATCCTCCATGCATAATTATATCATATTATATCATACTTCTCGTGAAAATTCAACTTTTTTTCAAATTTTCTTTGATAATTTTCAACTTTTTTTATCAAGGATGCGCATACCCTCGTCAAAGGTTCCGGCCAAAAGAAAAACAACCGTTTTCCACAAGAGAAAAACGGTTATTTTTGATTCCAGAAGGAATGAACGGTAACGGGTGCCGTGGTCTGCATCGTGCACGCAGCAAGCGCTGCCGGCGTCGCTCTCATAAAGGCTGCCAGCAAAGCGGCACCGCGCTCCATGGTATGCTGCTCAGGTGGGAAAACGACCTGTCCGATGATGCGCTCCAGATATTCGCTCTCCGTCACGTAGCGGATGCTGTCCTGTGTACCGCGATCGATAAAAGT
>JAFTME010000003.1 GCA_017452545.1 Clostridia bacterium | reverse complement strand
GGTTCCCCCCACGCCCCTTTCCAAAAAATCTTGAAAAAACAGGGAAGGCAATCGTCGCAGCCGCAAAGGCTCGACCGAGGATAACAAGCGCCGAGGCGAATTTCGCCTCGGCGCTCTTTACCCCGAAACCATATATTCCCTTTTCCCAAAGTTTTTTGAAAGAGGGGGGCGGGGGAGAAACCTGTATTTCAAAAAAGTTTTCTCCCCCGCATCTATTCTCCCCTTACACTTCCGTCTTTTTCCTGCTTTGTGCCGCGCCGTAGGCTGCGACCATAATTTCGGTCAGACGAACCGCCTCGTCCATGCCGTAGAAGGCACCGTCTCCGCCGTTTGTCACAAGATCAACGAAATAGGGAATGGGCGCCGGTCTTGTCACGTCCAGCTCCTCTGCCGTGTAGACCTTGCTCTGTCCGTCAAGACGAACCGTCAGCTCACCGCCGACCACGCGCAGCCAACCCGCCGTGCCGCTGATCTCCAGCGTAAACGGATCGCACAGCGAAACGAAGCCGGTCTCGGATACACCGATCGCGCCGCCCTCAAACTCCAGAAGGCTGACCGCGTTGTCCTCTACCGGGCGGTCGGTCACGTTGGTAAACGCCGAGGAAACCGCACAGGGCTTGCCGAGGAACCACGCAAGCAGATACATCGGGTGCGCACCCAGATCGATCATCGCACCGCCACCGCATTGCTCGCGGCTGTAGAAGTGGGGCGGCAGCCAGTCGCGAATGGAGCCCGAATGTACGTTTCTCATCCGCCCGTAGGTCAGTGTGCCCAAAGCACCCTGCTCGCACAGCTGCTTTGCCTTGAGCAGCGCACGGTTGGTCTGATGCGGGAAGGAAATCACAAAGCGTACGCCTGCCGCAGCAACCGCATCGCGGATGGCATAGGCCTCCTCGCACGTCAGCGCGAGAACCTTCTCGGTGAAAATGTGCTTGCCTGCGTTTGCCGCACGGCAAAGCAGATCGCCGTGTAGATTGGTCGGTGCACAGCAGGCGACCGCGTCGATGCTCGGGTCGGCGAGCAGCGCATCCACGTCCTCGTAGAACGTCGCCCCCAGCTTTTCTGCCCATGCGCGTCCCCGCTCGGGGAGCTCATCCCAAACGGCAGTAACCTTGACTCCCGGGATCGAATTGAATTCCTTGGCATAGCCCTCCGCATGGACGTGCCAGCCGCTCAACATTGCGATATTCATAATAAATCCTCCATTTCGGGTGTTTATATGCGAGGTGTGGGGCAGAGCCCCGATTTCTTCTTGTTACTCCCCGTAAATATACTCGCCCTGCCCCGATTGCAGTACGAGGTCAAACAGGGTGTAGGGATCAACGCATTTGTAGGTGTAGCTGCTATTTTGCTTCTCTGCGTAAGCAATAAACTGCTCAATGGCACCGTTGATCTCGGTTGGGCTCTTGCAGACTGCACGGTATGCGGCGAAATTGGTGCCGTTGCTGATGGTGTATTCATACATCCTGCGCGGCGTGAAATCATCCGTCGAGGGAACGATCTCGTTCATCAGATGCATGAACACGGTCTGATCGTTGTAAACGATCAGCTGCTGCGAGCTGTCGTTGTGGAACGAGCCGATGGGCGCAAAGCGGGCGTAAGCCGCCATCTCGCGCGCGGTCAAGCCGTTCGCGTGGATCATAAATCCGACGATGTCCATATCGTATTTCTGCATATAGGGCTCGTTGTAGTCCACCCACGCGTCAATGTCGGGCAGCATATCGGGGTTGACGTAGCCCGCGCCGCTGTCACCCGTGACGAAATAGTCGTTGGGCGTCGCGTGCTCGTATACGTAATCAAATACCATGGGTATACGGTCGCCGAGATTGGGATTGAAGGCCCACATCAAAGGATACTGTCCGCGCCCCTCGTCCTGCATAAAGAAGGTGGGAATTCTCGCCTTGAACCAAGCTGAGGAATCGTAGTCACCCATGTAGATGGTAAAATAATAGGTGTTGTCGTCAAAGATCTCCTCGACGGGCGACTCCGTGTTGGTGTAGAGTACGGTCGGCTCGTATTGTGTGTAGACCGATCCGTTGGTCATCCAGGAGGGATGCGCCGCATCGGCTTCCTTGACGAAATTGTATTGTGTGATGGTCTCGGTAAAGGCAAACTCCAGCTCGGTGGGATTGAGGCTGCCGTTGCCCCCGTGGGTGGAGTATTTGACGTACCAGGGCGGGAAGCCCATCAGCTTTGCCATGTTTCCGTTGTTTTTCTTGCAGAAAAAGTCCAGAACGGTCACAAGCGTCGTCGCATCCGTGCCCATCGGCTGGGAGGGATCGTCGCTCGGCTGCTCGTCCGAAACGCAGGTCAGATCAAAGAAAAAGCATTCGTTGTAGATCAGATAATCGTGCGAGTAAAGCTGATTCCAGTCGGGATTGGTGCTCTCCGCCTTTTGATAGACGGGGTTTTCGGCAACCTGTGTCGCACCGTCCAGCACGTAGGCGAGCATATTGGGGTTGACGCGATCCCCGTACTTGTCCAGCGCCCATAAATACGGGTCGCATTTGATCGAGCCGGTGGAGGGAATGCTTGTGTCGTCAATGCTTGTGCCGAACTCTCCGTCAAAGAGGTCGCAAAGATCCAGCTTGACGGCGACGCCCTTGTCGCGCAGCCAGGAATACAGGCTGTCGGGCGACGGGTCGTAGCGGACCGGCAAATAGCCGTCCACCGCACAAACGGTCGCGGCAACGTTGGCAGTTGAGGGCACGGCAGGATCCCAGAGAACCATGCCCGCCTCGGTGATAAATGCTCCAAACGCCGCCCAGACCTCGCTCATCGAGCCGAGATCGTGACGGGTGTGTCCTTCCAGCAGCTTGCCCTCCTCGCTGATGTAATCCAGCCAGAACGGATCAAAGCCGTCAAAGATCTGATAAACGTAAACGCCCGTTTTGCTCGCCTGCTTGTTGACTCGCCCCTGCAGGGAGGCAAGCAGACGAACGACGTCGTTGTATTCTACCGTTGTCTTCTCCTCTCCGCTGACGCTTTTGATCGTGTGAAGCACGTACAGCACGGTGGGATGCTTGAAATCAAACGTGCCAACGACGTTGAGCGCCGCAGGAACGGCGAGCGTGCCGTCGGTCGCACCGACGAGATAGGTGTCGATAAAGTGCTGCACGGCATAAACGGTCGCTTGCTCATTGGCGCCGCCGATGTACAGCTTGTTGTCCTCAAAAAAGATATAGTAGGCATCCTCCGGCGCATCGTCGGGCAGCAGCGCGCTGATGGCGCGATTGCTCTCTCCGACCACGATCTCAAGAATGTCCGCGTTGTTGTCCTTGTCCTCCCAGTCGGTGGCGATGGCGATCTTGCAGCCGACGTGCTCTTCAAACGCCCGACGCAGCGCAACGACCGATTTGACGACCTCGTGCCCGCTCGGCAAAAGATCGGAGCGGACGATGCGATAGGACGTTTTCCCCTCGCTGACCAGCGTGACCGTCTCCTCCGTCGGCGGCGTGTTCTCCTTCTGAGGATCATCCGGCGTCGGCTCGGGCGCTGTGCAGGCAAAAAGCCCCAAAAGCAGTATCAAGCACAGAAGCGTTCCAAGCGCGTGTAAAAAACGGTGTTTCATAATAGCTCCCTCTGCGGATCACACGTCCGCATCCTTGATATACTCCGAGCCGTGCTCGGCGATAAACGCCTTGCGCCCCGGCAGATTGTTGCCCAGCAGAATGTCAAAGATCTCCTCGGTTGCCGCAGGGTCGGTCGGCGCAACGGAAACCAGTCGGCGCGAGGCAGGGTTCATGGTCGTCTCCCACATCATGTCCGAGGTGTTCTCACCCAGACCCTTGGAGCGCTGCAGCGTGTATTTCTTGTTGCCCAGCTTCTTGAGGATCTCTGCCTTTTCAAATTCGTCGTATGCAAAATACGTCTTGTCCTTGACGGTGATCTCAAAGAGCGGCGTCTCCGCAATAAAGACCTTGTGCTCCTTGAGCAGCGTCGGCAGCAGACGGTAGAATAGCGTCAGCAGCAGCGTGCGGATCTGGAAGCCGTCCTCGTCGGCATCGGTACAAATGATGATTTTGGACCAGTTGAGCAGCGAAAGATCGAACTCGTTCATATCCGTCTTGATCTTCTTTTTTGAACTGCCCGTGATTTCAACGCCGCATCCGATGACGCGCAACAGATCGGTGATGATCTCACTTTTGAAGATCTGCTCGTAGTCCGCCTTCATACAGTTGAGCGTCTTGCCGCGCACAGGGATGATCGCCTGGAATTCGGCGTCGCGTCCCAGCTTACACGAGGTCAGAGCCGAGTCGCCCTCTACGATGTAGAGCTCGCGGCGCAGCGGATCACGGGAGCGGCAGCTGACGAATTTTTCAACGCGATTGGTCACGTCCATCGTTCCGGTCAGCTTTTTCTTGATCTGCAGACGGGTGCCCTCCGCCGTTTCACGGCTGCGCTTGTTGATCAGTACCTGATTGGAGAACACCTCGGCAGCGTTGGGGTTCTCAATGAAATAAACCTCCAGCTGGTTGCGGATAAACTCGTTGAGCGCATCGCGGATAAATTCGTTGGTGATGGCTTTTTTGGTCTGGTTCTCATAGGAGACCATGGTCGAGTGCGAGTTGATGACCAGCACAAGACAGTCGGCAACGTCAATGAAGGTGATCTTTTTCTCGGTCTTGTTGTACTTGCCGTGGTTCTTCATATATTTGTCCAGCGCATAAACGAATGCCGAGCGGACGGCATCGTCGGGCGAGCCGCCGTGCTCCAAAAAGCTGGAGTTGTGGTAATATTCCTGCAGGCTGACCGTGTTGGATACACAGAAGGAGATGTCCGCCTTGAACTTGTATTCCGCCTTGTCCTCGCGGTCGCGCCCCTGCGTCTCCAGATGCCACTGTACGGGTGCCGTCATGGAGCTCTCCCCGACCATCTCGGAGATGTAGTCCATAATGCCGTTCTCGTACAGGAAGGTCTGCTCGCTCAGCGAGCCGTCCTCGCCCTCGGTGTGCAACACAAAGCGAATGCCGGGGTTGACCACCGACTGGCGCTTCATGGTTGCGGCAAAGTGATCGTAGGGAATGGCGATGTCGGTGAACACCTCAAGATCAGGCAGCCAGTGAATGACCGTGCCCGTGCGGCGCTCGGCAGGGGAGAGCGGGCGGCTCTGCAGCTCGCTGACCGGTCGACCTCTGCGGAAATGAATGGAGTACTCGTTTTTTCCGTCGTAGGAATAAACGTCCATATAAGCCGAGGCGCATTGCGTCGCACACGCACCCAGACCGTTCAGACCGAGCGAATATTCGTACGCTGCATCCTCGTTGTTGTTGTCGTACTTACCGCCCGCATACAGCTCGCAGAAGATCAGATCCCAGTTCCAGCGACCCTCATTCGCGTTGTAGCCCAGCGGGATACCGCGTCCGCGGTCGTCTACCGTGATGGAATGATCGCGGAACGCCGTGACGGTGATCACGTCACCATTGCCCTCACGCGCCTCGTCCACCGAGTTGGATAAAATCTCAAAAAATGCGTGCTCGCAGCCCTCCAGACTATCCGAGCCGAAAATAACGGCAGGGCGCTTACGAACGCGCTCCTCTCCCTTGAGGGATTTGATGCTGGTGTTGTTGTAGCCGCCGATCGTCTCGTCCTCGGGAACGGCCTGCATGACCGTACCCGCTGCGATCGCCTTGGTGTCAGCCTTGCCCTTTTGGTTACTTGCCTTGGGCGCCGCCTTTGTCGCAGGCTTTGTCACCGCCTTTGCTGCGGGCTTCGCTGCCTTTCCTGTCGTGCTCTTGGCGACAGGTGCCTTGGCACTTGCCGTCTTGCTCTTTGCTGCTGCCGCCTTGGCAGCCTCCTTTTTTACGTCGATTTCCTTTTTTGCCATTGATCCGTTTTATCCTTTATTTTCTGTTATTGTTTCCAAGTTAAATTACGTCCTGCGCGTAAACGTAGCGGGTGCGAATGTCGCCCGTCGCGCCCTCCGAGATCTCAAACACGCGCCCGCCGCGCAAGCCGTCGCGTCCGCCCGTGCGATAACCGATCGAGCCGTCAAAGCAGAGCTTGATGCCGCAGTAATCCGCCGCAAAGGTGTCCGCGTGCATATGCCCGCATACCATTGCGCGAATATCACCGCGCTGCAGCGCCGTTGCGACCACGCCCGAGTTGAGCGAGCCGGAATACAGCGTTTCCTCCATGTCGCCGACCAACCCTACGGCAGCCGGATTGTCCATGCAAATGCCGTACTCCAGCGGTGCCGCGTGCATGATCATCAGTGCGTCCACGGGCGCACCGTTGAGTGCCTCCAGCTCCTCAGAGGCGGTATAGTACCAGCGCAGCTGATTGAAATGAACGAAATCCCAGTGGCTCGTTCCCGTGATCGGCGAGGGAACGCGGTGCCCCTGCCGCAAATTGACGCCGTTGCGCAGTACAAGGCCGTCGGAAAGGTTGTGCGTGTCCAGCCCCCAAACGGCGAAGGCAATACGACTGCCGTCGTGCGAGCGGATGGGAAGCACAAAATTGGAGACACCGTCCACCCCCATCTCGGCGGTGGTGTGGCTGCTGACACAGTGCGCGTAGCTCTCGAAGAGCGCCTGATACGCATCATCGCCAAAGGCGTAGCCGTGGTCGTGATTGCCCAGTACGTGCGCCCAGGCAATCCCGCGCATCTCCATCGGCGCGGTGAATACGTTCAAAAACGCCCGCAGCTCTTCAATGGGGCGGTCAAGCGTGCCGTTCCAGATATCGCCGCCCAGCAGCACAAGATCGGGCTGCTCTCTTTCGATAATGCCGTCCAGCGCCGCGTACGAGCGCGGATCGTAGTCCGCCGTTTCGTGCAGATCGGAAAAAACGCAGATCTTAAACGTTCCTTCCTCGCCAAAGCGAAGCGGACACTTGGGCGTGAGCATTTGCTGCGGCAGTGCAGCGCCTTGGAATGCGGTCATGTTTCCTACCTCCCGGTGATAATTCTCCACTATAATTGTAACAGATTTTTCCTCGTTTGAAAAGAGGAATTTTGTAAAATTTTCAAATAAAAAAGCCGGAGCGAGGGTGTCGCTCCGGCGAAAATCATATTCCTTTTCCGATCCTTCTGCGCTTGACGATGTAAACGCCGAGAACGGCAGCAGTCTCAACGATCATCAGCAGAAACAGCGCCGTGTGGATGGCGTAATAGATGCGCTCACTTTCATAGCGGTCGCTCAGCGTAAGCACCTCGATGGGCGTGCCGTCCGTGCTTTCGCGGAAATCCCAACGAATAGCGCACACCTCGGGGTTGTTCCAGGCAAAGCGAGTGACCTCGCTACCGTTGCTGCGATCGTAAACCACATACTCGTTGTCGTATTTCCACTTGAAATAATCATCGCCCTCCTCGGGCGCGGGCACCTCGGTTACGACCTCCTGGTCTTCTGAATAGAAAAAGCTTTCGTTTGTGGGTACGCGCTCGGTACCGCTGCCGTCTGCCCCCTCCTCGTAGTCGTACGCATCTCTTGCGGGGCGCACCGTCCCTTTGTTGCCGTAATAGGACATGGAGATTGACGAGAGGCGGTCAGCGTTGGGGTCGCCCGTTTGCTCGATATACGCACGGAATTCTTCAAAATCCTCAAAAACAGTTCCGTCGGCAAAGGCGGTTCGCGGATCGATCATGCCGCAGTCGAGCACGCCGAAGGCGATCAGCGGCAACAGCAGCGCCAGCACCAGCGAAAGCGAGCAGCGGCGCAAAAGGCGAACGCAGGCGCGATTGCGCGCCCATTCGTCCTCGCTCAATACAACGCCCTGTGCGCGGAAGACGCGGGGAAGAATAAACAGCAGCCCGATCTCGCGCAGCGCAAGCCCGCCAAAGACGAGCCAGACGGCGCTCCACGGGAAAAAGGTCGCGGCAGCCGCGCCAACGTAGGCACCGTACGAGATGCCGATGATCAAAAGCAGGATCAGCGGCCCCGTGAGCAGCACAACGAGAAACAGCGAGCGCCAGGCCGCTTGCAAAACGTCGCGCTTGTAGCTGCTCAGCAGCGTATGGTCGTAGTCCTCCTCGACCACGGACAGCGCGTTGCCTGTAAAGACCAGCGTGCATATGACGGCAGCAATCTCAAAGGCGATGCCGAGAAAGAAGCCGAGTGCTGCACGGTTGAAGCCGAAGTTGCAGATCAGCGCCGCGATCATGCCGCCAAGGGCGAGACCGAGCGAGATATAATTGAGATTTTTATAGCGGCGCAGATGGTTGCCGAGCAGCATGCGTTGCCGCTTTTGGGCAGATTGCTCGGCGCGCAGCCGTGCGTCCTCGTCCTGCGCGCTTGCCTCGTCAGCCTGCGTCGGGGCGGGCTCACTCGGACGGCGCTGCCCGCGCAGCAGCTCGTCAACCGTGATGCCGAACAGGTCGGCGATCAGCGGCAACAGAGAAAGGTCGGGCGCACTTTCGTCCCGCTCCCATCGGCTGACCGCCTTGTCGGAAACGTTGAGCTGCTCCGCCAGATCGCGCTGCGTCCATCCCTTGGCACGGCGAAGCGCGCTGATAAACGAACCAATCGTTTTCTTTTCCATGTGGTTACCTCGTGAGTTGAATTTCGGATCCGTGCCTATATTCTCGCATACCGACGGCGAAAAAGCAACCCCACAGACCGGAAATCTCTCTCGTTTTGCGAGAATTTGCCGTTAAAAAGCCTTTTTTCAACGATTCTCCGGCTCTCTTTGTCATTCCTCGCCGTGATAGCCGGGCAGCTCGCCGTCCAGAGAGCGACGCCAGGGGCGCAGCCGCCCGGCATCCATCTTGTAAACGCGATCCGCTCTCGCAGCGATACCGAGGTCATGCGTTACCATAACCAGCGCCTGCCCCAACAGCTTTTTGGTCTCCAGCAGCAGCTCCAGTACGTCCTCCGCATTTTCGCGGTCCAGATTTCCCGTCGGCTCGTCGGCAAACATCACCTGCGGCATATTGATCAGCGCCCGCGCGATTGCAACGCGCTGCTGCTGACCGCCCGAAAGCTCACTCGGCAAATGATGCAAGCGATCGCCGATGTCCAGCGTCGCAACCAGTTTCTTGAGGTTTTCGTTGTAGGACATCTCGCTCTTGTGACAGAGCATGGTCGGCACGAGGATGTTCTCCAGCGCTGTAAAATGCGGGATCAGATGATGCGTCTGAAATACCATTCCAATGTACGAGCCGCGAAAACGCCCCAGCTCGTCCGGCTTCATGGCGTTGAGACGGTTGCCGCGAATGTAGATCTCACCCGCATTGGGACGGTCCAGCCCCGCGCAAAGGTGCAGCAGCGTGCTCTTTCCCGAGCCCGACGCGCCTACGATCGCCACAAATTCTCCTTCAAATACGCGGAACGTCGCGCGATTGACCGCCGTGACGACCTGATCGTATTGACGGTATTGCTTGATCACGTCCACCGTTTCCAGCAGCACGCGACGGCCGTCCACCTCGGGCGACAGATCCGCATCAAAGGTGCGGCGCAGCCGCTGCTCGGTTTTCTCCTGTATGATCTCCTGTGTGGTTTTTCTCGGACTCATATCACACCTCTCCTTTCTTGGCGCAGTCGCGCTCCTCTTGCAGCGCTCGCTCCAGCGCATCCTCTTGCACGAATGCCCGCTTGGCACGGACGTATTCGATCAAGCAGGGAATAAACCCGCTGATCACGGCAAAGAGCAGTAATACCGGGATGACCGCCGGGGATAGACGGTATTCCATCAGAACCGACGGAATGAATCCCCCCGCAGGCAGCCATTCGTTGCATAGCTTAAAGGCAAGACGGTCGGCAAGCAGACCCGGCAGCAGCATAACGACCAGATTGACCGCCGTCAGAATACAGCCCGACATCAAGAGTAAGCGCAACCGCGATGCACGCGACGCACCCAGTGCCCGCAGAACGTACCATTCCTTTTGCCGCTTGCCGTAAAAGATCTGCTGCGAGAAAAAGCAAAGCAGCGGCATCATGGTCAGAATGAGATAGGCGGCAACGACGATGCGCCCGGGTACGTTGCGGAAGGCGGTCAGATAATTGTCAAAAAAGACACCGTGCGAAACCACCGTCGTGGAAAAATAATCGTTTGCCGCCAGCTGTACGCGGTCGGTCACCGTGCGAAGCGTACCGAAATCCATCTCGTCGGCAAGATATACGTCCAGCGCTGTTGTGTACGCCTCCATGCCGGTCAGATCCTCGTACGTGCCGTGATCAACGCCGATCATGATGCGGTCGCCCGCCGCCTCGTCGTGAACGACGGCAGCGACCGTGTATTCCTCCAGAATAAACTCCTCGTCGCTCAGAATGATGCGCAAAAGATCCAGATTGTTCATGGTCAGATAGGGAACCGTCGTTATGGTCGATTGCGTGTTGACCGCCAGCAGCACCGTGTCACCGGGTGCAAAATCAAAGCGCTCGGCGTTGTGCAGCGACGTTGAAAGAATGACGGTGTTTTCCTCGCTGAGCAGACGCGCCGGATCGCCCTCCATGCTTGCCGTCCGCTCGGTCAGACGGCGCAAGGAGTCCTCGTTCAGCGCAACGTATTCCGCATAGTTGGTGGCGGCGCCGTAAACGCCGCTCTGATCCTCAAAATGGACGGTGTAGGCACCCGCGTGGCGCGCAGCCTTGGCGGTGACCGCAAGAAAGGTGCGCTTTGCCATCAGACTCGTGCTGACCTTGTATTCGCAATGGTCCACCCCGTCGATGGCCTCAAGATCGGACGACAGCCACTCCACATTCTCGTTGAGCGTGGTGGCGTTGGGCGCCGTTGGATGAAATTCCACCGTAAATTCGGGCGCGCTTGCCGTAGCAAGCACGGTGCGAAAATCCGCCACACGGATCAGCCCCAGCCAGAGCGCGGCGAACAAAACCGACGCGCAAAGCAGTCCTGCCAGATAGCGGCGGTAGCGCCAAAGGCTGAACGCCTCGTAGTGCGAAGGGAAGCGACGACCGAAAATATGCAGCGACCGCCGCGGCGAGGTGACCAGATTGCTGTTGTCCTGCGCGGCGAGCAGCGCCACGGGCGGACGGCGGCTCAGATGCCGCATGGGCATCCATACCGCAAAAAATGCGATCAATACCCCCAAAAGCCAGGTCAGCAGCAGCGGAAGCAGGCGCAGGGAATATTCCGTTCCCGTTCCCGCATACAGCACGACTGCCGTCACGTTGGCAACGATCACCGCAGGCAGCGCGGTCAGCAGCACGATAAACAGCATCTCGCCCACCGCCGTGGTGAACAGCTGGCGGAAACCCGCGCCGCACGCCATGTAAATGCCGTATTGAAAGCGCTCGTGATTGAGCCGCGCGTTGTACAGCGTTGTCAGCATAAAGAGGGAAAGCGCCGAGAAGAGAAAGACCGCCCAGCCCGTTTCCACCCGAATGTTGACGGCATAATAGGTCAGATAATTGTACAGCGGCGTGTAGGAAATGACCAGCGATTCTCCGGCAGCCCCGACCGACTCCAAAAATCCGTCGCAGACCTGCTGCCGCTCAAGCGCAAGATCGTTGCCGCGCAGTGTGATATAGGCGTGGTATCTGCCGTCTGCCAGACGCTCGTAGGTGATGCTCTTGTAGGGCAGATAGGGGCGCCAGTCGAGAGGAATCTCGGCATCAAGATTGTGCAGCTCGGCGTACTGCGGCTGGCTGATGCTGCGCAGCTGCATATGATAATCGTAGTGCTCCGTGATCTCGCGGTATGCCGTGCGATTGTCCAGCTCCGCCACCGTCATCAGAAGACAGAGCAGCGTTTGTATGATAAAGATGGCAATGATAAAGTTGATGTACGAGCGCGGATTGCGAAGAATGTTGCGTCCTGCGCCGCCCAGCTGCCCCGCCGTGTGTCCGCGTCGCCGCCCGCCGTCGAGCCAGGTCTGTCGGATCTGTTCGGGAGAGATGCGCTCGTCGGGCGCGTTGCTTGTGGTTTGCTCCATGTGCGACTCCTTTCCGTGAAAAGCCATCGTTTTTCGTTACTTCATTGTAACGCAAAAACGTTTTTTGCGCAAGGGCTTTTCGTCATTTTTTACACCCGAAATCAAAAAACGGCAACTTCCACAAATTCCTCCCCGTTTTCCTTTGCGTTTGGCGGGGTAATCGGTCATTTTTTCGTGATTTTGACGGAAGACTTTGCCGCATCTGTTCAATTTGCAACAAATGTGAATTCTTTGTAACCTTTTTGGATAGGGATTGAAATTTTGACAAAAATGTAGTATTATATATAATGGGCAACGATAGGACTTTGGTTGCCGCAGTAAAACAGAAACCAATTTATTGCAATATAGAAAAGGAGAAAAACCCATGACCAACAACAAGTATGTTCTTTCTTGGATCGAAGAGATGGCTGCTCTGACGCAGCCCGACCGCATCGTTTGGATCGACGGCTCCGAGGAGCAGGCTGAGGCTCTGCGCGAGGAGGCGTGCTCCACGGGCGAGATGATCAAGCTCAACCAGGAAAAGCTTCCCGGCTGCTATCTGCATCGTACTGCTGTCAACGACGTCGCACGCGTCGAGGGCAGAACCTTCATCTGCACCTCCAAGAAGGAGGACGCAGGCAACATCAACAACTGGATGGATCCCACCGAGTGCAAGGAGAAGCTGTCCAAGCTGTACCGCGGCTCCATGAAGGGCCGTACCATGTACGTCATTCCTTACTCCATGTCCGTTGTCGGCTCTCCCTTTGCCAAGTACGGCATCGAGCTGACCGACTCCATCTACGTCGTTCTGAACATGCTGATCATGACCCGTGTCGGCACCAACGTTCTTGAGGCTCTGGGCGACAGCGCAGACTACATCAAGGGTCTGCACGCACGCGCAGACATCGACGAGGAGAACCGCTATATCGTTCACTTCCCCGAGGAGAACACCATCTGGTCTGTCAACTCCGGCTACGGCGGAAACGTTCTGCTGGGCAAGAAGTGCTTCGCTCTGCGTATCGCATCCTACCTCGGTCGTAAAGAGGGCTGGATGGCAGAGCATATGCTGATCCTGGGCGTTGAGTATCCGAACGGCGAGACCAAGTACGTCACCGCTGCATTCCCCTCCGCCTGCGGTAAGACCAACCTGGCAATGCTCATTCCTCCCGCTGTTTACGCACAGCAGGGCTACAAGGTCTGGTGCGTCGGCGACGACATCGCATGGCTGCGTGTCGGCGAGGACGGCAGACTGTGGGCTGTTAACCCCGAGAACGGCTTCTTCGGCGTAGCTCCCGGTACCAACGAGCAGTCCAATCCCAACGCGCTGCACACCTGCATGAAGAACACCATCTTCACCAACGTCGTTCACAACACCGCCGAGAACACCGTTTGGTGGGAAGGCCTGGATAAGAATCCTCCTAAGCCCGGTTCCGCAATCGACTGGAAGGGCAATCCTTGGGACTGCACCAAGTACGACAAGAAGGATAAGTCCACCTGCGGCGCACATCCCAACTCCCGCTTCACCGCAATGGCAACCAACTGCCCCTGCATCTCCTCCGAGTTTGCTAATCCCGCAGGTGTTCCCGTGTCCGCCATCGTCTTCGGCGGCAGACGCGCAAAGACCGCTCCGCTGGTTTACCAGTCCACCTCTTGGCAGAACGGTGCGTTCGTCGGCTCCATCATGGCGTCCGAGACGACCGCAGCCGCAGCAGGTGCCGTCGGCGTTGTTCGCCGCGACCCCATGGCAATGCGTCCCTTCGTCGGCTACGACATGGGTGACTACTGGGCACACTGGCTGTCCATGGGCAACCGCATTCCCAATCCTCCCAAGATCTTCCACGTCAACTGGTTCCGTACCGACGATAACGGCAACTTCATCTGGCCCGGCTTTGGCGACAATATGCGCGTGCTGATGTGGATCCTGGCTCGTTGCGAGGGTAAGGTTGATGCCGATATCACGCCCATCGGTTACGTTCCGAAGGCAGAGGATATCAACATCGAGGGCCTGGAGGATGTCACCATCGACACCATCCGTGAGCTGCTCACCGTTGATAACGCATCCTGGCTCGAGGATATCAAGAATATTAGGGACTTCTACGCCCAGGTCGGCGATAGAGTTCCTCAGGCTATGTACGACGAGCTCGCTGCTCTCGAGGCAAGACTGTCGAAGTAATTAAGAGTATATGATAGCGGGGGAGAAAACTTTTTTGTAAAAAAGTTTTCTCCCCCGCACCCCCTTTTTCAAAAAACTTGGGGAAATAACTGTTAAGGGAGGATGTTAAGGTGCTGTACGAAAAGTCGTGCAGAGCGGTTGTTTTTACGCGCATCCAAGGAGAGATTCGTTATGTGTTGGTGCAGCAAAGGGAAGGGTTTCATGGGTTCCCCAAGGGGCATATGGAACCGGGAGAGAGTGAACGCGAAACAGCATTGCGTGAGATTTATGAAGAACTGCAGCTGAGGCCTACTCTTGTTGATGGGTTTGTGACTATGGATGAGCATGCCATTCCCGGTAAAAAAGATGTAATCAAACAGATGATTTATTTTTTGGCAGAATACGAGGATCAGGAGATTGTCTTTCAAGAAGAAGAGCTGTTAAGTGCTCCTCTGGTTTCGTATGAAGAGGCGATGACGTTGTTTGAATACGAAAGCTCTAGACGAATTTTGACAGAAGCGCATACATTTTTAACCAAGTCAAGCGTATAAGCTGTTGCAAAATTTCCCCCGCACCCCCTTTTTCAAAAAACTTGTGAAACAGGCACGTTGTATTCGACAGAAAATGCGCCGAGGTGGAATTTTCCATCTCGGCGCTCTCTTATTCCGGTCGAGCCGCTGCAGCAGAGACTCTCTCTTTCCGGTTTTGCTCCTGAGGTTCTTGAAGGAGCTCGGGGCGGAGGAAACGCGATTTCGGGAGGAGCAAGCCCCTCCCCTACGGGTTTGATGTCCTTGCTGTAGAGAGCGGATGCTTAGACTTTAATCTATAAATTCTCCAAAGTTTTTTGGAAGGGGGCACGGGGGAAACCTTTTTTCTAAAAAAGGCTTCCCCCGTCTTTTCTTTCGTTTCTTATCTTAAATTCCTCATCGCATTGCAGATCGCAATGACCGCAACACCGACGTCGGCAAACACCGCCGCCCAAAGCGAAGCGTAGCCCAGCGCGCCCAGCGCCAGCACCGCCAGCTTAACCCCAAGCGCAAACACGACGTTCTGTATCACAATGCGTCGCGTCCGCCGCGAGAGCTGCATGGCAAGCGCCAGCCCCGTGGGCTTGTCATCCATCAGAACCACGTCGGCAGCCTCAATGGCAGCATCTGTTCCGAGCGCACCCATGGCAACACCCACGTCTGCTCGCGTCAGTACGGGCGCGTCGTTGATGCCATCACCGACAAACGCCAACCGCGCACCGCGGCGACGGTGGCACTCGTCGATCAGCCGCTCCAAGTGCTGTACCTTGTCCTCCGGCAGGCACTCCGAGATCACCTCGTCAATGTCGAGCGCCGCCGCGACGGCACCCGCCGCCTCAGCTCTGTCGCCCGTCAGCAGCGCAATGCGCCGCACCCCGCTGCGCTTGAGTGCCGCAATCGCCTCGGCTGCATCCGCCTTGATCTCGTCCGAGATCACGATCGCACCAAGATACCGCGTCCCCTGCGCCGCATAAACAACGGTCGCCCCGGGGGCAATGTCCGCGCCGTCGGGCAGCGCAGCCTGCACGCCGCAGCGCGCCATCAGCCGCAAATTACCGACCGCGATCGTCGTACCGTCGCAGCACGCCGTCACACCCTCGCCCGCGACCTCGCAAACATTGCTCATCCGCGTCGCATCCGGTGCCGCACCGTAGTGCGCCACGATGGAGCGCGCGATGGGATGGTCAGAGAATTGCTCTGCCTGTGCGCACAGCAAAAGCAGCTCTTCACTTGTCGTGTCGCCATCCGGTAACAGCGCCGTGACGCGGAACGTACCTTTGGTCAGTGTTCCCGTTTTGTCGAAAACGACCGTGTCACACGTCGAGAGCAGCTCCAGATAGCCGGAGCCCTTGAATAAAATTCCGTGCCGCGATGCACCGCCGATGCCGCCGAAAAAGGAGAGCGGCACAGAAATGACCAACGCGCAAGGGCAGGAAACAACAAGGAAGGTCAGCGCCCGCTCGATCCAAACTGCCCACTGCCCGGTAACCAGTGAGGGCACGACGGCAAGCAGCAGAGCACCCGCCACCACTGCAGGCGTATAAACGCGAGCAAAGCGGGTGATGAACGCCTCACTGCGTGATTTCCGTGCCGCGCTGTTTTCCACCAGCTCCAGCACGCGGGCAACGGTCGAGTCCTCGTAGGCGCGCGTCGCACGAACCTGCAGCACCGCCTGCGTATTGACGCAGCCGCTGATGACCGCATCTCCCACGCGCACGTGACGGGGAACCGACTCACCCGTCAGCGCCGCCGTATCGAGATAGGACTCCCCCTCGCACACCTCGCCGTCCAGCGGAATGCGCTCGCCGGGGTGGATGACGAGAATTTCATCGACCGCCACCTCGCCGGGATCGACGTCGCAGATCGCGCCGTCGCGCAGAACGTGAGCCACCTCGGGGCGAATATCCATGAGCGCCGCGATGGAGCGGCGGCTCTTGCCCACGGCGATGGACTGAAACAGCTCGCCGATCTGATAAAACAGCATCACGAACACCGCCTCGGCGTACTCGCCAAGGCACAGCGCGCCCACCGTAGCAACCGCCATCAGAAAGTTCTCGTCCAGCATCTGCCCGTGGATAACGCCGCGCCCCGCGCGATAGAGAATGTCATATCCGATGATGCCGTAGGGAATGAGAAACAGCGCAAGGCGGATCAGCAGACCAAGCGTTCCGTCGGGGATGAGCGCCAAAGCATCCGAGCAAACAACCGCCGCAGCAACCAGCAGCGAAGCCGCTGCGATCGCTCGGTGCAGCACTCTTTTTTGCTTGCGTGTCATGGTGCAGCCTCCGTACCCTTATTTGACGATAACATCGCAGTCGCCGTCTACCTTGTGCACCGCTGCGATCGCCTTCTTGAGCACCTCGGCAAAGATCGCGTCGTCTGCCTCCAGCATCAGCTTCTGCGCAAAAAAGTTGACCGAGCAGGCAGTCACGCCGTCGATCTTGCCGATCGCCGCTTCCATTTTTGCCGCACAGTTGGCGCAGTCCAGATTTTCCATTGCGAATGTCTTTTTCATGATAATGTTCTCCTTGTGATTATTGTATATGCGCGGGGCGCTGCCCCGTACCCCCGCTGTGGGAACCTTTTTGCAAAAAGGTTCTCGGAACTCCAAAAAAATTTATAATATATAAGCGAAATTTGCAGTTGCGGTTACTTCTCCGTTTTCGCCGTCCTTTTTGAGGCGGCGAAAGCAAGATTTACTCTTTCTTTCGACCGCGTGCGGGTTAGACGACGTGCAGCGTCGTCGGTAGCACGCGATGAAGCGGGGTACTTAGGGGCGGCAGCCCCTAAGCGGGCAATGTTTTCCGCTCGCGCTTTGCGCGATGCTCGCGGTGCGAGCAAGGAAAACTTGCAGTTTCGCGTAAGCGAAACAGGTTTCATTTGGTTCATTTCTTTGTCCCGCGACAAAGAAATGAACATAGCAATCTATTCCGTAGAAGATTTTGCTTGCGCAACTTCACCGCCGTTCGTTGTACGGGGTTACTCCCTGACATGATCAAGTCCTTGCATCAGAATGGTACGAACGTGCTCGTCGTCGGGTGCGTAATATACCGCCTTGCCCTCCTTGCGCGAGCGAACAAGGTGCGCCTGCTTGAGCACGCGCAGCTGATGCGACACGGCGGACAGCGTCATGCCCAGCTCACCTGCCAGCTCGTTGACACACTTTTCGCGCTCCAGCAGCGCGTGCAGCAGCGATACCCGCGTTTTGTCACCAAATACGCGGTACAGCGCCGCGACCTCCTCCAGCTCTCGCTCGATGGTCGCAGGATCGTGCGCACAAGGGCAGCCGACGGAATGCTCTGAATGCTCCATATAGCCTCCTTATAATTGAATGGTTGTTCAACTATTCGCATTATATCACGCATCTGCCGGGATGTCAATAGGAAAAAATAAAAAAATCGGAGCGAAATCACAAGGATTTCGCTCCGACTTCGTTATTTTTCTTGCTTTTGCGCCACCATGCCTGTCAGCTGCTCCAGAACAGGCAGCTCATAGATAGGGAAGTACAGCTCGTAGATCGCAAGCCCGTCGCGGTTGATGTCCAGCACGCCGTAGCTGCGGGTGAACACCTGTCCGTGCTCGTTCATCTGAATACGGTACGGTGCATATCTGCCCTCGCGCGGAAGACTGTTTTTATTCCAGGAGGTCATGGAAATGCGCTTGGGGATCTCGCGGATCGCCACGATTTGATCCAAGGGGATGGAGTACCGCGCACTGACGTCGGCAAAGCACAGCTCGCCGTTCTCGACGAACACCTTCATTTCGGGGTTGGCAAAGGTCGCTGCTTGCCCCGACTTGATCACAGGTTGACCGTCCTTGATGCGGTAGCGTCCGACCAGTACGTCCATATCGATCGCACCGGCGGGTACGCCCAGCGTCTCATACGCCTGCGCGATGGCAACGTCTGCAGCGCGCAGCGTCGCCTCCGTTGTGTCGCTGGATTCGATCCTGCGCTTGCGGAAGTGCCCCATGAGCGCCAGCGCACCCCATACCGCAGCGGAAATTCCCAGCGTTACCAGCAGTCCCGGCATGGTTTCCGCCAGCTGTCGGATCGATACCTCGTCCGATGCCTTGAGGATGCTCACGAAAATGACGAGCGTCACAAAGCCGCTGACAAGATACAACAGATGCAGCGGGAGCGGAAGCCGTGTCTTTTTCTGAATGCGCCGCAGCTCATCCGTTTGGGTGTCCAGCGCGCGCTCCTGCGCCTGGCTGACCCGGTCGGTGATAAAATCTTCGCCGTCAAGACGGGTGTTTTTTCGGTTGGCGGTAATATTGATGCCAAAGAAAATCTTTTTGGTCATATGGATGCCTCCTTTTATGAGTTCGGATCGGGTGTGATAGCCGTTACGCCTTGCGCTTCTTGCTCAGGCACAGGACCGCCACAACGGCGATGATCACAACGGCAGCGCCGCCGACGATACCGCCGATCAGCAATCCGTTGCCACTGCCTGCCGTGCTTGCGTCGTCCGTGTCGCTCGGCTGCTCGGGCTCGGACGCCTCGGGGTTCTCCAACGCAGCGATCGCTTTCTCGGCGGCGGACAGCTGCTCCAGCGTGTCGGCAGACACGCGAGCACGCACCTTTTCGCTCATGGCGTTATATTCCTCGCGCAGCGATTGCAGCAGCGTTTTTCTGTCGGCGTAATTTTCTTCGGTGATCTCGCGCTCCAGCGCGCGTGCGACGGTGCGGGAGAACTCCTCAGCTCTTGCCCGTGCGGTGCTGTCAATATCCAGCGTGACCGTCTGCAGGTTGCTGGACATATAATACTTGTCGCGCGTGGTGGATACGCACTCCACGGCAAGCTCTGTGCCGTCCTCGGAGAAATACAGCATAGCGACCATGCCGCCGACCAGACCGTCGGCCATGCGCCCCTTGAGCGTGCCGTCCGTCCCCTGCGGGTCGATCAGGATCTGCGTGACCGTGTTGCCCTTCTTGCTCTGCTGCTGCGCAATCAGGATCTCATCCCAGGTCACGTGTCCGCTGAGCACGAGCACGATATTCTGGTGCTTTGAGATCAGCTTGTTCCAAAGATCCGTGCCGTTGTTGTCGCCGAGCTTGACGTCGATGGGCTTGCCGTCGCAGTTGAGATAGGCGTGCGTGGAAATGATGACGTTGTGCTCGGGATGCTCCTTGACGACCTTGTTCGCCCACGTCAGCACCTCGTCCGAGGGGGCGTAGTCCAGGCGCAGCATCAGAAAATCGACCGTTCCCAGGCGAATGGTCTCATAGGTGTTGAGCATGGTACCGTCGAAGCTCTCGTCGGGAGAGCCGCCGTACTCACCATAAGAAATGTACTTGGTGTAGTTGGGAATATTGTCGTGATTTCCGCGGATGAGCGAATAGGGAACAACGCCGTCCAGCTTTTCAAGCTCGCCCTTGACCAGCTCGTACTCTCTGGGCAGGTCGAGATCGGTGATATCTCCCAGTCCCTGCACAAAGGCGATCTTCTTTTCCTCTGCGTGTGCTGCGATCCAGTCGTAGATGTAGTGCAGCTGATCGGGGAAATGGTTGGAAATGGTCTGCGTGTCACCGATCACGGCAATGGCATAGTCGTAATCCGCATAGCCTGCCTCCTCACGGTAGGCCTGCATTTCCTCCTCGGTCATCCACATATCGATCAGCGCCGCATCATAGCGGTGATTCCCGTAATCGAGCATGGGCTCACCCGCGGTCATATCGTCAAGCTCGTAGGAAAAGACCAGCGCATGGTCGTCGGTGTCAGCCATCAGCATATCGTTTTTGATCTCCTGCTCGGTGCGGCAGTCGGAATATGCCGCTACGCTGAACAGCTCGCCCCTGAAATAGAAGGGGTTGCCCGAATAGGGCGTTCCGCCGATGCCGTAGGGCGCGTGCGGTGTCAGCGCGGTCATCGGATCGACCTTGAGCGTCTGACGCAGCACACCGTCCACGTAGCACTTAGCCTCACCGGTCGAATTGTCAAAGGTGATGGCAAGGTGCAGCTTTTTTCCGGTGTACAGATTGACCTTGTTAAAAGTCAGATCTCTCGTGACGGAGCGGTCGGCCGTTTTCCAGAGCAGACGGGGCAAGCCGCCCGCCATGACCTCGAAATCGACGGTAGGCACCGAATCGTAATCGTTGATGCTGCATCCGAAAATCGCACCGCCGCGCGTAGAGCCGGCGATACCGGAGGGGAAGCGGAGCCACGCCTCATAGGTGCGGATCGGCTGCGTGACTGCCGATTGCGTGCGATACAGATCGTCGGTAAACGTCAGCCCTTTCTCGTCTGCTGCGGATGCGGCAGGGCAGAGCGTGGCGGCAAGTGCGGCGATCAAAAGAAAAAGAGCAATCAGTCGTTTCATAGCGCCTCCTTATAATAAGAGATCAGATTATATTCATTATAACATCGCCGACGATGCTTGTCAAGGCGGCTTTTTTGCGCGGAAAACGCCTTTTTACTGTTTTTTTCAAGAAACGCAAGAAAAAACTTGACTTCCCGCGCAGAATGTTATATAATGGTAGACGTAAAAAGATATTTTGCAAAAGGAGTTACTTGCAATGAAAAAGATTCTTTGTATCGGTTCCGTAACCGTTGACATTATCGTCAAGCCCGCATCCACCGTTCCCGCTCCCGGCACGCTGCGTGCCGTTGAGTCGGTTTCTACGCTGGTTGGCGGCTGCGCAACCAACTGCGCCAACGACCTGGCAAAGCTGGGCACGCCCGTTTCCATTTCCTGCCTGGTTGGCACGGACATGATGGGTGACTTTGTTAAGAAGGAAATGACCAAGTGCGGTGTTGATACGCGCGGCATCGTGCAGCGTGACGACGTGCAGACCACCGTTTCCGTCGTCTGCATTTATGAGTCGGGCGAGCGCAGCTTCCTGTATAACCCCGCCTCCTCCGCAGCCTTCACCATCGACGATATCTCCGACGAGGTACTCTCCGACTGCGACATCGTATTCGTCGGCGGCGCTCTGCTGCTGTCCAGCTTTGACGGCGAGCCTACCCGCAAGCTGATGAAGCGCGCAAGAGAGATGGGCAAGATCACCGTGCTTGATACCGCATGGGATTTTGACGACGTATGGCTGCCCAAGATCGAGGCATGCCTGCCCGAGCTTGACTACTTCATTCCCTCCGTTGAGGAGGCTGCCAAGCTGACCGGTGAGGAGGATCCCTATAAGATCGCAGAAAAGCTGCACGCCATGGGCCCCACCAACATCGTAGTCAAGGTAGGCAAGGACGGCGCTCTCGTTTCTCCCAACGGTGAGGAGCCCACGCTCGTTCCCGCATTCCTGATCGAGAAGCCCGTTGATACCACGGGTGCAGGTGACTCCTTCTGCTCCGGCTTCCTGACCGGTCTTGCCAACGGCTGGGATATGGTCAAGTCGGCTGAATTCGGTAACGCCGTCGGCGCACATTGCGTGCAGGCACTCGGCGCCTCCACCGGAATTCCTTCCGCACAGACGGTAATGGATTTCATCGCTTCACGTAAGGCTTAATTTGCAATCATCACCAAATTACATAACGAGGGGAGCCCCGACGGGCTCCCCCTTGTTTTTTACTTATTGCTCCGATGCTTTGCACGGAGCGTTTAATTTTCCTGCCAGTAGGTATCGTAATCCAGCGGGAAATACGTAAAGACTTGGGTTTTGGTGTTGTAGCGTGCGACTCCCATTGCCGTACCGATGAACAGATTGTCATCCATGAGCACCATGGAGTTGGTCCGCAGTGTTTCCCAGCCCTCTACCGTAAACAGCTGCGTTACGTTGCCCTCCTCATCCACGGAAAGCAAGCCCGTGCTATTGGTTGTTACGTAGATGGTTTTTGAACTGCGGTCGTAGATGAACGCGGTAGCTTGAGAGCCCAGCTCTGCGAATTGACGCCAGATCCATTCATCCGTTTCTTTCTCATACGATATATAGAAGATGGCACCGCGGCCACTTCCCAGGTGGTCTAACCCCGTAAAGGCATAAGCGGCAAAGGGATCCAAACGTATAAAGCCCTGGCAATTATCCTCGACGACGTTAACCGGGGCGGGGTAGGGCTCCTTTATACTTCTGCGCCCTCTTTCGTGAATCAGCACACCCGAAAATTCACCGTCATCGACACCAACGAAGAGATCGCCGTTTCTCAAAGTAATCGACGTTGTATTGGGAGTGATATCAATGCCCGTGACGCACAGGTTTCCGTTGTCTACGTAAACGTAGCAGGGTGGATAATGCACTCTGTCCGGTATTGATCCATCGAGCGGCCACTGCCACCACGTTTGATACGGCACATCCTCCAGCGGTGCCGCCGTCATGCTTTTCATGTCGGGAAAGGTGGTGGAGAGTACGGGAATGGACTCTCCGCTGTATTCGTCTTCCGCACAAGCATACAGCGGGAGAAGCAGCGTGATGAGCAAAAGGATCAAAAGAACACGAGGAATTCCGATTTTGTGATACATGGTAAATCCTCCTTTTGTTGATGTATCTTGTTGCGTGGAAATGCGAAATTATTTCACCATCACCGAATACCGCATACCGAACAGCTTGCCGTCGATCTCAAAGCGAAGGATCATCGCACCTCTGGTAACGGGCACGGAGATCACCGTCTCCTCAAGATACGAGAGCTCGGTGTCAATGGTAGCGTCGACAGAAACGCGACTGCCGTCAACGGAAACGACGGATACACTGCCGGCACGCCAGGTCGACTGCTTGGTGTTGCAGACGGTGATCTTGGCTACGGGGTTGCCGCCCTCGTTGACGATCTCTACGTTCTTGATCTGACCGCCAACGTAGCGCAGCGGATACTGGCCCTCTGCCTTCGTACCGCCGACCGCATAGCTCAGCAGCGCGTCGGCATAAGCGTATTCATCGGCGCTGCTCTGCTTCTTGTTGACAAAGACAACGTATTTTCCTGCCTCGTGTGCCTCGGCAAGCTTGCTCTTGACTGCCTCAAACATACCGAACAGACCGCCCGTGTAATCGTCTCTCTCTACGGTGATCTCTGCCTTTGCCGACGCAACGCGCGCACCCTGCTCGATGAACTTGGGCGCGTATTCGCGCAACAGCGCGGTAACGGGACGATCGGAGCCGTCGGGATTGAGAATGCCGTAGTCCGAATTCTCACCGATGCGGAAGCCGCCGGCATAGAACCAGCAGAACATTCCCGAGGTGTAGGCGTTCAGACAGTAGTCCAGCGTGTAGGCGTAATAATCTGCCTGCGATTGCAGCAGCTGGGAGTCGGGGTGGAAGTTGCCGTCCGGCATGCCGGTCCAGCAATGGCGACCGTATTCCTTCCAGACGACGGGGGACTCGGGCTGGGTGTATCTTGCGTAAGCGTTGGCAAAGGCAATCTGCAGAGCCGCCTCGTCGCTCGCGTTGAGCGAGTAGCCCTCGGGCTCCATGAATGCCATGGTTGATGCAAGGCTCTGGAAATCGAAGCAGTGCGTCGAGGGCATGTAGCCTGCGGTGCGCAGCGCGCTGCCTGACATGGACATACGGAAGCTGAACATCTGCTCGGGTGCCAGCGCGTTCATTGCGATCATGTTCTTTTGCAGATCTGCCGCAACGATCTCATCGATAAAGCGGTAGTACGCAGCGACTGCCTTTCGGTAGGTCGAGGTGGTGTTGTCCAGCATCTCGTCGGTGATGACAGGAACGCCGTCGGCGTTACGGGGAATACGAACGCCCCACAGCGATTCCGCATGGCTGAGGCTGCCGTAGTTGTCCTCGATCCACTCTACCCAGTCCTCATCCCAATGCTGACGACCGATGTACATGCTGGTCGACTGGTAGGTACCGATGCGCGGCTCCCACGCAATGTCATAGGCGATGATGTTGTCGTTCTCGTGGAAGCGCAGGCGCTGAACCATGGCCTGTACCTGCTCGTAGGAGTAGTCCTCGCGGAGCGGGTATGCATACGGGCGAATGGAGAGATCCACGTAAATGCCCAGCTGCTCGCACTTGTTGATAAGGTCAAGGATGTTGTTGCAGTTCTTGACGTGATCGTAATATACAAAGATGGAAACGGCGTTCATGCCGATATCCTTGATGCGCGCCAGGTCGTAGGAGATGACCGTCGGATCGTAAGCGGCATCGCTGACGTAGTGCTCAAAGTAGCTTCCGTTGGCCTCAGCCATGCCGTAGGAGGGCATATAGTTGACGCCGAAGAAGGAAATGATGTCGCCATCCTTCTTGAAATACCCGTCCTCGGTGTAAATGAAGGAGCGCTCCTCGGCGGGCTTGGGTGCCCAGTAGCTGATCTCCTGCTCGACGGTGTCCACCACGCGCCCGTTCTGCTTGAGCGTGACGACTGCGCGGTCGGGCTTGCCGCCGCTGACGTCGTACGTACCGCTGAGCGAGCAGATGCCCTTGGGGTTCGGCTTGACTGCAGTGCTCTCCGAGCTGACGGTGGACAGCAGCTTGTCGCCTGCATACAGATCAACGGTAGCAACGACCTCTGCCGTTTCATCGGCAACGTAGTTGACACCTGCCGTAATGGTGTCGGTGTCGGGCTCGACGTAAATGTACTCGGTCGTACCGCCGTCAATGATGAAGGAGGTGCCCGTCATGGCACGCGATGCCTCCACGACGGCAGCAATACCGTTTGCGTTGTAAAAATCGTTGGAATCGGCGCTGAAGGTGCCGACGATGGCGCCCTCCATCTTGCCGTTTACCGCTGACTTGGAATAGTAGACGTGCATCCATGCCGCATAGCCGGCGTGCATTCCCTTGGCATCGGTCACGCGAATGAGCGGAATAAAGCGGGAGGTTGTGCCCTTGTCAAAGCCGGCGCCCTGTCTGCCGGGGGCGCAGGAGAACAGGGAAGAGGGTACGACATAGTCGCGCGCGGATACGAACATCTGATTTTCGTACGCGCCGAGTGCCTTGGCGTTGGTAACGGGATACAGCTCGTAGAGCGGTGCGACCGCATCCAGCACAAAGGAGCCTGCGGGTGCGGGGAGAGATTCTTCGGTGGAGTACAGCATCAGGCTGGAGCAGAAATAGCTGTGATCGCCGATGGAGTTGTTGCGATAGGAGTTGGCAAAGCCGAGCTGAACGCGCACGATATCGTCAAAGCTCGGTACGTCGCTCTGCGGCTGCGCGCCGTCCTTCCACCAGATGAAATCGGTGGGCTCCAGCAGATAGTAGGCCCAATCGCTGTCGGTAAAGGTGACGTTGGCATACCAGCGTGCACCGTGAGAATCGACGATCTCCACGGAAATGCCACCGGTGTTGTCGTCACCCGGCATCGCGTAAAAGCCCATGGCGTTGTGGCCCTTTTTGGGCACGGACAGATTGGAGAAGGAGAGCATATCCCAGCTGCTCATGTTCTCAACCCAGTGGTACAGCTGTGCATCGGTTTCGTACAGCTCGTAATCAGCGACGGTCGCTTCAAAGGCGTTGCTTGTGTTGTTGGTGGATCGCCCTGCCTTGGCGACCGTACTCGGGTTGGTGAGATCCAGCAGCGTGGTCGTATTGTCCTCGCCGACGCCGTCGATCATGGCAAGCGCGTAATCGTTGCGGGAATACCACTTGCCGTCAAGCTCGTAGAGAACGGTTTCGAGCGTGGGACCGCCGAGCAGCAGCAGTCTGCCGCTGTTGTTGAGATACTTCTGCATGGCGTTGACCATGGTGTTGGGCAGCGCCGAGGCACCGACGACGATGACAAGATCGGTACGGTTGGCATCCAGTACGTCATCGGGATCCGTATCCTCAATGGAATAGAGCGTCGGCTCAAGGGAGGCAGCACGCAGCTCGTTGACCAGCGTTTCCGCGTAGTTGTGCTTGAGATCCGTGACGTAGACCGCGACCTGCGGAGGAACGGTATAGACCTGTTGAATGCTCAGCGTCTCGGGAATGCGCAGCTCGGTCGCTGCGGTGAAGACGGATGCGGAAATGTAACCGCAATAGTCACGCAGAAAAACGGTGACCGCGTGACGCAGCAGCTCATCCGTGCTACCCGCGATGACGATCTTGTTGCCGATGACGCGAATGGCATACTCGTCAGCGCCCAGCGCGGCATAGACCGATTCGCTCTCGGCGCGGTTGGTCATACCGACCAGAATTTCCTTGATGTCGGCATGATTGTCCTTGTCCTCCCAGTCGGTTGCGATGGCAGGCTCGGAGCCGAGAACTGCCTTAAGACCGTTGCGAACATCCAGCGCGGCCTGCACCTCGGGCGAGCCGGTCTGCAGAAGGTCGCTGCGGACGACGCGATACAGGCACTTCCCCTGCTCGGCAAGCACCAGTGTGGGAACGTCGGGGACGTCGGGCGTGTCGGGCTGCTTGGGGGTACAGGAAAGCATAGACATAAGAATACCTCCGATCAGACATAGTAGGACGAACAAAGTGATTTTTCGAACTTTCTTTTGCATGGCGTGCTCCTTTCCGTGAACATGCTTGTTGATTTTATTATATCAAAAATTTTTGAAATATGCAATGACTTTCTGTGTTTTTTATAACGAAAAAGCAGTGCATCGCGGACTTTTTGTGCGCTTTGCCTGCGGTGCCGGAGGAGGGCACAGCAAAATGCAAGTTTGAGGGAGAAAACTTGCAAAAAACGCAAAAAAATTCTTGACAAACAAAGGGAGGTGGTATATAATAACAATAATGGGGGAGAGGTTTTTTGTGAGCCGAAGCCCCGCAAAATTTGTCTATATTTTGTATTGCCGCCGCGCGCGGCACATGGAGGTACCATATGAAGAATCAGTATTTGCTTGACGTTCTTGAGACTGTCCGTAAGCGCAATCCCGGCGAGCCTGAGTTTATTCAGACTGTAACCGAGGTGTTTGAATCCATCGAGCCCGTCATCGACGCCCGCCCCGACCTTGTTGCTGCCGGCGTTGTTGAGCGCATGGTTGAGCCCGAGCGTCAGATCGTTTTCCGCGTTCCGTGGGTTGATGACAACGGTAAGGTTCAGGTCAACCGCGGCTTCCGCGTACAGTTCAACAGTGCGATCGGCCCGTACAAGGGCGGTCTGCGCTTCCACCCCTCCGTCAACGCCTCCATTATGAAGTTCCTCGGCTTCGAGCAGACCTTCAAAAACTCCCTGACCTCCCTGCCCATGGGTGGCGGTAAGGGCGGCTCCGACTTCGACCCGCAGGGCAAGTCCGACGCTGAGGTTATGCGCTTCTGCCAGAGCTTTATGACCGAGCTGTTCCGTCACATCGGCGCTGATACCGACGTTCCTGCCGGTGACATCGGCGTAGGTGCACGCGAGGTCGGCTATCTGTTCGGTCAGTACAAGAGACTTGCCAACGAGTTCACCGGCGTCCTGACCGGTAAGGGCATCCCCTACGGCGGCTCTCTGATCCGTCCCGAGGCTACCGGCTACGGCGCTGTTTACTACACCGTTGAAATGCTCAAGCACTTCAAGGACGATATCAAGGGCAAGACCTTTGCCGTCTCCGGCTTCGGTAACGTTGCATGGGGCGCAGTCAAGAAGATCACCGAGCTTGGCGGTAAGGTCGTTACCATTTCCGGTCCCGACGGCTATATCTACGACGAAAACGGCGTTTCCACCGAGGAAAAGATCAACTATATGCTTGAGATGCGCGCATCCTGCCGCAACAGAGTTGAAGATTACGCTGACAAGTTTGGCGTACCTTTCTTCAAGGGTGAGAAGCCCTGGGGCGTCAAGGTCGACGTTGTTATGCCCTGCGCAACCCAGAACGAGGTCGGCATGGCTGAGGCAGAGAAGATCGTTGCCAACGGCGTGAAGTATTACGTTGAGGTTTCCAATATGCCCACCACCAACGAGGCTGTTGCTTACCTCAAGGCAAACGGCACCGTTGTCGCACCCTCCAAGGCTGTTAACGCAGGTGGCGTATCCGTTTCCGGTCTGGAAATGAGCCAGAACTCCATGCGCTACAGCTGGTCCGCCGAGGAGGTCGACGCTAAGCTGAAGGACATCATGAAGAATATCTTCGACAACTCCGTCAAGGCTGCTGCTCAGTACGGCATGGCTGACGACCTGGTTGCAGGCGCGAATATCGCCGGCTTCATTAAGGTCGCCGAGTCTATGAAGGCACAGGGCTGCTGCTGATACGGGTATATATATGCGGGGGAACCCTTTTGTGAACAAAAGGTTTCCCCCGCACCCCTTTCCAAAAAACTTAAATAAAATTATCGGATAGGCTGTTTTTGTAACGATGCACGCCTATCCTTTTTGATTAAAAGTTTTTGAAGTGGGGGTGCGGGGGAGAAACTTTTTCCCAAAAAGTTTCTCCCCCGCCTCTTTTTAAACCCAACCGCGGCGCGTCATGCTTTTTGCGGATCCATCATATATTGGTGGAAAAAGCAAAGGAGTGAAAGATAGCCATGATGTGCATAAACCAACAAACGCTGCCAAAAAATGGTAGTAGCACGCCGCAAGAAGAGTGCGCTGCGCTGCGCGGGCTGAACGACAAGCAGATCGAAAGCAGCCGCGAAAAGCACGGCGCGAACAGGATGACCAAGGCAGAGCAACGCGGCTTTTGGTCGCATTTTTTCTCCAATTTGGGCGACCCCGTGATCCGCATTTTGCTGGCGGCGCTGGCGCTCAATCTTCTGCTGATGTTCAGGGAGAGCGATTGGGTAGAAACGGTGGGAATCGCTGTTTCGGTGCTGCTTGCCACGCTCATCTCCACGCTGTCGGAAACCGGCTCGGAAAAGGCGTTCGCCCGTCTGCAGGCGCAAAGCGCGCAGTCCTTTTGTCGCGTGCGGCGGGCAAGCGGCGTGTGCGTTGTGCCGTGGGAGGAGGTCGTCGTCGGCGACTTCGTGCTGTTGGGGGCAGGGGAGAACATCCCTGCGGACGGTGTGCTGCTGCAAGGGGCAGTTCGTGTGGATCAGACAGCCATGACAGGTGAGAGCCGGGAAGTACAAAAGCACGCAGGGGGCGAGCGACGGGATGCGCCTGACGATGCCGTCAGCTTGTATCGCGGCTGCGCCGTGTTGAGCGGCGAGGGTGTCATGCGGGTATCGCGCGTGGGCGACGCGACCTTTCTCGGCGGCATCTCACGCGAGGTGCAGCAGCAAACGAGAGAAAGTCCGCTGCGGCTGCGCCTGGCAAAGCTGGCAGGGCAGATCAGCGTCGTCGGCTACGTCGCGGCGGCATTGGTCGCGGCGGCGTATCTGTTCCATGCCTTTTTGATCGATAGCGGCTTTTCGCGCGAGATCATGCTGCTCAAGCTGAGCGATTTTCCCTATCTTCTCTCCACGCTGCTCCATGCGCTGACGCTGGGGCTGACCGTCATCGTCGTCGCCGTGCCCGAGGGACTTCCCATGATGATCGCTGTCGTTTTGTCCGCCAATACGCGCCGAATGGTACGGGATCACGTGCTGGTGCGCAAGCCTGCGGGCATTGAAGCGGCAGGCAGTATGAATTTGCTCTTTACCGACAAAACGGGAACGCTGACCGCCGGACGGCTGAGCGTCGGCACGCTTGTTTTTGCAGAGGAAGAGTTCTCTGTTGCCGCGTTCTTTTCGCGCAAGGACACACGCGGCGCACTGCTTGCGGCATCCGTCCTGTGCAACGCCACGGCACAGTACGGACAGGACGGCGTGCCCGTTGGCGGCAACGCGACCGAGCGAGCGCTGCTTGCTGCGCTTCCCGACGCGCATAGAGCGGATGCTGCGGGCGTGCGCGTGCTCGACCGCCTGCCGTTTGACAGCGCGCGCAAATATTCCGCAACGACGGTGTTGCTTGCCGACGGACGACGCATGACACTGCTCAAGGGCGCACCCGAGCGCCTGCTCCGCTATACCGATCGCGCATTCGACGGACGGGGAAGTACCGTTCCTTTGGATCGCACCGCTATGGAGCGCCGCATTCACAGCCGTACCGAGAGCGGAGAGCGCTTGCTGCTGCTTGCAGCTATTCCCGGCGGCGCTTCGCCTGCCGCGATCGAGGCGGGTCGCTTTGAGGGGGCCGTGCTGCTGTGCGCCGTGACGCTTGCTGACCGTCTGCGTCCCGAGGTGCCCGGCGCCGTTGCCCGATTGCAGGGAGCAGGGGTGCAGGTGGTCATGATCACGGGCGACAGCAGAGAAACCGCCGCTGCCATCGCCGCACAGTGCGGCATCCTGAATGCCAAGCAGCCTCGCGTGGTCACGGGCGAGGAGCTGGCGTTGCTCTCAGATCTTGAGCTGCGCACGCTACTGCCGCAGCTGGCAGTCGTTGCGCGCGCCTTGCCAACCGACAAAAGCCGCCTTGTGCGCGTTGCGCAAGAGGAGGATCGCGTGGTCGGTATGACGGGCGACGGCATCAACGATGCTCCCGCTTTGCGTCGCGCGGATATCGGCTTTGCTATGGGGAGCGGCTCCGACGTCGCCAAGGACGCGGGCGATATTCTGATCCTGGACGATAATCTTGCCTCGATCGTTCGCGCCGTGCTCTACGGACGCAATATCTTCAAAAGCATCCGCAAATTCATCACGCTGCAGCTGACCATGAATTTTTGCGCCGTCGGCATCTCCATGATCGGCCCCTTTATCGGCGTGGATGCGCCTGTGACCGTAGTGCAGATGCTGTGGATCAATTTGATCATGGATACGCTGGGCGGGCTTGCCTTCGCGGGCGAGCCGCCGCTGCTCTCCTGCCTGAGTGAGCCGCCCAAGCGACGCGATACCCCCATCCTTTGTCGCTACATGATCGACCAGATCGTGTTGCTCGGCGGCTATACCGTTGCCTTATTCGTGTTCTTTCTCAAGATGCCGACCGTGGAGGCGCAATTCCGCGAGTCTGCGGGTGACGTTTGCCGCTTGACCGCTTTTTTTGCGCTGTTTATCTTTGCTTCCGTGTTCAACTGCTTCAACACCCGCTCCGACCGACTCAATCCGCTCTCGGGCTTGCTGCGCAACCGCCCCTTCCTCGTTATTATGGCGGCGATCCTTGCCGTGCAGCTGCTCTTCGTTTATCTTGGCGGCAGCGTGCTGCGCACCGTTCCGCTGTTGCCCGGTGAGCTTGGGCTGACGGCGGCGATGGCGCTGAGTGTCCTGCCCGCAGAGGAACTGCGAAAGCTGCTCTGGCGATGGCGCGGACATACCGACCGCTACTGAGGGCGCTTGAAATTGTAAATTTTTTCCCCATTGCGCCGCACGTGCGGCACATTTGACCGAAAATTATAAAATAATGTAGATATTTTTCCATCCGACACACCCGATGGCGCAATATGTCGACCGAATATGTGAATAAAAGTTAAATTGTGTGATGAAATGTCTTGCATTTTTTTCGGTGTTGTGTTATAATGGTAATAACTATAACGATGTCTATTTTCAGGGACACCTCAGCTGTGATGTCTCACGGATCGTTAAAACTCAAGGAGGTCTCAAACTCATGAAGAAATTCCAGAAAGTGCTCTCATGCCTGCTGGTGCTGTCCATGCTGCTGACGCTTGTCGCCGGTATCACTGTAAGTGCTGCCGAAACAACGACGACAACGACGCCTACGCTGGTCAGCGGAAAGTGCGGCGCAAACGTCGCATACACCTTGAATACCGCAACCGGTGAAATGGTTATCAGCGGTACCGGCCCTATGGCGGATTACAGTAAAACAACCCGTCCGCCCTGGTATGATGAGTATAGCTTGCTGATCAAGCGCGTGCTTGTCACCGCAGGCGTTACCTCCATCGGTAACTATGCCTTCAACAACCTGTTGAACTGTACGGATTACGTGCTGGGTTCCAACATCGCCACCATCGGTGAATGGTCTTTTGCGCATGGAACCTTCCATACCATCGTTCTTCCCGATAGCGTGAGCAGCGTTCAGCTGTTTGCGTTCTTTAACTGCTCCAATCTGAAGACCTCGTCCTTCCCCCTGACGGCAGCCATTGCCTACGGTAACGAGGATCTGACGAATGCAAACCCGCTCTACCAGGCAAGCCAGAACCAGATCTATGCCTCCGGTACCAGCGGCCGCATCAAGTGGGAGGTCTATAAGAACGGTACCCTGATGATCATGAACCCGCTGACCTTCAACGTCAGCATGCCCGACTATACCATGGGCAACGCGCCCTGGTATGCGTATCGCAGCCTGATCAGCAGCGTATATATTTCCTCCAAGATCGATAATATCGGCGACTACGCCTTCCATGGTCTGTCCAATGTCAAGACCACCTCGATCGGCTCGGATATTGCGACGATCGGTAAGTACGCCTACAACTCCTGCTCCTCGCTGGAGAGCGTAGCGCTGCCTCTGTCCGTCAAGACCATCGGCGATTACGCCTTCTATGGCTGCACCGGTCTGAAAAGCGCAAGTGCTGAGGCGAATTACGGCGGAATCTCGATTTCCACCGTTGGCAACGGCAACAAGCCTCTGACCGACGTTCTGGTCTATGCTAACAGTGGCAACAGCGTCGGCGGCGATTGCGGAAACGGCGTAAAGTGGAGCTATAACTCTACCTCCAAGATTCTCGAGATCCTCGGAACCGGCTATATGACTGATTATAGCACGACCAATCTGCCTCCTTGGAACAGCTATAAGAATGACATCGTTGCTATCGTTGTTTATAACGGTGTCAAGTCGATCGGTAACTATGCGTTTACCAATATGACCAACGTTAACTCGGTCTCCATCGGTACCTCTGTGCTCAGCATTGGTAACAATGCGCTGCAGAACTGCCTGAAGCTGACCTCCGTTGCAATTCCCGCATCGACTATCCTCATATACGACAGCGCCTTTGCCGGCTGCACCGGTCTTGCGACTGCAACGTATGACGGCGTTCAGACCTCCCTTACGATCCATAACAACAACGAGCCCCTGACGCGTGTTCTCAGATACCTGGGAACCTCCGGCGGCGGCACCGGCGGTGGAACCGGCGGCGGTACGACGACGTATGCGGATTCCGGTTATATTTCCGGAACCACCATCTATTGGACCTATATGCCGACCACCGGTACGCTGACGCTGTTCTCCTCGGTTGGCGAAAATATGCCTGACTTTACCAGCCCCACGGTGACTCCCTGGGCACACCGTCTGGGTCAGATCACCAACGTTACCATGATGTCCGGCATCAAGAGCATCAGCCAGAACGCATTTGCCAATATGCCGATGCTCAACACGGTCTCCTTCTCTACCGATACGACCGTCATCGGTAACTACGCATTCATGGGCGCATCCTCGCTCAAGACGATAAACTTCCCCGCAAACGTCACGACGATCATGCCCTATGCCTTCTATAATTGCTATCCCACGGCAGCATCCACGCCGAATACGCAAAGCCAGATGCTTGTCTATTCCTCCGGTAACGAAGCGCTTGTCAGCGTACTGAAGTATGCGGGCAGCACCCCCGGCGGCTCTACGCCCGGCGGCTCTACGCCCGGCGGCACCACGCAGACCATTTTCACCGGCTCCTGCGGTCCTGCTGTCAACTATACGTTGGATCTGGCCTCCGGCTCGTTGATCATCAGCGGCTACGGCCCCATGACCTCCTTCTTTAACTGGAGCGAGGTTCCGTGGAAGCCGTATGCAAACTATATCAAGAGCATCTCTATCACGGATGGCGTTACTTCGGTCAGCCAGTATGCATTCTATCATTGCAACAACGTAACTACTCTTCGCATGGGTAACACCATGGCAACCATTGAGAACTTTGCTTTCACGAACTGCGTTCTTCTGTACGATGCATACGTTGATGTTCTCAAGACCTATCTGACGATCGGCGACATGGGCAACACCTACCTTGAGCGCGTACTGACCTATCGCACCAGCGCACCCGTTACGCCCTCTCTGCCCGGCTCCAGCGTTTCCAATACCATTCCCAATACCGAGGGTAAGCTGACCTGGTCCTATGATGCAAACACGCAGTCTCTGAGCATCACGGGTACGGGCGCGATCCCCGATTATGACCGCGCAGAGCTGACACCCTGGTATTCTTACGCTCCCGTTGTCAAGGGTATTTCCGTTTACTCCGACGTTACTCGCATCGGTACCAACGCTTTCAGTGGCATGACCAAGGCTGTTGACGTGTTCGTCGCCAATAGCGTCAAGTCGATTGGGGCAGGCGCATTCCAGAACTGTGTTGATCTGAAGAACGTTCAACTGCATGCAGGTATCGAGTCCATCGGCGCCGATGCCTTCCGCGGATGCTCCTCTTTGGAAAACATCAACCTTCCCAATACGCTCAAAGCGATCGGTACCAGCGCATTCCGCGACTGTACCTCTCTGAAGACCATCGTCATTCCCGAGGGAATCACGTCCATCAGCGATTATACCTTCTGCAACTGTACCTCTCTTGAGTCCGTCACCCTGCCCGAGGGCCTGATCTCGATCGGCTACTGGGCGTTCTACGGCTGCAAGGCACTCAAGTTCCTGGATCTCCCCTCTACTCTCGTCACCATTGGCGAGGAAGCATTCTACAATTGCTCCTCCCTGACCGGTGTTGTCATCAAGTCCACCTCTACGCTGACCGTTAAGCTCAAGGCGTTCTCCGGCTGCTCTTCTATCGTTAAAGCCGTCTGGGAGTACGATCTCCCCGCGTGCGAGCCCGGTAACACCGAGCTGACCGACGCACTGGTTTATCGCTACGCATCCGGTCAGTCCACTGTGGACGGCATCTCCTGGTCCGTTGACCGTGCAAACGGCGTTCTGACGCTGTCCGGCTACGGCCCCGTCACCGATAAGACGGCATGGGAGAGAGAACTGCCCTATATCCACACCATCGTATTTGCCAACGGCATTACCGGTATCGGCAGCAACCTTCTGACCAAGGATAAGAACATTCAGCACATTAAGATGGCTGATAGCATCACGAGCATCGGCGAGGCTGCATTCGAGCTCTGCACTAACCTTAAGACGGTTGAGCTTTCGAACGACCTGACGAGCATGGGCAGCCGCGTATTCTACGGTTGCTCGAGCCTTGAGTCCATCGATATCCCCGGCACGCTGACCAAGATCCCCGATGACGCCTTCACCTCTTGTACGTCGCTCAAATCGGTGACGCTGAATGAGGGCCTGACCTCTACGGGTATCCACGCGTTCCAGAATTGTACCTCGCTTGAGACCATTATGATCCCGTCCTCCGTTGTCACGCTGGGCAAGGGCAGCTTTACCGGCTGTTCCGCACTCAAGAGCGTTGACCTGACCAACGGTACGCTCAAGCCCCTGACCACCGGCATCTTTGACGGCTGCTCCGCCCTCACGACCGCTTACTTCAACGGCACCGAGAAGGAGTGGACGACGCTGGTTGTCAATGCTGACACCGAGATCAAGAACGCAAAGCTGGTTCTCGGCACCAAGCTGATCATTCACTATCAGTATATGGACGGTACGACCGCTGCTCCCTCTGTCACCCTGACCGGCAGCATCGGCGAGACCATCGTGGTCGATTCTCCCATCGTACCCAACTTCACGCCCAGCGCTCCCAGCGTTGAGATCACGCTGACCGGTACGGGTACGCAGGCCATCACCATCAAGTATATTCCCAACGTCTATACGCTGACCATCAAGTATCAGGATGTCAACGGCAATACGCTGGCAGAGACCAAGACGCAGCGCATTGAATTTGGTAAGGGCATGGAGATCACCTCTCCCGAGATCACGGGCTACACGCCCAACCAGGAAAAGGTCTCTGTTCTCAATATGACCAGCGACCGCATCGTGACCGTCGTTTATACCGTTAAGCAGTTCGACGTTACCGTAAAGCTGCAGGACGAAAACGGCAACAAGCTGGGCGACGACGTCATCGTCAAGGGCGACTATATGACCAAGGTCACCATTGACGCTCCCGCCGTTGAGCACTATAAGCCCATCCAGCCCACCTACCAGATCCAGTCCATCAAGGCGGATCAGGAGCTGATCATCACCTATAAGAAGGCACCCTACACGCTGACCATCCACTACGTTGATGAGGATGGCTACCGCGTAGCACAGGATGCCGTCATCGAAACCTATTTCGGTGAAAAGGTTTCCGTGGATTCTCCCGAGGTTACCGGTATGTCGCCCAACCGCGCAACCGTTGTTATCAACTCCTACGCAGGCGAGACTGAGGTCAACGTCGTCTATAAGCTCAGAGATTATCGCGTCACCTTCCAGTTCGTTGAGGTTGACTCCGAAGGCTACAAGATGATCAAGGACGCTTCCGTTACCGCAAAGTACGGCGCTTCCGTTGACTATCCCGTTCCCGCAATCGAGGGCTATACCACCGAGCAGACCAACATCCGTGTTGACAGCGTGGTAGAGGATACCATCGTTCAGGTCGTCTACACGCGTGCCTTCTATAAGCTGACTATCAACTATGTTGACGTCAACGGCGCGATCCTCGGCACCTACACGCAGGATGTTCAGGCGGGCTCCGCTTACGAGATTCAGATCCCCGATCTGGAGAGCTACACCTCCGGCGGACAGGTCGTTAAGGGCACCATGGGTATCGCAGATAAGACCCTCGAGGTCACCATGCAGCCCAAGAGCTCCGGCGACGACACGCCCGTCAACCCCGGTCCCGGAACCCCCGGCGGCGAGGACGAGCAGAATCCCTCCGGCGGCGATCAGACCCCCGGCGGCTCCGACGAGCAGCCCAAGAATAAGACCGGCAGAACCATCGCAGCTGTAGTACTGCTCCTTGCAGTGCTTGCAGGCGGCGGCGCAGCGTTCTACTTCCTGTACCTCAAGAAGAAGCCGATCGGATAATTAAAAATCAACGAAGGAACCCCTTTGAAAAAAGGGGTTCCTTTTTGTATAGTAAAACCACGCGTTAGACGCGTGGTTCGGTAAGAATTATATAGTTGAATCATGCGGGGGGAAATGTACCTGAGAAAGGAAATAAAAACGAAAGAATTGATGTGAAGAGAGTAACTAAAAGGCTCCCTCCGAGAGGGGGCTCCGCCGTAGGCGGTGGAGGAGAGTGCGCAACTGCAGATTTGGCACTTGGGATAGAACAGGTGCATTGTTACAGTCACGCAGGCTCCTTCCGTCACGCTGTCGCGTGCCACCTCCCTCCCGGAGGGAGGCTTGGTAAGTACTCCCACGCAATTGGCAGTTCGTATAGATGCGTTTACGCATAGCGAAGAATGGAGGGCTATGCCCGCATGTGAACAACCACCCGCTTGGCGGGTGGTTGTTTATTGCGTCGCAGCGTTGTCATTATGTACAATTTGGGTGCTTTGCTTTTGTTCAACAGATACTAAATTTATCTTTTTTGTAAATTTCACACAAAGGGTGCGCGTATATGCGAAAAATATGATATAATGTACGTATTATAATGCGCAGTGGGCAGCAGCGCTGCCGCTTCGGTCGTATTTTATTACCCGAACCATGCGTAAGGAGGCTATATTCATGGATGAAGTAAAGACTACCCCCACGGAACAGCAGAAAATTCTTGATGCCATTGCAGAGATGGAAAAGGTCATCGTCGGCAAGCACCGCGAAATGATCCTTTTGATGACGGCAATGCTGTCCGGCTCTCATGTGCTGATCGAGGACGTCCCCGGAACGGGAAAGACCTCGCTTGCAGCCACCATGTCCCGCGTTATGGGTATGCAGTTCAACCGCGCCCAGTTTACCCCTGACATCATGGCATCCGACATTACCGGCTTTAATATTTATAACCGTCAGAAGGAGAGCTTCGAGTTCCGCTCGGGTCTGGTTATGTGCAATTTGCTGCTGGCCGACGAGATCAACCGTGCCTCACCCAAGACGCAGTCTGCGCTGCTGGAGGCAATGGAGGAAAATAAGGTTACTGTTGATGGCGTGACCTATCCCATGCCCGAGCCCTTTATGGTCATCGCAACCCAGAACCCCACAGGCTATGTCGGTACTTATCCGCTGCCCGAGGCGCAGCTGGACCGCTTTGCCTTCAAGCTGAATATGGGCTATCCCTCCCCCCAGGAGGAGGTCGAGATCCTGCGCGCTCGCCGCGGACAGAACCCCATGGATACCGCGAGCCAGATGCTTTGCGCCGAAGATATCATGGAGGCCAAGAAAAAGGTGGCAGAGGTCAAGGTCGAGGAGTCGCTCTATACCTATATCGTCTCGCTGATCTCCGCAACCAGACGCCATAAGTCGCTGTCGCTTGGCGCCAGCCCCCGTGCATCTGTCGCACTCATGCGCCTGTCGCAGGCGTATGCCTTCCTTCGCGGCCGCGATTACGTGCTGCCCGACGATATTGCCGCGCTGTACCGTACTGCCGTCGCACACCGCGTGATCCTGACGCAGGAGGCAAAGCTCAACCACCTGTCGGTCGATAGCATCCTGGATGAGATCTTCCGCTCGGTGGAGGTTCCGTATCTCGGCAAGTAAAATAAAGGAAGCATACATATATGAAACAACCGTTTGCCAAGGCTGCGGCATGGCTGCAACGAGCGTGGAGCGGTGCTTGCCGGTGGGTTACGAGTCTGCCGCTGATCCGTCGGTGGTTGAACGCCGCCGCGCAAAAGCGAGTGGCGGCACAGGATATTGCCTGGCGTCCCAATGCCCAACCGGAGGATCGCATCTACAGTCGCCGTGTCTTTGCCTTTACCAAGGGAGCCATCGGTTATTTTGCGCTGCTGATCGGTTCGCTGATCTTTACGCAGGTGCTGCGCTCCCGCGCGTCTAACCTGTTTTTCTGGTTCGTGCTTCTGCTGTTGCCCGCCATGCTGGTGTACACGCTGACCGCACGCGCCTCGCTCAAGGTTTATATGGTCTCCAATTCCAAGGAGACCGAGAAAATGAGCCCGTGCGATTACCGTTTCCGCGTGCTCAACGAATCCATTCTCGCCTATCCCTTCGTGGATGCCATCATCCGCATCCCGCGGACGGACGCCGTTCGCACCGAGGAGCGGATCGCTCGCCTTTCCATGGCGCCGCTGTCGGTCTATTCGGTGGAAAACAGTGTCACCTTCCGTTTCCGCGGTACCTACGAGGTCGGTGTCAGCTGCTTTTATGTGTACGACTTTTTCCGCATTTTCCGCATCCGTGTGGACGCGGATTGCTTTGAGTCCATCTACGTCATGCCGCGTAAGCGGGCAGGGGAAGAGGGTTCTGCGGAGGCCGTGTCCGACGTCGCCAACCGCTCCACCAAATCTCCCTATAGCTACGACCGCCTTGAGATCTCGGATATCCGAGAGTACCGCTTGGGCGACTCGCTCAAGAGCGTGCACTGGAATCTCTCCTCCAAGTCCGAGGAGCTGATCGTCCGCGATTATTCCAGCGGAGTTTCCAACCGTGCCATCGTCTTTTGCGATATGGCAGCGCATTATCCGACGCAGCCGCCGCGTGCACATACGGTGCCGACCGAAGCGCTTGCTGCGGAAGCCTCGGACGCTGACCGCCGCCGTCAACGCAAGGCGGCACGCAACGCTGCGAAAACGGCGCCCACTGCCGTCGATGCCGATATGAAAACACAGGCGACGGACGATCCCACCGTCCGCGCCATCGTCGATAGCGAGATCATGGAAAAATCCCGCCGCCGTATCCGCTCGGCTGAGCGTCGCAGCCGCCGCAAAAAGGCGGATGCCGCCGAGCTGATCGAGCCGAGCGTGTCCGTGCAGCCAAGCCAAGAGCCGTCGGTCGACGTTCAGCGGCTGGCAGAGGATCGCTATTACGAGGATATGAACGAATATTGCGCCGACGGCGTGATCGAGCTGGCGGTTTCCGCCGTGCTGCGAGAGCTTCGTCAGGGCAACAACTGCCTGCTTGTGTGGTTTGACAGCCGTGCCGAGGGCGACGTCCTGGCATATGAAATGACCGACGAGCGCGACTTTGACAATATCTTCCGCCTGTTTGCGACGGCACCGCTTTGCCGCCCCGAGCAGAAGGTCACCCGCCTGCGCACCATGCTTGCGGATACGCAGAGCATCAAGCAGATCTTCGTCATGCCTGCGCCCGATGAGCAGACGATTGCAGAGTTTTCGTCGCTGCCGGGCTTGTCCGACGGTGCGAATTTCGGCGCGGTCGAGCTGCTTTGCTATGACGCAGAGCAGAGATTTGCCCATATCGCCGAGCGCCGCGCCTATCTTGAAAATTGTCGAGTGCTGCTCAGCGGTAACGGCTTGAGTCTTGACGTCGTCCGTGCACAGCCCGACGATGCAGAACAAGGGAAGGAGGCGCAGGGATGATGACCAAGAAAAAGAAAATTGCCACCTCCGCAAAAGCCAAAGCGAGCGTGCTGCCCGCGCTGATCTGTCCTCCCGATGCCGCAGGGCGCAGTCTGACCATGCGACTGCTGGGTTACCTTTGCCGTATGCTGGTCGTGTTCGCTGCCGTCAACGGCGTGACCTCACTTGTCACCTCTGCCTTCAAGCTGTCGGAGGCCGGCGCGACCTTCCTGCCCGCATTGCTTGCCGTGCTGATCCTTGCCGTCGTGTGCTATCGCTGGTATACAGCCGCGATCGGCTCGACCGCCATTTTGGGCGTGCTGCTCTGGCACCTTTTGCAGCAGGATGACGCCCTGACCTATATCGACCACGTGGTCACGGTGGTGTATAACGCCATCATGCGGCGCCTGTACAGCTTGGGCTATTACAGCTATATCAGCCGCGTGATCAAGCTGCCGATCACCGAATTTGAGCAGGAGGAGCTGCTTGCGGATGGCGTCGTAGCGCTTTGCTGGCTGTTTGCGCTGCTGTTCGTGCCCTTCCTCATCCGCCGCATCCGCATCGTCGTTCCGCTGATCGTTTCGGTGGCAACGCTGATGTCCATCTTTACCTTTAATATCCCCGTTTCCAACTGGGCGGTCACGTCCGTGATCGCCGGCTTTGCGGCAATTCTGATCATGTACGCTTATCAGTGCCTGTACGATAAGAAAAACAACGCACTGGTGCGTGAGAAGCACGCGTTGTTCGTCGACGACCGTCCCGAGGTGCCGGAGCGCTTGCGCGCGCAGGCAGAGCAGCGGGAGCAGGAAAAGGAATCGCGTGCCGAGCGCCGCGAGCGTCGCCGCGAACGCCGGGCTACGGGACTTGTTACGGTTGAGGACGAGCTGAACGATTATCTCGATCTTTCCTCCAACCGTCGCTCCCAAAAGCAGCCCGCGCTCTCTCCTGAAGAGGAAGAGCGTAAGCGCGAACGCGCGCAGCTGGCTGCCGTTCGTAAGTATGACAGGATCGGCGCCGATGCCCGCCTTGCCATGGGTGGCTTTGCCGGCTTTGCCATGCTGCTGCTGTCGTTCATCCTTCTGTTTTTCCCGACGGTAACCGTGCAGGGCGCCTTCAATACCATCGAGAGCATTGACCGCCGCATGAACTATTACCGCGAATATGTGACTGCCGTGCTGCGTGGCGACGATCCTGTCATGGAGATGTACGCCTATGGCGAGGAGGAGCAAAACTTTGAGCCGCACGACACGACCGCCGAAACGCAGGTCTTCCAAAACCTGAACCTGATGCGCATCTACTCCCAGTTTGATAATAACCTGTATATGCAGGGCTGGCTGGGTGTCGATTATATCGACGGCGCATGGCATACCGCAAACGACGACCATCTCGCACAGTGGCGCGATCTCTACGACGTGCAGGATATGCCGAGTGAGCTAACCTTCGAGCGCTTCTGCAAGCTGTTCATGCCCGCAGAAATCGTCGAGGAGGATCTTTACGAAAAGTATTACAGCTACGAGGAATACGGCTTTGTCGCATACGTGGCGAATGTGCTGCGCCTGCGCTCGATAGGAGCGGAGCTGTATCTCCCGCGCGTCACAAGCGAAGCGCACGGCGTGCTGGAATATCGATCGCTGAATAAGCACCTGCTGCCCTACGCCAATTTCTTCGACGGCGTTATGGTAGGCTCACAATTTGACGAGCAGCGCGCCGATTATTCCGCGCTGGTCTACGCGCCCATGCAGCTGGACGAAGAGTGGTATCACAACGTCGCTGCGCTGATCGCCGCGTATAATAACTCTGAAAAGGAGATCGCTCGCTACAATTCCTTCAAGAATAAGCGCGCATTCAAGAGCAGCTATACCGGTACGTTCGATCCGAACGGGGAGAGCATCGCCAAGCACTACGTCGAGGACGGCGATAAGGTCTACCGTGCCATGATCGATCGCTTCCTTGAGGAAGCAAATGCTTATAGCGATTTTGTTTACAATACCTATACCTCCAAGGCCGACAGTGAGATCATCCGCGCGCTGGCGCAGGAGATCCTGACCGGCAGTTACCCCGACGATTGCTTTGCCGACTCGTATATCGACGAGGAGACCGGCAAGCGCGTGCGCGGCGAGCTGCTGCCGGGTGCGCAGCCTTATCAGCTCTCCGAGGCTGCAACCCGTGATGCACTTGAGGCATCGGCTTATGAACAGCGCCATCTGTTGACCATGGCGGTGATCAATCGCCTCGTGGACGATTGTACCTATACGCTGACCATCACCAAGGAGGGCGATCCCACGCTTTGCGGTGTGGAGAATTTCCTGACCGTAACGAGGGAGGGCTACTGCGTGCAGTTTGCCTCTGCCGCCGCCCTGCTGCTGCGTGAGCTGGATATTCCCGTGCGCTACGTTGAGGGCTATATCTGTAACGAATATACTCGCCGCGTCTATGCGGACGATGACCTTGGTCGCTTCGTCGGCGACGTCCAGGATAACGATAAGCACGCCTGGATCGAGGTTTGGTACGACGGCATCGGCTGGATCGTCTATGAAACCACCCCCGCCTATTACGTCGATCTGTACGGCAAAAAATCCACCTCGGCAGAGATCATGGGCCCTGTGATCACCACGCCCGATGATACGCCCGAAAAGCCGGATGACGATCCGTCGATCCTGCCTCCCGTACCGCCCGTGGATATTCCCGGCGGCAACGGAGAGGAGATCCCCTTCAACTGGGAAGCGCTGATCAAGGGCATTCTGCTGACACTTGCTGTCCTGCTGGTGCTGATCACCGTTATCGTGCTGATCGTTCGCTTCCTGCGCAAGGCAAAACGCGCGCAAGAGGCACGAGAGCAGCTTGCCAAGGATACCATCGCCCGCGCGGAGCACGTGTTCGATACCGAGGAGCACCGCGCCGAGGTCGCAGCCAAGCTGATTCGCCAGACGCTGGAGCTGCTCGCCCTGTACGGCACCGCACCCGAAAAGGGAGAGCTGCGCGAGGCTTATGCAAAGCGCATTTCCTTTGCCTACGAGGACACCTTCGGCTATCCGATGGAATACGCCGACGGCGCCACGGGGGATAAGGAGGTCGTCAGTAAGACCTGCATCGGAGATATTCTGGAGGCAGTCGCCGCCGAGGAATTCGGCTACGGCATGCCCGCCGATGCCATGGCAGATCTCGCACAATTCTATCTGACGCTGATCACGCAAAAGAAAAAGCGCCTGCCTGCAGGCAAGCGCCTCTATCTCCACTATTTCAAACGCGTGATCTGATCAAAGCAAGGAGCCGACGCATGAGCGTCGGCTCCGTTTTGCTTCAAATTCAGAACGGCTTCAGATTCATATGTTCCGTGCAGCTTACGAAAAATTCCGCAAGAAGATCAATGCAATCCCGGATATCCTTCAGCGATCCCACCTCGGCGGGATTGTGCATGTAACGGAGAGGAATGGATACCAGCGCGAAGGGAACACCAAGTCCTGTCTTGTGCATGATGTCACCGTCGGTTCCGGTCCTGCCACTGGCAGCCTCGGTCTGAACCGCCAGCCCCAGCTTGCGAGCGCACGCGCGCAGCTGCTCGTTAACCTTTTTGTGAATGGACGGGTTGTTGCAAAGAACGGGCCCCTTGCCAACGGAAATATCTCCGGTTTCCGCCTCACTGATGCCGCAGTTATCTGAGGTATACGTCACGTCAACGGCAATCGCGATGCTCGGCTTGATACGGGAGGCGGAGAAATACGCACCGTTTCCTGTCGTTTCCTCACCGGTCGTTGCGACGGCGTAGCAGCCGACCGAAGCCCCCTGCGCCTTTGCCTTCGCCAACGCCTCCATGACAATAAACGCTCCGATCCGATCGTCCAGCGCTCTGCCGGAAATGCAATCGTTGAGCAGCTCCCGAACGTCCGTGTCAAAGGTTACCGTGTCGCCGAGCTCCACGTATTTTTGCGCATCCTCGCGATCCTTCGCGCCAATGTCGATCCGAAGCGAGGACGCCTCCGGCTCCTTATTCTTGGCGATCTCTCTGGAGTTTGCCACTGCACCGAAAATCACACCGTTTTTGGTGTAGATGCGTACCTTGTGCCCGGGATACGTCGTGGGATAGATGCCGCCGATCTCGGTTACCATCAGTGTGCCGTCGCTGCCGATTGCGCTGACCATAAGACCGATCTCGTCTGCATGGCCGGTTGCCAGCACCTTGAATGTTGCCGTCGGATTGAGCGCCGCGGTCACGTTGCCCAGCTCGTCAACCGACACCGCATCCGCCTTGTCCTGCATATAATCGTAGATCTTTTTTTCCAGCTCTGCCTCGTTTCCGGAAACGGAGCCCGTCCGCAGCAGATCAAATAAAAATTCCTTGTTCATGTTGCATTCTTCCTTTGCCCAAGAGCGCGAGGGCTCTTGTGATTTCTTGTTTTCATTATAACACAAAATAAAGCAGAAGTCAATGAAGGATGCCGACAGTCAATAAAACGACCTTCGCTTTCGTATCATTCGCATATATTTAATCGGTTGCGCTCCGAAAACGAACGGCGCGCCGTAATCAAAGCACAATACAAATAAAAAAATGCCTACGCTATTGCGTAGGCATTTTTTTGGTACGGTGTAAGGGATTCGAACCCCCGACCTTTTGGTTCGTAGCCAAACACTCTATCCAGCTGAGCTAACACCGCATGCCGTTTCTCAACGACCACATTATTATACAACATATTATTTGAAATGTCAACCCCTTTTTGAAAAAAAGTGGGAAATTTTTTTGCCCCGACGAACAACGACAAACAATCGCAGCGTTTGACATTTTTCGCCCTTCCGCATATATTGTAGTGAGGCGCCGCGCACAGACCCGGCGGTGCCTTGGAAGGAGGAACACATTTTGAATTTGAATCAGGATCTGACGCCGCAGGAGCGTGTGGACGACGAGCTGCTGCGTCATCTTCTCGGCGCACCGCGTCTGCCTGCCGACCGCGGAAATTGCGGCTGCTGCGAGCACGGCGGCGACGTCCCCGCAGCGGTGACGGTCGGCGCAAGCTGCCCGATGCAAAAGCAGTCGTATACGGACGACGCGCATGAGGGCTTCGGCATTCGCGGCGGTATTCTTGCCGCCCTGTATATGCCGCTGCAGCAGTATGATGACCTGTACGACGAGGAGACCGCCCTGCGCCGCGGTACACTGTTCCGCGCGCTGGATTTGCCGTTCTACGGCGGAAAGGAGGGTAAGTTCTGTGAATAATTGTAATACCAACGGCATCTTTGGCAATCGCCGCCGGGAGCAGGATCCCCCTCGCCGTACCGGTTGCGGCTGCGGTACCGCGTCACAGACGGGCGGCTGCTCCAACCGTATCCACGCAAGGGGCGAGGCAGGGAACAACGGAGGTGGCTGCGGCTGTGGCAATTCTCCCGCCAATACCGAGCAGTGCCGCCAGCTGATGCGCCGCCTGCAGACGCTCGATTTTGCCATCAATGAAATCGTTCTGTATTTGGACGTTTACCCCGATTGCAGCCGTGCACTTGATCATTTCCATCGCTTGCGCTGCGAGCGCGCGCAGGTGATCGAGCAGTATGAAGCGCTGTGCGCCCCCGTCCGCGCCATTGGAAACCAAAGCAGCGAGCGCTGGGATTGGACTGCAAGCCCCTGGCCCTGGCAGCTCGACTTTGTCGGAAACGACAAGGGTCAACTTTGAAAGGAGTGAATATCCATGTGGACGTATGAGAAGAAGCTGCAATATCCCGTAAAGATTAAAAATCCCAATCCCGCGCTGGCAAGCGCCATCATCAGTCAAGTCGGTGGCCCCGATGGCGAGCTCAGCGCCTCTATGCGCTATCTGCACCAGCGCTATTCCATGCCGCACGGCGACGTCGTTGGTCTTTTGACTGACGTCGGCAGCGAAGAGCTCGGGCACCTTGAGATGGTTGCCGCCATCATCCATCAGCTGACCCGCAATCTGCGCGAGGAGCAGATCGTCGGCACCCCCTTTGCTGCCTATTTCGTCGATCATACCACCGGTGTCTATCCCGTTGCTGCCTCCGGCGTGCCCAACGATATGAAATATATCGCCGTTAAGGGCGATCCCATCGCCGACCTCAACGAGGACCTCGCGGCAGATGCTGCAATCACACAAGTACAACCTTTATCAAAAAATCGACGAAAACCCTTGTAAAATAAGGATTTTTCGCACTTCGAAAAAATGTTCAAAATTTGCCACCCTGCTATCATATAAGAACAACAAACAACAAAAATGCAAGAATATGCTGATCTTCTTTACCAAATCAACCTCTCGCTGTGCACAAAAAATCCAGTCCCGTTCAATGTCAACCGATGTTGAGCGGGGCTGCATTTTTTATGTAACTCTATCTCATCCTCACGCTCGGATAATTTTCATTTGTCAATTCAATTTGATCATTTTGAAAAAAATGATCAAATTGAATTGACAAACTCATAGATAACAGTAGGTCTTTATGGTGCGTCTGCGGATATTGTCAATTGAAGCATATAAAAAGACCTCTGTATAACCCATTTCAGTTATACAGAGGCCTTTTTTGCTTGCCATATCACTTCAAAAATTCATTCAATACTTCTACAAGCTAATTTCTATTCTTCAGTCTCAGAAGCTGTAAATGCAAAAAGTATTTGGTAGCCATCGCGCAATTCCGTTGGCCATACATCTTCTTCTGAAAAAGACAGATATAAACTCCAAATGGTCGAATTGACGGCATTAGGCCGTGGTATTCTATATCCTAGGATGCTGTTGAAATTGTTATGATCCAATATGAGATGAACGTCACCGTTGGAATTGATGATAATATAAGTCCTATCAAAATAGGCAGGATAGGTAGTGCCGGAATATCCCCATGAGCCATCCAGCCAAAGGCAGGGATATTGTTTTGTGACTTCAAATCCTGCGGCTAGTTCTTCCGGTGTAAAGCCGTGTGCGGTTCCTTGCCGAAGGACTACATCCTTCATATAAAAATCATCCTCATAGCATTCTCCGCTAAACTTTTCTGCTGTCAGCGTGAACTTGAAGCTGTCAAACGCAATGCCGGGGTTAAAGAGGAAGTCCTTGACGTACCCTGCTGCATAACCCTCGACAAATTTGGTTTCTGTCTTCAAAACTTTGCCGTCAGCATCCAGATAATAGCCCTCTACTTTAACCGAGTAATTTTCTTCGTTTTGGTTGGTTACGTTAAGCATAACGATATTGTTCTCGCCGTAGTTGTACTTCTTTTGTTTAGCCAAAAATCCGCTTGCCACCTGGCTACCTTCGGGTGTTTCTGTTGTAGGCGGATTGTCCACAGGAGGATTGTCCTCGGGCGGATTCGTTTCGCCGGGATTGCCGGAGTTGTCGCCGCCGATAATCTCGTCATAGTCCTCGTCCGTGATGGGCGGGGTAGGGGGTGTGTCGGTGTTGGGGCTCCCCGGTTCGTTTGGCGTGTTGGGTTTGGCACACCCAACAAGGGCGGTCAAAACAAGGGCGAGAGCGAGTAACAGGATAAGTAATTTTTTCATGGTGTTTCTCCTTATTTCAATTGTTATTTTAGCGCTTCACACCGCCCAACGCGTATATGTAAGCATCTTCGAGTGTCGCGGTGATAGCGGTGCTACCAAGGAGAATGGGCGCGTCGGATACGTAGCGTACACACGGTGCACCGTCTACGTATGCCACCGAGGTGACTACGCTTTCCGTGCGAAGCAGTTCTTCGTCCTCGGGGGTACCGTTATGCTCCCACAGCTTGCCCTCGATGCGCGAAATGAATTCGCCTTTTTTACCGAGATATTTGACTTGTCCCTTCTCCAGCACGCAGATGTCCTGGCACAGATGCTCGATGTCGGCGGTGATGTGTGTGGAGAAAATGATGGTGCGATCGCGGGCGATCTTGGAGAGCAGATTGAGGAAATACAGGCGTTCCTCCGGGTCAAGACCGGTTGTCGGCTCGTCGATGATCAGCACCTGCGGATCCCCAATCAGCACCTGTGCAATGCCCGCACGGCGCAGCATACCGCCCGAATAGGCGCGCAGTAGCTTCTTTTCCTCGCCAACAAGTCCGACCGTCTCAATGGCAGCAGTGATGCGTTCACGGCGCTCGTTTTTGTCCTTGATGCCCTTCATGATGCAAACGTAGTCCAAAAACTCTACGATATTCAAGGCAGGCATCAGCTTGGTGCTTTGCGGTAGATAGCCAAGTGAGGTGCGGAAGGCTTCTTTATTGGCATTCAGTTCCTTACCGTCAAAGTAAATTTCTCCCTCGGTTGCTTGCATAATGGTCGCTAAAATGCGCATCAGGGTGGTTTTGCCGGCACCGTTTCTGCCGATCAGACCGAAAATGCCCTTGCCGATGGTGATATTTACGCCATCCAGCGCCTTCTTTTTTCCAAGCGGATAAACCTTCGTCAAATTCTTAATTTCGATATTCATGATATTCCTCCATAATTTTATAGTTGTTTTGATTTATTATTCGCCAAAGCCCTCATGTAGCTTTTCACGGCGAAGCAGCAGGCAGCTTACCACCAAGAGAAGCAGCCCAAGATCCAAGAAGAGCAAGCGGTTGAGCGTCCAAAGGTGGGGAAGGGAGAGTGATGCTGGAACGCTGTTCCCCAGAAAATAGCAGGATATAAAGGGGTCAAACAGGGCGTGCTTCGTGCCCAGCGCTGCCGTTTGAATGTCTTGCGATCGCTCCTTGAAGAATAGAAAGACGAACAACCCAAGCCCCACGGGCAGATAGCAGTTGCGCGTTACCACGCGGAAGAACAGAAACAGCGCGGTGAAGAACAATAGCGTAACAGCAAGAGAGAGCAGCATATACCACCGATACCTCTCGGGGATGACGATGGGAAAGATCAGCTTTGCATTCGGATCGGGGACATAGGGGGTGTAGCGAAAGATGAGCACGAACAGAGCAAGGACACCGTAGGCGTAGCTGGCGAGCGCCAGCACACGTTGAAGCATCAGCTTGATAGTGGACACGCCACACACCAGCGCCAGCTCAATCTCGTAGCGATCAAACAGCATCATCGAGAGGGGAACCAATAACAGCATAGGTAAAAACAACTCTAAGTAGGCAAGATAGCCGTTCCTTGGATAGGGCATAATGAGCGACGATGGCTCCCAAACGCGCGTCAAAATGGCAAAGACGGGGAGAAGCAACGCCACAACCCACCAATACTTTTTATAAGTACGAAGCAATAACATTCGATTCACTCCTCTTGCTTACTGAATGCGCTTGCGCTGGCAAAGGTAGCTGACCGTGCTGTAAATAACCGACACACCCAACAGCACACCAACGCAGGCCGCGGCTTTACCAAGCGAGGTTTCGCTTCGTTCCATGTGTGCAGCAACATCAGCGGTATCAAAGGCATAAAGATAGCTTCGCAGCTTAGTAGGAATCGGGCAAAGGTATTCAAAATATAATTTTCCAATTTCACCCACCTGCAAGCGCAGCATAAGATATCCCATGAAGTAGGCAACGACGTGTCCCATACCGGCGATGGCGCCGACCCAGCCACTCTTGAAAATGCTACCGATGGCGTAGGTAAAGGTTATATAGAAGGTCAGGGAAGGAATGGCGAGGAACACGGCATAGCGCAACACGCGGCCGACGGAATCCAGTAGCATTTCCATGGTTCCCATGCCGTTCACGCCGCCGCGGGAGAAGACGTACCAATAGTGCGTGAGCAGGCTGGTAAAGGCAATCAGCACAGCGTTGATGGTGATCAGCGCCAAAATACGCGCCATGAAGTAGGTCACAGACTTGACGTTACCTGCTTTTTCGATTTCGTAAAAACGATCATTATAATTGCTATGTAACACCAGCACGGCGGAAATGACGGCAAACAGGGGCATGGCGTACATCATCATATTTGCGCAACAGGCATTATTGGGATTTTGCATATAGTTGTCTTTGGTCAAAACAAACCGCGGGTCGGTATCCATAATTAGTTCCTTCAGCTCCATATCATAATAGCCATACGCGCCGCCTATTGCCTCGTAAATGGCAACGCCGATCAGTAAGGCAAGCGCAAGATAGAAAATAACGGAGCGGAATAAGGTCTTAAATGTGTTTTTGTAAATAGTATAGAACATAATGAAAATCCTCCTGAATTTTTTTGAGTGGTTTATTCTAATGGAACGATTCGATATACTCCACCGATACCCGTGCCACCACCGACCAATTCCTCGGGCCAAACGATTTTCTTGTCTGTTGTTTGCTTCAAACTGTTGACCACCGTGCTTCCTTCTTGTATGTTATATTTACTGTACAGTTGTATATGGTAAATTTCGCCTTGGTTGTCAAATGTGATCATCCATGATTGAATCATGAGATCCTTCGGCATACCGAAAAATTGAAATTTTGATATAATGGCAGGATAATAGGTGAAATC